>DAOTXC010000017.1:0-3518 GCA_034435555.1 Anaerolineae bacterium
CCAAGATCAAGCTGGAATACGACCTCTACTACGTCAAGAACATGAGCCTGTGGCTGGATCTGCGCATCCTGTTGCAGACCGTCCCGGTGATGTTGCAGCTGCGGGGGCAGTAAGTCTATGGCTGACGTGCTACGCGGGGTATTTGCGGCTGTCTTGGGAGGGATACAGCTGCTTCTGCTTGCTGGATTGCTCTATTACTACGCGCTGCTCATCGCTAGTGCGTTTCGTTTCAGAATGCGGTCTAGCACCGCTGATTTACCATCCTTGCCTCGCTTTGCCATTGCTATCCCCGCGCATAACGAGGCATTGGTCTTACCCGCAACATTGAGCGTTCTGGCGAAGCAAGACTACCCCAGGGAGCTGTGGGATGTCTATGTGGTAGCAGACCACTGTACTGACCGCACCGCCGAAGTAGTGCGTGCTCATGGAGCGCTCTGTCTGGAGCGTGAAACAGGGCCACGGGGTCGCAAGGCTTACGCATTGGCCTGGCTCTTGGAGCAGATTCTCGCCGGCGAGCGGGAATATACAGCCATCGTGGTCTTGGATGCCGATAGCCAGCCGGTAGCGGGGTTTCTCCGTGCTTTGGTTGCCCCGCTCCATGAGGGCAACGCAGTGTTACAAGGCCAGCATGTGATTGTCAATCCTGATGACAGCCATTTTGCGGCATTGGCGGCTGTTGACATGCGTTTGAATAATTTGCTGCGCAATCGCGCCAAAAGCAATTTGGGACTTTCGGGACGTCTGATGGGCGATGCGATGTGTTTTACGGTTGAGCTGTTGCGTCGCTATGGTTGGCCTGCGGATTCTCTGACTGAGGATCGTGAATATGGGTTGTTTCTGTTGACCCAAGGCTTGAAAACAGTCTATGTCCCGGCGGCCATTTCCTATGGACAGGCTGCCTTTGGGTGGGGCGACGCTGCCACGCAACGCCTCCGTTGGTATGATGGCATGCAGTCCGTCCGGCGGCGATATGCCTTGAAACTTTTGGGTTTGGGGGTGCGGCGCTTTGATGCGGCGGCCTTGGATATGGGGCTTGAGCTCGTTTTTCCGCCTTTTTCCGTGTTGGCATTGGCGACCTTGATCCTGTGGATAGGCCAGGGGGTATTTTCTGCATGGCCCTGGTTGTTGCCCTGGTCGTGGATGCTGGCGTGTGTATGCTTATGGATTTTATTTCCCTTCCTGGGATTGTGGATTGATCGCGCCCCAGGTCGGTTGTTTTATACCTTGTTGTACGGCCCATTTTATCTTATCTGGCGATTGGGATTAGGCTTGCGAGCATTTCTCAAACATGGGCGTGTTCCGTGGGTACGTACCCGTCGCCGTGAGGAAATTACTTAGGAGCGGTTATGCTGCGCGTTATGATGATTATGGGGACACGTCCTGAGGCGATTAAGATGGCGCCGGTTGTGCGAGCGTTACAGGCGCGCCCTCAGCAGATTGAGGTCTTGACCTGTGCGACTGCCCAGCATCGTGAGCTGCTGGATCAGGTGTTGGAGCTCTTCGATATCGTACCGGATGTGGATTTGGATCTGATGCAGCCGGGACAAACGCCCTCGCAAGTTGCATCGCGTATTTTGGCGCAATTGGAGCCGCTCTTGCAGCGCACCTGTCCCGATTGGGTTCTGGTGCAGGGGGATACGACAACAGTTCTGGCCTCTGCGCTTGCGGCGCATCATCTCCGCATTCGCGTGGGGCATGTCGAAGCCGGGTTGCGTACCGGCGACCGTTGGAATCCCTTCCCCGAAGAGAGCAACCGGGTGCTGACTGATCATGTGAGTGACTTATGCTTTGCGCCGACCGCGCAGGCGCAGGCCAATTTATTAGCCGAAGGGATACCTGCTGAGCGCATTTTAGTCACCGGCAACACCGTCATTGATGCTTTGTTGACCGTGGCGCAACAGCCGTGGTCGCCGCCAGCGGAAAGCCCGTTGGCGACATTGCCGGACGATTCGCGTTTGATTCTCGTAACCGCGCACCGGCGAGAAAACTTCGGAGTGCCGTTTTTGCGCATTTGTCAGGCATTGCGTGAAATCGCTACAAAGGCTCCGCATGTTACCCTGGTATATCCAGTTCATCCCAACCCCAATGTTTATGAGGTGGCCCATCGCGAATTGGCAGGTATCGCTAACATCCTTTTGTTGCCGCCGGTGGATTATCTGACGCTGGTCAACTTGATGAAACGCAGCGCGGTGATTCTCACAGATTCAGGTGGCATCCAAGAAGAAGCGCCAACGCTGGGTGTGCCGGTGCTGGTGTTGCGCGAGACCACCGAGCGCCCTGAAGCGGTCGCGGCGGGCGCTGCCCGCGTTGTAGGGACGGATTCGACGCGGATTGTCACAGAGACGCTTCATTTGCTAGAAGATGCCGAGGCTCACGCGGCAATGGCTCACGTAGTCAACCCCTATGGGGACGGCCATGCCGCGGAGCGCATCGTTCGCGCCTTGTTGAAGGATGTTCAGCGTGGATAAGACACAATCGGTGGCTAAAACCAAATCAGCGTCCTCCGCGTTTATCAGCGTTCTAATGGGACGCGGATGAACGCAGATAGCGCTGATTAAAAGAGGCAGAATCTATGTATGGGTGCAGGCACAGCGAGATTACCGATAAGGGAACGATGCAGTGGCTCAAACCCGCTTGAACGAAAAACAAAAAGGCGTTGCTGAACCAAAATCCAAATCTGCGTCCTCCGCGTTTATCAGCGTCCTGATAATAAGCGTGCTTTTGCGGGTCGTGGTGGCGCTCTATTACGGCAACATCGTGGATGCCCCGCCTTTGCTCACGGATCAGCGCTCCTATGATGCGCTGGGTGCGCGGTTGCTTGCCGGGCAGGGCTTTAGCTTCGCGCGCGCCTGGTATCCCTTCACGCCAGCGAACACGCCTACTTCACACTGGTCCTTCCTCTACTCCCTCATCGTCGCTGCCGTTTACGCCGTCTTCGGCGCGCACCCGCTGGCGATGCGCCTCTTCCAGGCCGTCGCGGGCGGCATCCTGCTTCCCTATATGGTCTACCGCTTGACCAAAACCTTATTCTTTTACTCACCCCCTCACCCTCTCACTCCCTCTCCCACACTCCCCCTCATCGCCGCAGGCTGCGCCGCCATCTACGGCTACTTCATCATGTACGCCGCCACGATCATGACCGAGACCTTCTACATTACCACGCTGCTCTGGTCGCTGGAGGTCGCGCTGCGCATCGGGGCCAACCTGCGCGCGGGCCAGCGCATCTCCTGGAAACTCACCCAGCAACTCGGCCTGAGTCTGGGCATCGCCACACTCCTGCGCCAGTCCATTCTTCCCTGGGTTCCCGTGCTCTTCCTTTGGCTGCTTTTTAACGTGTACACCTCCCCCCCTCACCCCCTCCCCCTTACTCACCCTATCATCCGCCTGACCATCGCCGGGCTGATCCTCATCGCCTGCATCGCCCCCTTCACCTACCGCAACTATCGCGTCTACGGCCAGTTCCTGCTGCTCAACTCCAACACCGGCTACGCGATGTATTCCGCGCAGCATCCCATGCA
>DAOTXC010000018.1:0-16959 GCA_034435555.1 Anaerolineae bacterium
TGCAGATCCAGGGCGACAGCGCCAGTTTCTATCGCCTGGTTAACCCCTGAACTGTCCCCACACGTCTTGGGCCTGGGCCACTACAAGGCCCTGGCCTCTTTGGCCTACAATTGCCCTCTCTCCCTAGAAAATAGCCTGAGCGTAAGACAGGTTGGCAACCTGGCCTACATTGAATTTACACCGGCTAACTTGAGTTTACAAGTTGTAACTTGAATGTACGCAATGTAACTTGAATTTAGAAGCCGTAACTTGAATTTACGCAATGTAACTTGAATATAAAAGCTGTAACTTGGATTTAGAACCTGTAACTTGAATGTATACAACGTACATTGAATTTAAGGCTTGTAAATTGTTTTTATCACAAGTTAATTTGTAAAAACGGGGTCACTCCCCGCCCTTGTGAACTCACAGCCGCTCTTTTTTGCTTGACGACAACCTAGCGCACCCACTTGTCTGGCGGATTATAGCACATGACGCTAAGGATAAAAAGCGGCGGCGGAGATTTTTCAGGGGGCAACAGGCCCAGGCTCACTCCGCCCGGATGCGCCAGGGGGTCGGCAACAGCGGATAGGCGTCCGGGTAAAGCGCCCCATCGGGCGCAGCGACGGGGAGCCGCTCCTGTGTGAGGGGATGATAGAGGCCGACGGCCAGGCGGTACTCGCCTGGGGGAAGGTTCCACAGGGGCAGGGCGAGGCGCTCGACGACGCGGTCGCCAGCCTGCCAGCCGCTCGTGGGGCAATGCCACGCGCAGGGCATGGTATCCACCTGCCCCACCAGCCGCCCTTCGGCATCCACCAGATGGATGAAGATTTTGTAATCGGCGTCCGGGGCCACCAGCGCCTCCCAGTGCAATTCGATTTCCAGGTGCGAGCCGTGGCGCGCCAGGCGATAGCCCTGCAAGCGCAGCAGCTCCCCATACGTCCACGACAGGGCGGCAGGGCGGCGGTAGGTAGCGTCCCCGGCGGCGGACACGCTGAGGACATCCTCTGCCTCATAACGCGCCCCCGCGCCGCAGTCCAACTGCCAGCGGTAGCGACCGGGCGGGGGCAGCGCGGGCAACATCAGCCGTGAGGCAACGTGCCATAGATCGCCGCCAATCCAGGCCGTCGGCGATTCAGCAAAGGGGGCGAAGGTCTCTTGCAGCCACACCTGCCCCTCCCCGGACAGTTGCAGTTCGCAGGCCAGGGGCAACGCCACGGGATTTTCAAGGCGTAAAATCATCTGGATGCGCCACTCACGCAGCTCGGCGTCCGGCGCGACGTAGAAGTGGAGCAAGGAGGCCGTCTCCCCCAGGGGCCAGGGGAAGGCATTCTCATAGAGCGGCCAGGGATCGCGCAGATCGTAGGCGGCCAGGAGCGCATCCTCGTAGATGGGAAGCAGCGGGAACGCCTCATCCAGCACCACCTGTTGCGCGGGGGTCATGTAGGGCTTGTGGACGAGCAGGTAGCGGATGTTATCCGCCGTCAGGCCGCGCAAGAGCGGGCCGAGCGCCGAGGGAGGCGGCTCGCCGGCGGGATCGAAATCCAGGCGCGGGGGCCGCTCCGCCGCCTGATAGAGCGCCCGGAGCAGCGGATCGCCGGTGATGCGCGCGTAGGTATCCGCCGTGTAGCGGGAGATATGGCCTTCGAGGGTGGGTTTGCCGTGTAGGGTCTGATAGTAGAGCCATAACTTGGCGTTGGTATATCCCAGGGGATAATCAATGATGCCGTAGACCGCATCATCCTGGGCCAGTTGGTGGATAAAAGGCGAGGTGGGCGGCAATTCCCAGAGGGGAAAGGGCAGATAGGCGTATTCCAGGATCAGGCAGAAACTCAAAGGCAGCAGCCACGCGCGCCGCCGTTCCCAAAGCCAGGCCACGCCCCAACCAGCCAGGACAGACAATGAGAAACCGAGTAGAAGATTGAAACGGTCGGGCGCGCGGATGGCGGAGAGCGGGAAGAGGTCGCCTAGCCAGCGATAGGGCAGCGGCAGCGCGGGGTAGAGCTGCCCGTTGAAGCGCAGTTGCGCGCCGGCGGCCAACAGCAACCACAATCCGCCGGTCACGCCCCAGAAATACGCCTCGCGCCGCCCGGCCACCAGCCCCAAGAACGCCAGCGCGAGCGCCGTATATCCCAAATAAGGCATGGAGGCGCGATTGGCGAGGAACCGCTCGTAGATGGGGACGACCTGCCGCCCCACCAGCAGATTGTACGTCGGGGGCGTCAGATAGGCCAGCAGATCGGTCTGATCGGTGAGGGATTCGTCGAACTGGGCCGTGGCCTGAGATAAGCTCGCCCAACTCTCCAACAGCGGCAAGAGCACCGGCAGGCTAATAAGGAACGCCGCCAGCGCCAGCAGCCCGCCGAGGCGGAGCAGCCGCCGCCGCGACGCGCAATCGGGCGCGCTCGCCAGCTGCCAGAGCAGCCGCGCCCCCAGCCACAGCGCCCAGAGGAGCGCCAGATGTAGCCCCGTCCACAAAGTCAACGCGGCGCAGAATCCAGAAAGAAGCGCCGCCCAGGGCTGATCGCGCCGGTAGGCCCGCTCCCAAAAATACGCGCCCCACGGCCACCACTGAAGCGCCCCCAGATGCATCTGTGACAGGCTCTTCGTCAAGCCGTAGGGCGCGAAGGCGAAGATGGCTCCGGCCAGGAAGCCCGCGCCGGTTCTGCCGGTCAACTCGCGCACGAGATAGAACATACCCAGCGCGCGCAACCACAGCCCCAGCAACACGGTCAAGTTGTAAGCGGCGACCGGGCCAGTGAGGGGGGTCAAGGCCAGGGCGAGCAGCGAGCTCAAGAACGAGTTGGAATGCGTCAGCAGCGAGCTGCCCTGGGGATAGAACAAGTAGGGGGTGAAATACCAATCCGCGCCGGTGGAGAGCGCCTGCCCCAGCTGCCAGTTGTTCCAGTAGAAGATCCAATTATCCACATTGTTACCCACCAACCCAACCCGCAACCGAAAGAGCGCCGGGAGCGTGAAGATAGCGATGAGCAAGGCATACGCGGTCGGGACTGCCATCCCGACCGCGAGCGCTTTCAATCCAGAAGACGCACGCCAAGCCCGAATTTTCATCCAGCGAGCTGACTCACACGCCCATGCGGGCCAGTTCCTCCTCGATGACGCTCTCATCGAGCTTCTTGAAGAGCGGCTGCGGCTTTTGCAAGGGACGGCCCGCCGGCAGCGACTCGAAGGCCCACTGCCCACCGGCCTGCGCGTCATCGTAGCGCAAGACGGCGTAGCGGTAATGCTCCGGCCCGGTCTCCTCGATGTATTGCGCGCCGAAGAGCGGGGTCTCGTATCCCAACGCCTGATGCAGGCGTTCCGCCGAGAAGGGGATGAAGGGGGCCAGCAGCACTTTGAGCGCGTTGATCGCCTGCAGGGCCACGTAGAGGCTCGTGCCGGCGGCTTCGCGGTCGGTCTTGAGCTGCACCCAGGGCGACTTCACTTCGAGGTAGCGGTTCGCCTCGCGGGCCAGATTCAGCGCCTCGCCGAGCGCCGCACGGAAGTGGCAGGCCGCCAGCTGCGCGCCCACCGCCTCGAACGCCGCCTCAATCTGCGCGAGCAGCTCGCGATCCACATCAGCCAGCGCGTCCGGCTCCGGCACCGCGCCGAAGTGCTTGTGCGTGAACGAGAGCACGCGATGCGCCAGGTTCCCCCAGACGCCGACGAGCTCGCTGTTGTTGCGCTGCACGAAATCATCCCAGAGGAAGTTGCTGTCGCTGGTCTCCGGCATGATGGCGGCGATGTAATAGCGAATCGCATCCACATCGTAGCGGGAGAGCAGATCGGAGATGGCGATCATGTGGCCGCGACTCTTGGAGAACTGCGCCCCGGCGAGGTTCATAAACTCGTTGGCGGGGACGTCATACGGCAGGTTGAAGCGCTTGGCAGGATCGTCCTCGTAGAGGCGCTCCAGCCCGATCAACTCGGCGGGCCAGATGATGGTGTGGAAGGGGATGTTATCCTTGCCGATGAAGTAGACGGTCAGCGCGTCGGGGTCGTACCACCACTCCTTCCAGGCTTCAGGCGCGCCGGTCAGCGCAGCCCACTCGATGCTGGCGGCGAGATAGCCCATCACCGCCTCGAACCAGACGTAGAGCCGTTTCTCGTCGTAGCCCTCCAGCGGCACGGGGACGCCCCAATCAATATCGCGGGTGATGGGGCGTCCATGCAGCCCACCCCGGACGTAGTTCTGCGAGAATTTGATGACATTGGGACGCCAGTGCTCTTTGTCATCCTCCAAATAGGCCAACACAACAGATTCGAGCTGGGCGAGGTCGAGGAAGAAGTGTTCCGTCTCGCGCACCACCGGAGTCGAGCCGTCAATCTTACAGCGCGGGTCTTTGAGCTCCAACGCATCCAACAGCCGCCCGCAGTTATCGCACTGATCGCCACGTGCTTCGGGGAAGTCGCAATGGGGGCACGTCCCCTCCACATACCGGTCCGGCAGAAAGCGTCCCAGCGTCTCGGAGTAGTATTGTGATTGCGTCTCGGTGTAGAGATAGCCCCGCTCCTTGAGTTTGAGGAAAATATCCTGCGCCACCCGGTGATGGTTGGGCGTGTCGGTGTGCGTAAAGAGATCATAGGTGATCCCAACCTCCTGTTGCGTATGGAGGAAGCGGTGATGATACCGCTCGAAGATCTCGCGGGGCGACACGCCTTCTTTGTCCGCCTGCATGGTGATGGGCGTGCCGTGCGAATCGGAGCCGGAGATCATCAACACATCGTTGCCTATCAAACGCTGATAACGGGCATAAATGTCGGCGGGCAGATAAGCGCCGGCCAGGTGTCCTACGTGCAGGTCGCCGTTGGCGTAGGGCCAACCGATAGCGACCAGGACTTTCTTTTTCATAATTGCACCCCCTTCAAAATAACGTAAGCACATATAAACGTGAACACGTTCACATCAAGTATAACAAAATCCAGGGATAAGAAAAACCCGCCAGCGAGGCTGGCGGGTAAATGGCCGTTTCCCGTGCATCACACGGGCCATCGCACTGGGAGGGCCTCGCACTCCCCGCGCAGCGGCACGTCACGCATGATCATGGAACGCTTCACTGGCATCCTCAGCGCAGATAATCGCGCAGCTCGCGGCTACGGCTAGGATGGCGCAGGCGACGCAGCGCCTGCCCCTCGATCTGGCGGATGCGCTCGCGGGTCAGGCCGAATTTCTGGCCGACCTCCTCCAGCGTGTAACTCCGCCCGTTTTGCAATCCAAAGCGCATCCGCAAGATGCGCACCTCGCGCGGGCTGAGCGTCGAGAGGATCTCCTCAAGCCGCTCGCGCAACATCTCATGATAGGTGGTGTCGGGCGGCGTGGGCGTCTGCTCGTCCTCGATGAAGTTGCTCAATTCGCTGTCCTCATCCTCGCCCACAGGACGCTCCAGGCTGAGCGGCTGCCACGAAACGCGCATCATCCACTGCACCTTGCGCGGCTCCAGATCCAATTCCAGAGCCAGCTCCTCCGGCGTGGGACGCACGCCGCGCTCCTGCTCAATCTCCTGCGCCCGGCGGTAGAGCCGACGAATGCGGTCGCTCATGTGAACCGGAACGCGAATGGTGCGCCCCTGATCCGCGATGGCCCGCGTAATCGTCTGGCGGATCCACCACGTGGCGTAGGTGCTGAAGCGATAGCCACGCTGATACTCGAACTTCTCCACCGCCTTCATCAAGCCCAGATTGCCCTCCTGGATCAGGTCCAAGAAGGGCACACCGCGCCCGATGTATTTTTTGGCGATACTTACCACCAACCGGGTGTTGGCTCGGATGAGGTGATCCCGCGCATCCAACCCCACAAAGATTTCCTGCTCCAACGCCGCACGTTCTTCGCCATCGTGGCCGTTGTTGTGCAAGAGGCCGCTTGCCTCCCGCCCACGCTCGATCTTCTTGGCGAGCGAAACCTCTTCTTCCGTACTCAGGAGCGGCACGCGCGCCATCTCGCGCAGGTAGAGCGCCACCGTATCATCCACGCCGATGCCATCGAGATTGTAGTCCTCTTCTTCCCAGACGTCATCCTCGATTACAGCATCGTCGTCTTCGTCCTCATCCTCAACTTCGGCATGCCCTTCCAAATCTATCTCGATGCCGGCCTGTCGCAACTCCACCAGTATGCCTTCCAATGCATCATCGTCTAAATCAGCTGTATCCAGAGCTTCCAATATATCGTCAAGTGCGAGATAGCCCTGAACATCCGCCTTTGCTAAGAGCTCATTAACAATGTCCATAGGCCTCCTTAAAAGGTCCCCATAGCTTTAAGATTCATCCAACAGTGAGCGTAACACTTGCCAGCGCGGGTCAATGTCTGGCGCATCGGCACAGGTACAATGTCCGGCAGCAACATTCCCACCACAATCAGGGCACAGCCCGGAACAATCTGGGGAACAAATGGGGTTGATGGGCAGCCCAAGCCAAATATATTCGCGAATGAGCGGCGTCAAATCCGCCCAACCCTCCTCATTGACCCGCACCGGACGTTCCGGCGTTACGGGCATCCCTGGAAGATTGACCACATTATCTTCAATCTCTAATGTGATCGGGGCAAAAAAAGTATCCAGGCACCGGATACAGGTGGCTTCCACTTCCGTTTCCAACACACCCTGGAGTAAAATACCCTGCTCAATCCGCACGCACCGCAGCTCACCCGATAGATAGGCTAGCTGCCATTGGTCAATGACTGTATCCCCCAGATCCAACGCCACACGCAGCTGTCCACCCACTTTATCATGTACCAGCGCTGCCAGATTGATTCTCACCATAAGAAGAGGCGCCTCCATGCGCCTGATTACGTGAACATTATATCATAGGAGGTATTTTACGTCAAGGTTTTTTAACTTTTTAACTTAGCCTACGAAACCATTTCACAGCAAAACCCGTGTAACTTGCGGCGGATCCCCGGCGAAAAGTTTCAGCCGCGCCACACTCGGCTGCGCCGGGAGATTGAAGTAGGCGCTCGCCAGGGCCGCGCCGGGGTTGATGATGAGCGTCTGCCCCCACCGCGCCTCGTAGTAGCGATGCGTGTGCCCGAAGACGATCACATCGGCGTTGGGGAAACGCCGCAGCAGCGTGCGCGCGATAGCCGCATCGTAGGCGGGAAAGCCCCCCGTGCACCCACGCAACTGGCGCAGCACGTAGCGTACCTTCCAGACCAGGGAGGCCGCCCCCATCCGATGCCCATGCGTCACCACGACCCGCCGCCCCGCCAGCGTGAGAGCAACGTGCTCCGGCAACGAAGCGCCGCCCGACGAGAGATCCAACAGGTGAAAGTTGCCCCGCACCGCGTGAACAGGCGCCAGCGCCCGCAACGGCGCAAGACACGCAGGATCGTCCACATCCCCCGCGTGCAGGATCACATCCACGCCCTGCAAAGCCATCACCGCCGCCGGTAGAATCTCCAGCGCGCGGTAGGGCACATGGGTATCCGCCAACAATCCGACGAGCATCACAAAAAGGCCACCGGGTATCACCGGTGGCCTTTAACAACGCAACTGCGCGTCAGGCGCTCTTTTCCATGCGGTCCTGCACGTACCGAACCGCTTCTGCCACCGAGGTGATCTGGCTGACATCCTCATCGGGAATCTGCCCGCCGAACTCATCCTCAAAGGCCATGATGAGTTCGACCAAATCCAACGAATCTGCCCCCAAATCATCGCGGAAATTGGAGGTCATCTGGATCTGATCCTCTTCAAGGGCCATAATGTCCACAATAATGGCCTTGATCTTTTCAAATAGTTCGAGTTCTCTTTCAGTATATTGGTTATTCATCTGCTTCCTCCTGAACTTGCACTTGAACTATTCTATAATCTCCTAGCTAAAAAGTCAAGGTTGACTTGCATTTTAGTTGGGGTAAGATGTTCGGGATGGAGCATCGAACTATGAACGAGACGAGCAAACGCAAAGACGACCACATCCGCATCGCGCTGCACGAAGATGTCGCCTTTGAGCAGCTCACCACCCACTTCGAGCACTACCGCTTCACCCACCAGGCGCTGCCCGAGCTCGATCTGGAACAGGTGGATACTCGCACGACCTTTCTGGGCAAGTCGTTGACCTTCCCCTTGCTCATCGCCTCGATGACCGGCGGCTCCGCCACGGGGACGCAGCTCAATCGCCGCCTCGCCGAAGCGGCCCAGGCCGCCGGGGTGGGACTCGCGCTCGGCTCCCTGCGCGCCGCGCTGGAAGATCCCGCCACCGCTGCCAGCTTCCAGCTCCGCCGTTACGCGCCCGACATCCTGCTGCTCGCCAATCTGGGGGCCGTCCAGCTGAATTACGGTTACGGCCTCGATGCCTGCCGCCGCGCCGTGGAGCTGACCGAGGCCGACGCGCTCATCCTGCACCTCAATCCGCTGCAAGAGGCCCTGCAACCCGAAGGCCAGACGCGCTTCGCCGGACTGTTGCCCAAAATCGCGGCGCTCTGCCGCGCTCTACCCGTCCCGGTGATCGCCAAGGAGGTCGGCTGGGGCCTCTCGCTGGCGGTGGGACACCAGCTCGTCGAGGCTGGGGTCGCCGCGCTCGATGTGGCTGGCGCCGGCGGGACCTCGTGGAGCCAGGTGGAGCTGCACCGCAGCCCCACCGCCCAACAGCGCGAGATCGCCGCCGCCTTCCGCGAGTGGGGCATCCCCACTGCCGAGGCGCTGCGCGCGCTGCGCATCGCCCTGCCCGCCACCCCACTCATCGCCAGCGGGGGCCTTGTCACCGGGGTCGAGCTCGCCAAGGCGCTGGCCCTGGGCGCGGAGCTCACCTCGCTGGCGCGCCCGCTGCTGCACGCCGCCTCCGATTCCGTCGAGGCGCTCCTGCAACAGCTGGAGATCCTCCGGCGGCAGCTGCAAATCACGATGTTCGCGGCGGGCGCAGGCGATATCGCCGCCCTGCGCCAGACGCCGCTCGTCTACGATGGCCCCGGTCAACCCAAGGAGTAATCATGGACCCTTTTACCCGGTATCTGCCGCCCCTGGAAACAGCCTTGCGCGAGGCCCTCGTGCCGCCCCCCGACGCCCCGCCGCTGCTCTATGGGATGTTGCACTACCACCTCGGCTGGGTGGACGCCGATTTTCGCCCCACACAGACCGACGCGGGCAAGCGCCTGCGCCCAATCTTCCTGCTGCTCAGCTGCGAGGCCCAGGGCGGGGATTGGGAACGCGCCCTGCCCGCCGCCGCCGCCGTCGAGCTGCTGCACAACTTCTCGCTCATTCACGATGACATCGAGGACCGCGACTGCACCCGGCGCGGACGGCCCACGCTCTGGCCGCTTTGGGGTGACGCGCAGGCCATCAACGCCGGCGACGCGCTCTTTACGCTCGCCTACGGCGCGCTGCAACGCCTGCCCGCGACCGGCTGCCCCGCCGACCGCGCTCTCGTCGCGCTGGAGCGGTTCACCCAAACGGCGCTCCGGCTCACCGAGGGTCAGTGTCACGACATGGCCTTCGAGCACCGCTCCACCGTCACCGAGAGCGATTATCTCGCCATGATCGCCGGCAAGACCGCCGCGCTGCTCGCTCTCGCCTGCGAGCTGGGCGGACTGTTGGCCGACGCGCCCGCCCCACAGACCGCCGCGCTGCGCGAATTCGGCCACGCGCTGGGGATGGCCTTCCAGATCGAGGATGATCTGCTGGGCCTGTGGGGCGATCCCGAACGCACAGGCAAGCCGGTCGGATCGGATTTGCGCAACCGCAAGAAGACGCTACCGATCCTGCATGGCCTGCGTCACGCGCCCGCGCTGGCCCCACTGCTCGCCGGCGACGCGCCGCTGAGCGAGGAAACGATCCATACCGCGCTGGCGATCCTCGCCGAGGCGGGTAGCCGCACGTATGCCGAAACACAGGCCGCGACCTACCATCAGCAGGCGCTGCGGGCGCTGACGCAATCGCACGGGACGGGAGAAGCACAAGAGGCGCTGCACGCTCTGGCGCAACGCCTCCTACAACGCGATAAATAAGCCGGCTCAGTCCATCCGCCCGGCAATCTCCAACAGATTCTTGCTCAGCGGCCTGAGACGCTTTACCGCATCCTCCAGCGATACAAGCTGCAATTCGTTGCCCCGCAGCGCGACCATCTGGCCCTGCTCGCCATCCATGAGCGCGTTGGCAGCGAAGACCCCCATGCGCGTCGCCAGCAGCCGGTCGAAGATGGTGGGACGCCCCCCGCGCTGGACGTGCCCCAGGACTGTCACCCGCACGTCAAAGCCAAGATCATCCTTCTGATCGCGCAAATAGTCCGCCACGGCCTGCGTGCCGGGCTTCCAGCCCTCGGCGATGACGATGATGCAGTGCCCCTTGCCGCGCACATACGCCTCCACCACCACCTCCCCGATCTCCTCCAGCGTCGGCCCCTCGCGCTCCGGGAGCAGGATCATCTCCGCGCCGCCGGAGACGCCGCTCGCCAACGCCAGATAGCCGCAATCCCGCCCCATCACCTCGATGAGGAAGGCGCGCTGGTGCGACGAGGCCGTGTCTTTGATGCGGTCAATGGCTTCCACAATCGTGTTGAGCGTGGTGTCCACCCCCACGGCGATGTCGGTGCAGTCAATGTCGTTATCTATCGAAGCGGGGATACCGATGGTGGGGAAGCCCATCTCCGATAGCACCTTGGCCCCCGTGAGAGAGCCATTACCCCCGATGACCACCAGCCCTTCGATGCCATGCTGGTTCATGTGCCGCAGGGCCGTCCGGCGGACCTTCACATCGGCGAACTCCGGGCAGCGCGCCGTGCCCAACATCGTGCCGCCCTTGCCCAGGATGCCCCCCACATCGCGGCTGTCCAGCTGGCGGATGTCGTTGCGCACCAGGCCGGAATAGCCCCAGTAGACGCCATACACCTCCGCGCCGCGATATAACGCCTGGCGCGTTACTGCGCGGATGCAAGGATTGAGGCCCGGCCCATCGCCGCCACTCGTCAAAAGTGCGATTCTCTTCATCTGCTCTCCTCCTGAAAATGGCTCACGGATTAACGCAGATTTCACAGATTTTAGGAATCTGTTAATCCGCTGATATTTTATCAGCGTTGGTGTGGCGCAGCCACATGGCGACGCCCGCTGATGATACTGTCTGCGAACTCCATTGTAGCCCGATTCCGCTCACCTGACAACCGCGCCGCGCACCGGTTGCCCCGCGCGCGAACCTGGGTATCATTAACGTGTGAACGTGCGCACGTGTGAACGGAGAGAAGGACCATGAAACCATTCTTCACCCTGACGCCGAGAGAGACGGCGCTGGCGACATTGCTGGACGCCCTGCCATGATCCCGACCGGCTATCACGAGAGCGCCTTCCGCCTGCCCGATGGGCAGGTCGCCTGCCTGCGCCGCGCGGGCGTCCCCACGCCAGGCGTCGCCAACACAACACTCATTCGCGCTGTGGAACATTTTGCCGGACGGCGCATCTTCGTCGCCGGGCCAGGCGCGGCAGCAACCCTCCTCTGGGCCACCCGCCGTGGCGCGGAGGTGACGTACTGGACGGAGAATCTGGCCGAGGCGCAGAGCGTCGCCGCCACGTGCGCCGCCAACGCTTGCCCGCTGCCCACCACGCACTGCGCCCCCGACTTCAGCGGGCTGGAACCGGGCGCGTTCGATACCGTGCTGCTGCACTTGCCGCGCGGACAGTATCTCCAGCGCGAGCTGCTCCAGCTGGGCGCGGCGCTGCTCGCACCGGGCGGCTGGCTCGCCTTTGGCGGGGCCACCCGCGAGGGCATCCGCAGCGCGTTGCAAGTCGCGCGGGAGATTTTCGGGCAGGCGGGCATCACCACCCGCAAGGGCGGCTATCACGCCGGGCTGGCGCAGCGGCCAACGGGCGATTTTCCGCTGCCGGCGGATGCCTTCACCTGCCGCGAGATTACCGTCAGCGGCGCACCGACGCAGCTGCACAGCCGTCCCGGCGTCTTCGCCTGGGATCGGTTGGACGAGGGGGCGGCGACCCTGATTGACCACATGCACGTCACGGCGGGACAGCAGGCGCTCGATCTGGGGTGTGGGCCGGGGCTGGTGGGCCTCGCGGCGCTGCGCCAGGGAGCGCATGTCACGCTGGTGGACGTCTCCGCCTGGGCCGTCGCCGCTGCACAGCGGACGCTCGCCGCCAACGGCTATCCCGAGGCCCCGGTGTGGCACTCGCACGGCGCGGAGGCCGTCGCCACGCAGCGCTTCGATGTCGTGCTGACCAATCCGCCCTTCCATCAGGGGCACGGGGTCAATTTCGAGGTGGCGCAGCGCTTCATCCACGATGCCGCCCACGTCCTGCATCCCGGCGGCAAGCTCTACCTGGTCGCCAACAGCTTCCTGGATTATGGGACAGCGCTCACCGAGCACTTCAGCGATGTCCGTCCGGTGGGCGAGACGACCCGCTTCCGCGTCTGGGAGGGCGTCGCGCGGGCCAGATGATACTTGCCAACTCCACGATTCTAGGTATAATGACCGCTACGGTAGGCCACCCTAGCTCAATCGGCAGAGCAGACGCTTCGTAAGCGCCAGGTTCCGGGTTCAATTCCCGGGGGTGGCTCTCAAGGCCCCGGCAGCGGGGCCGTTTTTGCGAAAGGCGAACAGCAGATGCAATTAGCAGAGCAATTGTGGAAGGCGCTAACCAGCAAGGCCCTGCTTATCGCCGTCCTCAGCGCCCTGTGTCTGCTACTCCTCCTCAGCGGATTGTTGCCGCAGATTCCCAGCGCCACTGCCGATACGGTGGCCTATGCGCGCTGGGTGGCCGAGCTGAAGGGCGACCTGGGCAGTTGGGCCGAGCCGTTAGCGGCGGTGCAGTTGCTCCAGATCCGCACTTCCCTCTGGTTGCGGCTGACGCTGGCGTTGCTTGTGCTGGTGGTTGCCGCGCGCGCTTACATTCTCATCACCAGCTGGGAAACACTGACTCGCACCCAACGCTGGCTGCAAAGCGCGCTCTGCGCCGGTGCGGCGCTCTTTGTGATTGGCTGGGGCCTGCATACAGTGTGGGGCTGGAGCAGCGTGGAGCAGCTCCTCTGGCCCGACAGGGACTTCACGCTGCCGGAGCACGGGCTGAGCCTCTCCCCTCCGGCGCGGCTGCCCAGTCTGTGGACCGGAAGGTACGGCGTCTATCTGCTGCCGGGGGATGAGGCGGCGGGCCTGGAGGTACAAGCCCTCGACGCGGATGGGCAGCTGTTAGCGTTGCAGCGGTCACTCCACAGCGAGCCGCAGACCACCTACCGGGTCGCCCTGACCCGCAATCAACCGGATACTTTCTTCGCCCTGCCCACATTGGGGCTGATCTTCCGAGTCAACTTACAGACGCTCACCCCGGAGCCACAATTGCAGCTGCAGCTCTATCGCAGCGCCAGCGGGGAGCTCGTGGCGCAGACGACCATCGAAAAGAGCGGGACGATCTTCTCCGAAGATGTCCGCGTCCGGCTCGACAGCATCCGGCTAGAACGACCACACGTGGTCTACAACCCTGGCGCTCCGTTGGAGGCGCTGGGATTGGCGCTGTTGGTGATTGGCGCGGCGGACATGCTCCGTTCCAAGGCAACCCCCGCCACCGCACCAGACGCAACCGAACAAACTCAAACCGAGGAGTAGACCCTATGCATTCAATCATTATTGGCGTAGCCGGCGGCACCGGCTCTGGCAAGACCACCGTCGCCAACCGCATTTTGGATCGGGTCGGCACGAACTATATCGCCTACATCCCTCACGATGCTTATTATCGCGATCTTGGTCATCTCTCACAGGAGGAACGCAAAAAGGTGAACTTTGACCACCCGGATTCTCTCGAAACCGAGCTGTTGGTGAAGCATCTGCAGGAATTGCGCGCGGGGAACGCTGTTGAAATCCCCATTTACGACTTTACGACGCACACACGCACCCCAGAGACCAGCCACGTCGAACCGGCGCGCATCGTTCTGGTGGAAGGGATCTTGATCTTCGCCGAACCGGAGCTGCGCAAGATCTTTGACGTGAAGCTGTACGTGGATACCGACGCCGACATCCGCCTGATCCGCCGCCTGCAACGCGACGTGCAAGAGCGCGGGCGCACTTTCGAGTCGGTGATCGAGCAATATCGGCGCACGGTGCGGCCCATGCACCTGGAGTTTGTGGAGCCGAGCAAACGCTACGCCGACGTTATCATCCCGGAGGGCGGCTTCAACGAGGTCGCCATCGAGATGGTGGCGGCGCGGATTCGAGGGTTGATGCAAGAGGAGCAGGCGTAATCACGTTTCACTTTTGCACAAAGTGGTGCTACAATCCGCCTATATCCTGTTTAGGAGCACACCATGCGCAACAATGTAAGGATTCATCCCACCGCTGACGTTTCGGACAAGGCCCAGATCGGAGAGGGAACGTCCATCTGGCATCAGTGCCAGATCCGCGAAGAGACGCAGATTGGGCAAAATTGCATCTTCGGCAAGGGCGTCTATGTGGACTTCGGCGTCAAGATCGGCGACAACGTGAAGGTGCAGAACTATGTCTCAATCTACCACGGCGTGGAGATCGAGGATGGGGTCTTTGTCGGCCCGCACGTCTGCTTCACCAACGATAATCTGCCCCGCGCCATCAACGCCGATGGCTCGCTCAAGGCCGCCGATGATTGGGTGCTGGGGCGGATTTTGGTCAAGCGCGGCGCGGCATTAGGGGCAAACTCGACCATTCTACCCAAGGTCGTCATCGGCGCATGGGCGATGGTGGGCAGTGGCGCGGTCGTGACCAAGGATGTGCCGGATCATGGCCTGGTCGTGGGCAATCCGGCGCGGTTGATCGGCTTTGTCTGCCCGTGCGGGCAACGCCTGGAAGCGGGCACCGCAGAAGACGATCTCATGCGCGCGGAGTGTCCCAAGTGTGGGGCCGAAGTAAAGATTCCGCTGCAGGTGTGGCGACAAGCAAAGTGATACATCGGTGATGAGTAGCGGGTGATGGGTAAATCACCCATCACCCATTACCCCTCACCCAAAACTCGTAACGGAGGAGAAAAAAACAATGATTCATATCGCCAAACCCCAGATGGGGGACGAAGAGAAACAAGCCGTTTTGGAGGTGCTGGACTCCGGGATGATCGCCCAGGGGCCGCGTGTGAAGGCGTTCGAGGAGGCCTTTGCCGAGATGTGCGGCGTGGGACACGCCATCGCCACAAGCAACGGCACGACGGCGCTGCACGTGGCGCTGCTGGCGCAGAGCATCGGCGCGGGCGACGAGGTGATTACCTCGCCGTTCACGTTTATCGCCTCGGCCAACAGCATCCTGTTCACGGGCGCCAAGCCGGTCTTTGTGGATATTGACCCCGCCACCTTCAACCTCGATCCCGCCCTGATTGAGGCGGCCATCACGCCCCAGACGAAGGGGATCATGCCCATCCACCTGTTCGGGCTGACCTGCGACATGGATCCGATCATGGAGATCGCGGCGAAGCACGGGCTGATCGTCATCGAAGATGCCTGCCAGGCGCATGGTGCAGAGTACAAGGGAAAGCGCGCGGGCAGCTTCGGCACGGGAACCTTCTCGCTCTATCCCACCAAGAACATGACCTCCGCTGAGGGAGGGATGATTACCACGGATGATGAGACTATCGCCGAGAAATGCCGCGTCATCCGCCAGCACGGGATGCGCCGCCGCTATTATCACGACGAGCTGGGCTTCAACTTCCGCATGACCGATGTTCACGCGGCCATCGGGCTGGCACAGTTGGGCAAGCTGGCGCGCTTCAACGCGGCGCGGCGGGCCAACGCCGCCTACCTGAGCGCCAATCTCAAAGGCGTCGTCACGCCAGTTGTGCCGGAGGGCTACACGCACGTCTTCCACCAGTACACAGTGCGGGTGCAGGATGGGCAACGCGATGCGCTGATGCAGCATCTCACCGCCAATGGCGTAGGCAACATGATCTACTATCCCGTGCCCATTCACCAGCAGACCTTCTACGTGAGCGAGCTGGGGTACGGGGATGTGCAGTTGCCGGAGACCGAACGTGCGGCAGCGGAGGTGCTCTCGCTGCCGGTGCATCCCGCGCTGAGCCAGGAGGACCTGGCGACCATCGTCGCGGCAGTGAACAGCTTCACGGGGTAAGCCATGGCGTTGGATACACAGGCGCTAGGCGAGGTTTTTCGTCGCTATCCAGGCGTGCAAGCCGTCTATCTCTTCGGCTCACACGCGGCGGGGACGGCACGTGCCGATAGCGATGTAGACCTTGCTATCGTGCCCCGGAACGCTGCGGTGCGCGAGCAACGCCTGGACATCTTAACCGATCTGACGCGCCTGGGTCTGGATCGCGTAGACCTCACCTTTTTAGATACTGATGATCTAGTGCTGCTGTACGAAGCGGTCCGCCACAACCATGTGGTTTATCAGACCCCGGACTTCGAGCGTGGGGTACTATATTCCTACACTATCCGGCGGTATTTCGATTTTCTGCCCTATCTCAAAAGGCAACGCGCAGCGTATAAACGGAGGTTACAGCATGATCAAGCCTGAGGTCTTACGACGGCGCTTGAACAAACTCGACGAGTACCTGGAGATCTTACAACGTTTGCGCATATACGATGGAGCGTCCTTTTTGGCGGATCCAGAACGCTACGGCAGCGCCGAGCGTTTCCTACAGCTGAGCATCGAGGCGCTCAATGATATGGGCAGCCATGTCATCGCCGATTTACAATTGGGGATGGTGGAGAGCTACCGGGATGTCCCTCGCATCCTGTATGAACAGGACTATATCACACCAGAGATGGAGAACCTGTGGGTACGGATGATCGGCTTCCGCAACATATTGGTACATGACTATCTGGACATAGACCGGCATCTGGTGTATCAGGTGCTTCAAGAGAATTTAGAAGACATTGCCGCCCTGCGACGTGTTTTCGCGCAGTGGCTCTGAAAAGGAGACCTATGACTCAAACTTTACGCGCCGCCGTAATCGGCGTGGGTTCGATGGGCCGCCATCACGCCCGCGTTTACACCGAAATTTCACAGACAGAACTGATCGCCGTGGCCGATGCCACGCCCGAGACCGGGCAGCGCATCGCCGACAAGTACGGCGTGCCAGCGTATACC
>DAOTXC010000019.1:0-3243 GCA_034435555.1 Anaerolineae bacterium
GCCGCCTGGGTGCGGTCGCGCACGCTGAGCTTGTTGAAGATGCTGGTCAGGTGGTTCTTCACCGTGCCCTCGGCGATGAAGAGTGCGGCGGCGATCTCCTTGTTGCTGGCGCCCTGCGCCACCCAGCGCAGCACCTCCAGTTCCCGGTCGGAGAGGGGTTCGACGAGCTCGGAGGGGGCCGGCGCCCGCCCCGCCAGCCGGGTAAACTCCGCCACGACCTTCGCCGCCACCGAGGGTTGCAAGAAGGACTCCCCGCGCGCGGCAGCCCGCACCGCCTCGAAGAGCTTGGTGGACCCGGCATCCTTGAGCAAATAGCCCAGCGCGCCGGCCCGCAGCCCCTCGAAGATGTCCTCATCGTCATCGAAGGTGGTGAGGACGATGACACGGGCTTCGGGGTGGGCGGCGCGCAGGCGGCGGGTCGCCGCGACGCCATCGAGCACGGGCATCCGCAGATCCATCAGCACCACATCCGGGCGCGCGGTAGGGCAGAGGCGCAGGGCCTCCTCGCCGTGCGCCGCCTCACCCACCACCTCGAAATCGGGTTGGGTGGTGAGCAGCGTGCGCAGTCCCTCGCGGAACATAGCTTGATCGTCTACCAGCAGAATGCGAATCCGGCCCATATCTACTCCTCCCGCAGTGTGATTTCCAGCACGAAGCCCGCGCCCGGGACGGAGGCGATCTCCAGCGCGCCACCGAGCAGCTGCACCCGCTCCCGCAGCCCGACGAGGCCGAAGCCACCCGCGTGCTCCGCGCTGCCCACGCCGTCATCCTCCACGCGCAGGTGGACGCTGTCGGCGGCGTAGGTCAGCGTTACTTCGGCGTGCTGGGCCTGGGC
This sequence comes from Anaerolineae bacterium, assembly GCA_034435555.1. Taxonomy (GTDB): domain Bacteria; phylum Chloroflexota; class Anaerolineae; order B4-G1; family SLSP01; genus DAOTXC01. Next base: position 836 of record DAOTXC010000019.1, read on the forward strand.
GTGCTTGCGCACGTTGGTCAGCGCCTCTTGCGCGGCGCGATAGAGCGCGAGCTCGAACGCTGGCGGCAGGGGGCGCGGTGTACCTGCTATCATGCAGGTGGTCTCGATGCCGGAGGTGCGGCAGCCCTCCGCCAGGGTTTCGATCAACAGCGGGAGGGGCTTATCCGCCAACGGCGAGGCGCGCAGCGCAGCCACTGAGCGGCGCACCTCTTGCAGCCCCTCTTTGGTGAGCGCCTGCGCCCGCTCCAGCAGGGCCGCAACCGGCGCGGTCTCATCGGCCTGTACGGCGCGCGCGGCCTCCAGCTGGATGTTGATGGCGGTGAGGTAGTGGCCCAGGCTGTCGTGAATCTCGCGGGCCAGCCGGGTGCGCTCCTTCTCCATCGCCAGCTCTTCGATCTGGACGGCATAGCGGGCCAGCTCATCGTGGGCGACGCGCAGGTCACGCGCCAGGCGCTCCACTTCGGCGCGCGTGCGGGCTTCACTCAAAGCCATCTCCGTGAAGACCATGATGAAGACTACGCCCGGCGCGAAGGCCAGCCCGGTGCTCAGCCCGGTTTGCCAGCCGTGCATCATGCCCACCAAGACGCCAAACAAGGTCATCACAATTACACTGATGATGATAGACCCCTGGCGATTGAACAATACCACGCCATGGCTAATCAGCGGCAGCAAGAGCAGCCACAGCGCGCCGCCCAGGCGTCCTAACAGCATGATGCCGGTGCTCAGCAGCAGTTGGATGACGAAGTAAACGACTTTGATGCGCTGGGGCGCGGGGACAACGTATTACTCGAGGCCGTAGGTGCCGATGGCGGTGTAAATCACGCCCAGCCCCACCAGCAGCGCGAGGATCACAGGGGCCAGGCGGATGTCGCTCTGCAAGAACAGGGAAAGGTACGCCGCCGCTGTCACAACGATAAAGGCCCAATCGGTGGCCTGCAGCAAGCGCCGGGGTTGCGGCGCGGGTGTGTGGTTTGGGTGTGTGATCATCGTCTTCAATCCGTAAAATTCTCTGCGACCTTTGCGTTCTTTGCGGTGAAATCTTCGGGGCTTACTCGTTTCCAACCATGATCCGCGCCGCGCGCCGCCCAATCTCCACCGCGAAATTCGTGCCGCGATCCCACGGATAGACCTGGCTCATGTTCGCCATGAAGAGGTTGGGGATGGGCGTCTCGATGGGCGGGATGTTCTTGGAATGGCCGAGCAGCGGCACGGGCTGCGCATAGCGCTCGCTGAACTTCCAGTAATTGCGCACCCAGCTGCGCTCAAAGGCCGGATTGATGCGCTGGATGGCGGGGATGAATTTCTCCAGCAGCGCCTCTGGCTCCAGCTCGAAATATGGATGCTCCGGCTCCAGGTAGTCGCCGCAGTAGAGGATGGTATCGCCGCCAAAATGCGCCTTGTCCACATAATTGGTGTGTTCGACCAGCGCCAGGAAGGGGAAGCCCTCGCGCTTGGGGATGTTGATCCAATAGTGCTCGCCCGTCACCGGCTGCTTGAGCGCCATGACCATGACCACCGCCCCCATGGACTTGAGATCGTCCAGCCCGGCGGCGTACTCGGCGGGGAGCGCGGGCGTGCGCTCGCGTAACATCTGCGGCGAGCAGGTCGCCAGCACGCGGTCGTGGACGCGGTCGCCGGTGCGGAGCTCCAGACGGATGCGGCCATCGCTCTCCGGGTGGATGCCCCGGACGTGGTGCGCCAGTAGAATCTCGCCGCCCTGCGCGCGCACGGCATCCGCCAGCGCGTCAAGGAACGCCTGGAAGCCGCCTACGAACGTGCCGAGCTTGGGCGTGCGGGCCACAATCCGCGCCCAGAACCAGGCCATGTTCACGTCCTTGTAGTACGGGCCGAACTTACCCTCCAGTAGCGGTTGCCAGAACGCCTCGTAGGCGCGCTTCCCGGCAGCGCGCGTCATCCACGCATCCGCCGTCACCTGCTCCAGCGGCTCCCAGCGCGGGGTGTAGCGCAGGTAAGCCGTCGCCAGCCCCACGCGGAAGCGATCCAGGAACGGGATCGGCTTGAACGCCAGCACCCGCAGCGCGGTCGCCGCGAGGTCGCTCAGGTTGGCGAGCAGCTTGCCCAACGGCAGCTTCTCCACCCAAGGGCCAAGCAGCGGTTTGTTGATGGGATACAGCCGCCCATCCTTATAAATCGAAGTGACCGGGCCAGGGAAAAAGAGCAGGTCGCTCAGGCCGAGCTCTTCCACCAGGGCGATGATGTCCTGATCACCGGCGAAGATGTGGTGGTAGAAACGCTCCACCGACCAGTCCCAACCCACATCCTTGAAGCCCGCCGCCAGCCCGCCGACGTAATCGCGGGCCTCGTAGACCGTGACCTGATGCCCCTGCCGGGTCAAATCGTAGGCGGCGGAGAGTCCCGCCACCCCCGCGCCGATGATGCCGATGTTC
>DAOTXC010000020.1:0-22362 GCA_034435555.1 Anaerolineae bacterium
AGGAACCGCTGCAAGCGCCGCGCGCGGTTGACCGCCAGACGATCCGCCTCGCTGAGCTCATCCATCCCCAGGATGGCGATCACATCCTGCAATTCCTGGTACCGCGCAAGCAGCGACCGCACCTCGACGGCGATCTCGTAATGGCGCTCTCCCACGCCCTCCGGCGTGAGCAAGGTGCTGTTGGATTCCAACGGATCCATGGCGGGATAGAAGCCCTGGCTGGCCTGACGGCGCGAGAGGATCGTTGCGGCATCGAGGTGCGCAAAGGTCGCCACCACTGCGGGATCGGTGAGATCGTCGGCAGGGACGTAGACCGCCTGAATTGAGGTGACGCTGCCCCGGCTGGTCGTGGTGATGCGCTCCTGGAGCTCGCCCATCTCGGTCTCCAGCGTGGGCTGGTAGCCCACGGCGCTGGGCAGACGGCCCAACAGCGCCGAGACCTCCGCGCCGGCCTGGATGTAACGGAAGATGTTGTCAATAAAGAGCAGAACCTCGCGGCGCTCGTGGTCGCGGAAGTGCTCCGCCATCGTCATCGCGGTGAGGGGGACGCGCAAGCGCGCGCCAGGCGGCTCGTTCATCTGCCCAAAGACCAACACGGTGCTATCGAGCACGCCGCTGCGCTGCATCTCCAGCCAGAGGTCATTGCCCTCCCGGCTGCGCTCCCCCACCCCGGCAAAGAGCACGATGCCGGAATGCTCGCGGATGGTATGGCGCATCAGCTCGATCATCAGCATCGTCTTGCCCACCCCGGCGCCGCCAAAGAGGCCAATTTTTCCGCCGCGCGGATAGGGCGTGAGCAGATCAATGGCCTTGAGGCCCGTGACGAAAGGGGCGGTGATGACGCGCTGCTCTCGCAAAGGCGGCGCATCCGCATGGATGGGACGGCGCTCGGCGTGCGCCGGTGGCTCCAGCTCGTCAATGGGATTGCCCAACACGTTGAACATACGCCCCAAGGTGGGGCGCCCTACCGGCACGCGGATGGGATGGCCCGTATCGTAGACGCGCAGCCCGCGATGCAAACCAGCTGTGTTCTCCATAGCGATGCAACGGACGGTGCGGGGGTCTATATGTTCCTGTACCTCGACGACCAACTCGGTGCCGTGATCACCCTCATCGGGCTGTACCACCAACGCATTGTGAATGCTGGGCAAATCTCCTGAAGCGAACTCCGCATCCACCACAACACCGACCACCCGCGCTACAATTCCCATCCGTTTCAAGACAGCTTCCTCCCATCACAATACTTACAGGCCGCACCGGGCCGCCTGTAAGTGCAAGCAAAAAAATTATAGGGTACTGGGAGCTCCCCAGCAAACCAACCCATAGTATACTCCAAGGATTAAAAAAGACAAGTGTAATCAAAATGGGGTAGCACATTAGAGTCGTTCCATACTAAACGACTACCGGCTGAAAGCCGGTAGTCGTTTCAAAATCTGGTCACTGAAAGTGACGGTACAGGCTAAAGCCTGCTCAAATGCTTCAAGTGCGAAAACTCGTCGATATGCACATGGTCTGCACTCACATGCCCTTGCAATATCTGGATGTCGCGGCTCATACAACTCTGGCGAATCAGTTCCCGTGCCCGCAACGCCACATCCCTCTTCAACACATGGTAACGCTACTTCGTCACCCAGACAAAATGATACGGAAGTTACTTTCTGGTTCACCAAGGTTCTAGGCCAAGTTGCAGCGCCGCTTAAGCAGGCCCGTCAGCCCACCTCATGCCACAACGAACGCCCACCTCGGTCGTCCGCGGTGATTGCTCTTACCTACGCCTGCGCGGGCGACGTATCCGCCTGATCTCGCCAATAGCGCCACAGCAAGACCCCTCCCAACACCGAGAGCACGCCCACCAAGGCCAGACCGAGCACCTGCGCCAGCCGCAGCCCATAGCGGCGCACGCGCTGCCGGCGGATCAACTCCTCCTGCAAGGCTGTCCCCAACGTCTCCACAAAGGCCTGCTCAGCCTCCGCTGCGGCCAACGCCCTGGCAATCGCCTTCCCCAGCGCAACTTCCTGACGCGCAGGCAACGTCTGTCCCAACTCGATATACCCCTGCCTATGCTTCACCTTCATCTACCTCCTCCAACATGGTCGCCCGCAAGCTCAACAAGGTGCGATGGTACAACGCCTTGATCGCCCCCTCCGTGCGTCCCAACACCACCGCGATCTCCGCGTTGGTCAGCTGTTCCACAAACTTGAGGATGAGCAATGTCTTGCGCTCCTCAGGCAGCGCCGCGATCACCTCCCGCAACCGCGCCACCTCCTCAGCTGAGACGACCTCTTGATGCGGATCGCCCGTCGCAGTCCAGCCCAACCATTCAGCCGCATCGAGCTGCACCTGCGGATGGCGGCTGCGATCTCGATAGAAATTCACCAGCAAATTATGGGCGATGCGAAAGAGCCACGCCTGAAACGTCCCCCCGCGATCCTTGTAACTGCGCAAACTGCGCAGCGCCCGGTAAAAGGTGCGCGAGGTCAAATCCTCCGCCTCTTGCTGATTGCCTGTATGGCGATAGTGATAATTGTAGATGCGATTTACGTAGCGATGATAGAGCTCGCCGAAAGCGGTAGGATCCCGCTTGGCCTGCTCTACCAACGCCTGTTCAGTTATTGTGTCCATATTTGCTCCTGAGGTCAACTCAGGGCATTATACCATCATCCCCCATAGAAGGCGTCCTTCCCCTAAACTAAAACACCCTTCTGGCTCCAAAGTTACGGCAAAACAGCGTAACTATTGCCCGACAATGGGGTTATACTATTGGAATTCCTATCACATGGAGGATAGACTATAATGATAATGCAGCTATTAGGGGGATGGATTGGCGGCTACATTCTGGGGTCGCTCCCCACCGGGCTGGGTTGGGCCTGGCTCCTCAAGCGGATTGATGTGCGGCAGCACGGCAGCGGGCGCACCGGCGGCACGAACGTCTGGCGCAACGCGGGCTTCGTCGCCGCGCTGCTCACCGCCCTCACCGATGGGCTGAAGGGCGCGGCGGCCATCTGGCTGGCGCGATTCTTGGGCCTCGATCCCTGGGGCGTGGCGATTGCCGGCGCGTTTGCCGTGCTGGGCCACAACTACTCGCTCTTCCTCAAGTTCCACGGCGGCGCGGGGACCGCAACCAGCGTCGGCGCGGCGAGCGCGCTCTGGCTGCCCGCCCTCCCCTGGCTCTTGGGGCTGGGTGTGCTTGCGGGGTTGCTGGTCGGACACGCCTCCGTCGCCTCGATTCTGGTTGCCCTGGCGCTGCCGGTGATCTTTCTGCTACACGGCGCGCCAGCGCACGCGGTAGGCTTCGGGCTACCCACCATGCTGCTCACGCTCTGGGCGCTGCGGCCCAACATCATCCGTTTAGCGCATCGCGCTGAGCGCTTCCTGCCCATCTACTGCAAAAAGCCGCCGCTCATCCGCTTATCGCAACATCCCGCCGCACGGCGGGGACGCTCTTGAACAACTCGTCAGAACGGGATCAGGACGCAGATTTTCGCAGATTCACGCAGATAGTTCTTAAAAATCAGCAGAAATCTGCGTGAATCTGCGTCCAATACCTGCTCAAGGCTTATTCTGGAACAAGTCTATTGATTTGCAGACTCGCTGATTCGTTGATTTTTTGATTCGCTAATTCATCATTTTTTCACATAGGAGATATTATGAAACACATTGCCATTGTTACCGATAGCACCGCCAACATCCCCCCGGAGTTGGCCGCCGAGTACGACATCACCGTCATCCCCTTGAATATCCATTGGGGAGAGGATACCTACAAGGACGGCGTCACACTCGATACCTCCACCTTCTACCAGATGTTGCAAGAGCGCAAGGACTTCCCTCAGACCTCGCAACCCTCCATCGGCGACTTCATCACGCTCTTCCAGGATGTCGCCGCCCGCCACGAGACCGACACCATCTTGGGCGTCTTCATCTCGTCGCCGCTGAGCGGGACGCTGGCCTCCGCCTCGCAGGCCAAGGCCGAACTGCCCGATCTCAATATCGAGCTGGTGGATTCGCGCTCGATCTCGATGGGGCTGGGCTTCCAGGCGCTCACCGCCGCGCGGCTGGCGCAGGAGGGCGCTGCCGTCGAGGAGATACTGAAGGGCGTCCACCACGTGCGCGCCAGCACGGAGCTGCTCATCGCCCTGGACACGCTCGAATATCTGCACCGGGGCGGACGCATCGGCGGCGCGCAACGCCTGCTGGGGACCGTGCTCAACTTCAAGCCGCTACTCACGCTGGAAAACGGCAAGATCGAGGCGCTGGGCAAGGCGCGGAGCCGCCACAAATCGCTGCAGATGTTCGTGGAACTTGCCGAGGAGCGGCTGGCCGGGCGCCGCCCTGCCGAACTCGCCATCATGCACGTTGAGGGCAACGGCGACGTGGACTATCTCACCGAGATGGTCAACGAACGGCTGCAACCGAAACGGCTTTACACAGGACAGATCTCACCCGTGCTGGGGACGCATGGCGGCCCCGGCGCTATCGCGATGGCCTTCTACACCAACAACGGTGTGTAGGCACTGCATCAAAAGCACGGGGCGCGCCATGGCGCGCCCCGTGTATGTTATTCGACATGCAATCAATCCGCCGCTTGATGGTGAGGCAGCCAGAACAATAACGGCGCGCCCAACAGGGCCAGCCCCGCGCTGAGCGTAAAGGCCCCGCGCAGCCCCAGCCAATCCGCCAGCGCGCCCACCACCACCGTCACCAGGGAGCGCAATACGAAGCTCAGCGCCATGTAGAAGCCATTCGCCAGCGCGCGATTTTGCGGGAAGCTCTCCTGCACCAGCGCCATCAGCACTGGCGTGATGGAGAGCGCCATGAAGCCCAACGCCAACAGGAGCGGAAAGCGCCACGTCGCGCCCGCCGCCAGGAAGACGAACATCAGCAGCGGCGTCACTATCCAAGAGATCCATAGAATCCGCTGCCGTCCCAACCGGTCGCTCAACGCGCCGCCCAGGAGCGTCCCTCCCACGCCCGCCGCCTCGAAGACCGCCAACGCGCTGCTCGAGAGCCAGAGATCGGCCCCCTCACTGCGCAAGAAGGTGGGTAAGAAGGTGGTCAGCGCCGCGCTCATAAAGGAGCGTGCGATGATCATCCCGCCCATCAGGGCCATGAAAGGCCCCATGCTGCGCAGCGCAGCGCGCCAGGGCAAGGGCGCGCGCGTACCAGGGGGACGCCCGGAAACATCGCGCAACAGCACGAAGAGCAAGACCGAGGCCAACACCCCGCCCAACGTCAGCCAGGGCAGTCCGGCCAGACCGAACGCAGAGACCGCCGCGGCGACCACCAGCGGGCCGACCACGCGCCCGACCTCACCGCCGACCATCCAATAGCCCATGGCGCGGCCCAGGCGCGCGTGCCCCAGCCGCCCGACCATCACCGGAGCCACCGTGTGGATGCTCGCGGAGCTGATCCCCGCGACGAGGAGAAAGAGCGCCAGCATCGCGTAGGTCGGGGCGACGCCCAACAAACTCATCCCCAGCGCCGTAAAGGTCGGCGCGAGGATCACGAAATAGCGCAGGCTGATATGATCCGCCAGATAGCCGAAGTAGGGCTGGAGCAGCGAGGGCGCACGCAAGAAGACCTCGAGCAACCCGGCCTGCGCATTGGAAAGCGCCAGATTTTTGATAAAATCCGGCAGCAGCGGTGCCAGAAAGCCAGCGTACATATCGTGGACGGCATGGGCCGCACCGAGCGTGAGCACGCGGGCCGTCTCGAATTTTTCGACGGTCGGAGGAATCGCCGCCGAGGTTGCTACATCCATCTTGTTTGTCATCATCGTTTCCTCACATGAGCCACGTCAACAGCGCGGTCAATGTCACCAGACTGAGCAGTGTCGTTGCGAGCACTGCCAACGAGACGAACGGCAAATCCGCCTCAAATTCCGTCGCCAACACGATGGTCATCACAGCGGTGGGCATCGCGCTCTCCAGGGTAAAGACCGCCTACGACATCCCACTCAGCCCCAGCAGGCCGCTGATGACGAAGCCCAACGCCGGTGCCAGGAGCAGTCGCCCCGCCGTTACCGTCGCCAGTGCGGGCAGATTCACCAGCTGCAACTGCCCCCGGAAGGTGCGGCTCAGCTGCATCCCCAGCACCACCAGGAGCGCCGGCACCGATCCCTCCCCTAATAGCCGCAACGCCCTGAGCAATGGCTCCGGCAAGGTGATGTGCAGTAGATTGAAGAGCAAGCCCAGCACGCCTGCGTAAACCAGCGGGACCTTCGCCACTCGCAAGAGCGCGCTGCGCGCCGATGTCCGCCCTCGCGCCGCCAGGTAGACCCCCACGCTTGAGGTCAGGGTCGAGCTGACGGTGAGGTAGAGCGAGGCGCGCGCCAGCCCCGCCGCACCAAAGGCGAAGAGCGTCACCGGCAGGCCGAAGTTCCCCGCGTTCATCAGCAGCATCGTGATGAGGAAGCCGCCCCGCGTGGGGCCTTCCAGCCGCAGCAGATTCGCCGCCAGCTCCCCCACCCCCCAGAGGATGAGCGTGACGAGCACGAGCGCCACACCGATGCGCCCAAACTCCGCCCCGCTCACATCGGAGGTCACGAGGGAGGTGAAGATCAGCGCCGGGCTGAAGAGATAGAAGGAGGAGCGCGAGATCGACTGGACGTCTATGCCAAGTCGCGGCTCCAGAAGGGCCGCAATCCCTGCCACCAGGAAGACCGGCAGGACGACGTTGAGGAGAACGCCCAACGCGGGTTCCGCTCAGCGCCGGCTGTGCAGCTCGACGAAGCGCCGCACCGAGCGGTCGTAGGTGCGCTCCACCTCCGGCGGGAAGAAACAACCTGGCAACTCGTTGCGCTGCCGATGATAGGCCACACACTCGCAGCACAGCCCCCGCCGAGAGCAGGGATAGGTACAGGCGCAATTGGCTTTGTTCTCATTTTGCTTGCATTCCATATTTTATCCTTCAAAAATAGTGAATCTGCGAATGGCGAATGGCGAATAGCCAAACAAAAATCTGCTAAATCCGCTCAATCTGCTGATAAGAATTTTCGTGCTGGATGGTAAATCCGGTGACGCTTGTACCAATCGAAGTTCAGCGCCGCCATATCCTGCATACTCTTGAAATTCGTCTCAGCGACCTGCGCGAGATCGGCGTGGCGGAACTGCTCACCGGATAGCGCCTGGAAGAGCGCCGCGTAGAGCAGCACGCTCCCGCCCAGGCCCTGGTACGCCGGCAACAGCCCCAGCCCATTGATATTGATCCACTCCGTGCGGCGGAACTCCCGCAGGATGTGCCACCAGCCGAGCGGCCACAAGCGCCCGCGGACCTTCTGCAAACCGGAGGGGGGATCCACTGCGGGCATTTGCGATAGAGGCGATAGGGAAGCGCGATAAAACGGCGCACATCCGCCGGGCGAGCGGGGTCAAGTTTGCGGATCTGCATGAGCATTCAGCGAGGGACGCGCTTCTTCGAGAAAGAGCTCTCGACTTGAAGCGCGTCCCACCGTAGAGTTGAACCTATTTCTTGCTAATCGGCATATACTTCGCCAGCTTCGTCGCCAGATTTGAGAGCGGCATACTTTGCAACCAGACCTTGCCCGGCCCGGTCAACGTCGCCAGGAAAAGCCCCTCACCGCCGAAGAAAACATTGGTCACGCCCTTGACCATCGAGATGTCGAAGTTAACAGAAGGCTGCATCACGGCGATGTGCCCTGGGTCAACCCGCAGCTGCTCCCCCGCCTGGAGCGTGTACTCGCGCACCTCGCCGGGAATTTCCAGGAAGGCGTGTCCCGGCCCGGAGATTTTTTGGAGGATGAAACCCTCACCGCCAAAGAGGCCCGCGCCCAGCTTCTTGTTGAAGTGCATCTCCAGTCCCACGCTGTCCTCGGCGCACATGAAAGCGTCGCGTTGACAAATGAGATGCTGCCCGGCCTGCAAGGGGAAAGCCAGGACTTTGCCCGGCGCTTCCGGCGTGAATGTGACCATGCACTGCTCCCCCACACAACCATAGGTCGTCATAAAGAGAGACTCGCCCGCCAGGGCGCGCCCCAACCCCTTGAGCAGCCCGCCCTTGGTGTTGGTCTTCATCTCGACGTTCCCGCGCATCCAGGCCATCCCGCCGGACTCGGTGTAGACCGCCTCCCCGCGCGTGAGATGCACGTCCAGAGACTGCATCACTGTACCATGAAGTTCGTAACGCATTGCAACAGATCCTTTCTTGTTTTAAGTGGATGAAACTGATCTCATTATAGCACGCTCGATCCCCAACGCCAATTTTCCGAGTCAGGATAAAGACCCGCCCACAAGAGGGCCTTGCATGCGGGTGGATTGTGAACCGCGCAGTGATGCTATTGAATCGTGATAGAGGCGATCACATCCCCGATCTCGATGGATTGCACCACATCCATCCCCTCGATCACGTAGCCGAAGACGGTGTACTGCCCATCAAGCATCGGCGTGGCTTCCAGGGTGATGTAGAATTGGCTGCCGCTGGACATCCGGCGCGGATTGCCCTGGTCGGGCAGGCGCGCCATCGCAATCGCGCCCTCGGTGTGCAGCAGCTCGATCTCCGCCGGGAGCACGTAGCCAGGGCCGCCCTGCCCGGAGCCGAGCGGATCGCCGCCCTGGATGACAAAGCCCGGCTCCACGCGGTGGAAGACGATGCCATCGTAGAAACCGGCCCGCACCAGCGCCACGAAGTTGTTCACCGTGAGGGGCGCAGCGCCAGCGTCCAGCTCCACCACGATCGCGCCCTTGGCAGTCTCAATGCGGGCCGTGTACGTTCGCCCTTCCTCGATCTGTAGCGCCGGCGGCTGCGCATAGAGGTTGTGCCGGGCGGCGACATTGGAGGGGACCGTGACCGCTTCGTGTGCGGGCAGTTCAGAGACGGGCGGCGCATCCAATGCCGCGATGCTGATCGTCTCGATCAGGTCGCCGGGCGTCGTGGCCGCCTGCGGGTCGCGCGGACTGATAGTGTACAGCACCTCCAGCCCTCCGATCACCTGCCCGAAGACTGTGTGTTGGTCATCCAACCAGGTCGTCGGCCCAAAGGTGATGAAAAACTGGCTCCCGTTGGTTCCGGGGCCGGAATTTGCCATCGAGAGCATCCCGACGCGATCGTGGCCCAGCGTGGGATCGAACTCATCGGCAAAGCGATAGCCTGGGCTACCCGTCCCCCTGCCGGTGGGATCGCCTGCTTGCGCCATGAAGCCGGGAATCACCCGATGGAAAGTCGTGTTGTCGTAAAAGCCCTCCTGCGCCAGGAAGACGAAACTGTTGACCGTTCTGGGAACGCGATCGGCGAAGAGCTCCACCACGATGTCACCGCGCTCGGTCTCTATCGTGGCGACGTAATACTTCGCCGGGTCAAGGATCATCGCGGGCGGTGCAGCGTACATCCCATCGCGTTCGAGGGGATTTTCAGGCATCGGAACCTCGCCGGGTTGCGTCTGTGGCCCGTCGCCGGGCGGCGCTACCGTCACAGGGGCCTCCGTCGGCGCCTCGGTAGGCGCATCGGTGAGTACATCCGTCACGGACGCAGGCGGTGTCACAGTCTCCTCATAGCCATCGCATCCTGTCATCATGCCCAACACCAGCATCAGGCTCAGTCCCAACAAAAGCCAGCGACCCCAACGCATACGTTGATATAGCAACATTTCATGGCCTCCTTCAAGTCTGCAAATCAGCAAATCCCAGAATCTTCTCTGTCTATCCAAACCGTCCGGTGATGTAGTCCTCGGTGCGCTTATCCTGCGGCGATAAGAAGAGCTCGCGCCCAGGGCCTTGTTCGACCAGCTCCCCTTGCAGAAAAAAAGCGCCCCAATCCGCCACGCGCGCCGCCTGTTGCACGCTGTGCGGCACGATGATGATGGTGTAGGTCTCTTTGAGCCGCTGCAAGGTGATCTCGACCTTTGCCGTAGATATCGGATCCAGCCCTGAGGTCGGCTCGTCGAGCATGATGACCTCCGGCTCCAGCGCGAGCGAGCGCGCCAGACACAACCGTTGCTGCTGCCCGCCGGAGAGTGCGTACGCCGGCGAATGAAGGCGCTCGTACACCTCTTCCCACAGCGCCGCCTGGGTGAGACAGCGCTCCACCGCGCCGTCGAGCACCATGCGGTCGCGCTCGCCCGCCAGTTCCAGCGCGTAGGTGATATTCTCGTAGATGGTCATAGGCAATGGAACCGGGCGCGCAAAAACCATCCCCACGCGCCGCCGCAGCGCGATAACGTCGTATCCTACCGCGTAGATGTCCTCACCATCCAACAGAATTTTCCCCGTCTGCTTTTCGACATCCACTAAATCGTTAAGCCGATTGATGGCGCGCAAGAGCGAGCTCTTGCCGCCGCCGCCCGGCCCGAAGAGCACGTTGATCTGGTGCTCGTAGATGGGCAGGGTGATATGGCGCAGGCTCTCGGTCCCGTCCGAGTAGCGCAGGTTGAAATCGGTGATCTGAATCTTGACCGGCAGCTCCGTCATCCCGCCTCCTACCAAACTCGCGCCTGGCGATAACGCCGCCGGATCAACGTGGCGACGAGATTCAATGAAAGGACGAAGATCAACAGCACCAATGCCGTGCCATACTGGATGCGAATCGGCATTCCCGGCACCTGGGTGCTGATTACAAAAAGGTGATAGGGCAAGGCCATCGTCTGATCAAATATGGAGGAAGGCAGGCGCGGCAGGAAGAAGGCCGCCACGGTGAAGAGGATGGGCGCGGTCTCGCCAGCGGCCCGCTCCAGCCCCAAAATGATGCCGGTGAAGATGCCTGGCAACGCTTGCGGCAAGACCACCCGCCGGATCGTCTGCCAGCGCGTCCCCCCCAGGCTGATGCTCACCACGCGGAAGGATTGCGGCACAGCGCGCAGCGCCTCCTCCGAGGTACTGATGATGATGGGCAACGTCATGATACCCAAGGTGAGCGACCCCGCCAGAATGGATGTCCCGAACTGCAAGAAGATCACGAAAAGCCCCAGCCCAAACAACCCGAAGACCACGGAGGGGATGCCCGCCAGGTTGATGATGGCAATACGGATCGCGCGGGTGAGCGCGTTATCGCCGGCGTATTCAGCCAGATAGATCGCCGCGCCCACACCGATAGGAACCGCCACAATAGCCGTCCCCAGGGTGAGCCACAGCGTCCCCACAATGGCCGGCCAGATACCCCCGGCCTTCATGCCATCGCGGGGCATCGCCGAGAGAAATTCCCAATTGATCGCCGAGACCCCCTCCGCCACGATGTAGATGACAATCGCCAGAATGGGGAGTACCACCACAAGGGCCAACAGCGTGATGATCGTAAAGGCGATCCGTTGCGCAAGCTGTCGAGAGATCATGATAGCACCCGCTCCGACCGTTTGACCTGCCGGAAGACGACCGCTGCCGCCGCCATGTTGACGATGAAGGTGATGACAAACAGCGTCAGCCCCACAGCAAAGAGGACGTGGTAGTGTGGGCTGCCCTGGGCCACCTCCCCCATCTCCGCCGCAATCGTCGCCGTCATCGTGCGCACCGGTAGGAAAAGATCGCGTGGCCCGGTAGGGATGCGCGCTGCGTTCCCCGTGACCATCATCACGGTCATCGTCTCGCCGATGGCGCGCCCCACCCCCAACATCAGCGCGGTAAGCACCCCAGAGCGCGCGGCGGGCACGACGATCCGCCAAATAGTCTGCCACTTGGTGAGGCCCAACGCCAACCCCGCGTCGCGGTAGGTTTTGGGGACGGCGTCCAGCGCGTCTTCGGCGACGCTGACGATGGTGGGTAGCGCCATCCACGCCAACAACACCGCGCCGGTGAAGGCCGTCAGCCCGGTGGGGATATCCAGGATGATGCGCACCCACGGGGCAAGCGCCACCATGCCGATAAAGCCGATGACCACCGAGGGAATGCCCGCCAGCACTTCCACGAAGGGCTTGAGAATCTCGCGCACCCACGAAGGCGCAATCTCACCGATGAAGATGGCGGTCGCCAGTCCCAGGGGTAATGAGATCAAGGCCGCCCCCACCGTCACTAGGAGTGAGCCGAAAATCAACGAGCGCAAGCCAAAATAATCCTCAATAGGATACCAACGTCGGTCCAATAAACTGCTCAGGGGAATTTCCACAAAAGCGGGTAGCCCCTCACGGATGAGAAATAGAAAGATGAGCAGCACCAGAACGATGGCCGAGATACCTGCGGCCTGGATGGCGCGCTCGATCAAAAACTCGCCCCAACTCAACTGCCTTTTCTTCTCGATATCCACACGCTTCTCCTACAACACCGCCTCACGGAGCCACCGGCGCTACCGGCACAAATCCCAACTCCAGCACAATCCGCTGCGCCTCCGGCCCCATAATCCACTCCAGATACTCCGCCACCGCGCCGGTCGGCGTTCCAGCCGTGTACATATACAGATTACGCGAAATGGGATACTGTCCAGCGTCCACAGTTTCGGCGGAAGGCAGCCAGAAGGGGCCTTCATCGCTGAGGGCAACGCTGATCACCTTCATGTCACCGGTTACGTAGCCCAGACCATCGTACCCGATGGCGTTGGGATTGTGCCGCACCTCCTCGCCGATCCCCTCCGAAGAGGGAAGGAGCAACGTGTCGGGAGAGAAGAGCGTCCGCGCCGAGCTATCGCCCATACGCACCACGGCCTCCAGGAAATAAACGTGCGTGCCGGAGTTGGTCTCCCGTGAGAGCAGCACAATGGGCCGATCTTCGCCGCCCACATCGCGCCAGTTGGTGATTCTGCCGCTGTAGATGTCTGAGAGCTGTTGCAAGGTGAGGCGCTCAACAGGGTTGCTGGGATGCACAATGATGGCAATCGCATCCCGCGCAATGATGAACTCCTGCGGCTCGATCCCGTTCGCCTGGGCAGCGGCAATCTCCTCCGGCTTGATATCGCGCGAGGCGTTGGCGAGATCCACCGTCCCATTGATCAGCGCCGCGATCCCCGTCCCCGATCCGCCTCCGGTGATCGCCAACCGCACCTCCGGGCGAAAGCTCTGGTAATGCTCAGCCCAGGCCAACGCCAGATTGACCATCGTATCGGAGCCTTTGTTCTGGATCGTCTGCCAAGGCTCGCCGGTGTCGGTCGTAGAGGAGCGCGCCGACAAGGCGGCACAGCCGCTCACGTTCAGGCCCATGACGATAACAAAAATCAAACGCCATACTACTGTTTTCATGCCCATAAGTTGACATTATACTTGGTTTGACCGTAAACTCAAACGCGGCATTGACTTCCCCCTCAATGTAAGTATACTAAACCGCATCGAAAACAACCAGACAGTGTCATTCCGAATGCAGTGAGGAATCGCGTCCCTTGGAAACCCTGGAGAAGATAGAGGAAGTTGATGGAGAAACGTGCCCAGATCGAGATCCAACATCTGAATTTCTACTACGACCAACATCAGCAGGCGCTCTTTGATATCTCGATGGAGATTGAAGCCCGACAGATTACCGCCTTCATCGGCCCTTCCGGCTGCGGAAAATCCACCTTCCTGCGTTGCCTCAACCGCATGAACGATGAAATCCCCAACACGCGCATCGTCGGGGAGGTGCGCATCAATGGCGAGGACATCTACCGCCCAGAGATGGATGTGGTGGAACTGCGCAGAAAAGTGGGGCTGGTCTTCCAAAAGCCCAATCCTTTCCCGCAGTCAATCTACAACAACGTCGCCCTGGCCCCGCAATCTCTGGGCCTGGCCCGTGGCAAAGAGCTCAAAAGATTGATCGAAGAGTCGCTCCGCCGGGTGGGACTCTGGGAGCAATTTGGGTCACAACTTGATATGCCAGCCCTCTCGCTCTCGCTAGGGGAACAGCAACGCCTCTGCATCGCGCGGACGATTGCCGTGCAGCCGGAGATCATCCTGATGGATGAGCCTTGCTCCGCGCTGGACCCCATCGCCACGCTGAAAATCGAGGACCTGATGCAGGAGCTCCGTGAGGAGTACACTATTGTCATCGTCACGCACAATATGCAACAGGCCGCGCGCGTCTCCGACAAGACCGCCTTCTTCTGGCTGGGCAAGCTCATCGAGTTTGACGAAACCAACATGATCTTCACCCGCCCTCAGCAGCAGATGACCGACGATTACATCAGCGGGCGCGTGGGATAAAATCTACAAAGCAGTTGTCGCCGGCTACAACTATGTTATAATCAGGTAAAATATTTGCGCAGGGGAAAGCCATGAGCAACCGTCCTATCAAATTCCTACCAATGGCCAAAGCCAAACAACTCACCGAGATGGCGGAACGGGCGCGCCTGAGCCTGACCCGCTTCTCCGGCGTCGAGGTGAAATACAACGCCGTGGGCCTGCAGCTGCTGGACGAATGGATTGACCGCCACCTACGGCAATTTCCCAATCCTTCCTCTGAGATCGTGATGGTCTGGGCGGCTTTCCTGGGCGAAGTGTTCCGCCAGCGTTTCAGCGGCGAGTGGGCCATCGAGAGCTCAGGCCGCCAACCCCGGCTGGGCATCCTCTGCCCCAAAGAAGAACAAGGGCTGCAATTCGTCAGCGTCATGGAACAGGTACAACTGCGCGTCAAGCACGGGATGAGCGAATCGTTGGCCTTTTATTACACCATCACAGGCGTTGAAATCAAACAGGGGTAATCCCCTTATCAACAAAAACCAACCGCCGCCGGGTTTATCCGGCGGCGGTTCGATTTTTATCAAGCGCGTACCTACTATCTGCTCAAGAGGGCCTTGAGCTCGGCAGGCGATGCCGCGTTGAGCGCTTCGTAGGTCACGCCGGGATAGTGCTGATTGAAGAACGCCTGCAAGTTGCTGGGCCATCCTTGCGGGTTGACCGCAATCACCTTCCGGCGACTCGGCCCCACCCCAGCATCATCGGCGCTGGAGCCGACCGTCCACCGCTGCGCGGCCCACCCGCTGCTCTCGACGACCACTTTCACCCACTCGGCCCCGGCGCTCGGCGGCAACAGCACGTAAACCCGTTCGTAATCCTCGCGCGGCGGGACAAATGAGGGACGCGCGAGCGTCGTGAAGGTTGCCTGATCCAGCTGCGTCGCGCCGCTGAACAACTTCACCGTCACATCGCCGGGCTTCAGAGCCACACACCGCCAACGCACCTCATTGGTGCGCAGGCGTGGCCTCCCCACGAGCACCTCATCTGGCCCCTCAAAGGCCAACCGCAACTCCCCGACCTCAGAAGCGGGACGCGCCACGACCTCGAAGACCTTCTCCTGCTGCACGGCGGGCGGGTCGAAGTGCAACTGTATCGAGCCGCCGCCGCTGCCTCCTGTAACCACTTTGAGAGATGCGGCATCCCAATACGCATCACAGTGCTTGTAGGGCCACAGCACCGTGCTGCGCAAGAAGACCGTCACCTTCGTCCCCTGCGCCGTCGCCTGCACGGCAGGCACTTGCGCATAGACGTTGTAGATGTGCGCCCCCTGCCCCCAAACGACCGAATCTGCCCAGGGGTCTGTCCCCCCGGTCGGATCAATCCCCACCTTAAAGGTGAAGTTGCGCTGGACGGCGTTATCGGTCTGCCCTTCCAACTTGAAGAAGGCCCCCGTCCCGGCGCCATCGCTGGTGTGCGCATCGTCCTGCTGACTCGACCAGGCCTGCGCCTGCGCCGTCGCCTCCAGCGTCGCACCGGGCGTCACGCCCGTGACCTGCTGGTAGATGCCGGCATCGTGAATGCGCCAGAAAGTGAAAAACTTAAGCGCCCGATTGCCCGAATGCACTCGCAGCGGGTCCAAAAATGGCGGCTCACGATTGATCACATGCATTTCTGGACGTCCATATCCCACCGTGTTATTGGGATCGTGCGGGACAGTCTTCTCGGCGCTCCAGTAGGCCACCCACCCTTCGGGCACAAAGATTTCACCGAACTCCTGTCCCGTGTGGGTCTTACGCCACCAACCGCCTTCAAAACTTGCGTTGTTAAGTAAGTTCGTCACCATCGCTCCTTTCTATCCGCCCTCGCGGGGCTGTCTGCTAGTAGGTAAGGACGCGCGGCAGCTCCTTGGCGTGCGCCACCCAGCGCTGCACATTGCTCAACGCCGGCAACTGGCGCACCAGTTTCTTCTCCGCATTGACCTCTGCCATCTTCTGGTGCAGGTTCTCCGGGTTGCGCTGCGCCAGCTCCGGGACCGTATCCACCCCAGACGCCTCTAGCAAATCTGAATACTCCTCACCCACACCCTTGATCCTGAACAGATCCGCGTGGTTGATCCAGCGCAGCAACAACGTATCGCTGATCTGCGTCTGCTCCTGCAGCGCCCGGCGACCGGCAGGCGTCGCGCCAGCCTTCAGCAAGCCCTCGACACTGCGGATGCCGGCAGCCTGCAACTTCTCCATGTAAACCTCGCCAATCCCTTCGATCTTGCTCAACTTGGTCATGTCGCTCTCCTTTTAGTTAGTGAACTTAACGAATTTAGTACTATCCCTCGGCGCCCCGTCGTGTTGGACGCCGATTCACACGTGGCCCGCGAGGACGCACCGGGCACGGACGATCTTCGCCATTGGTGCGCACTCGATGGCCTAAGGTCCGTAAACAATGATCCACCATCGCATGTACTGAACCTTCCGGGAATTTCTGCACTTCATCGCGTGTGCCTGCCGGTATCCCGGTCAACAAGGTCAGCCCTTCATCCACCGTGTGGATTGGGTAGATGTGGAAGCGGCCCGCAGCCACCGCCGCCACGACATCCTCGCGGAGCATCAAATTCTCCACATTCGTCGCGGGGATGACCACACCCTGCGTTCCCGTCAGCTCCCGCGCCCGGCAAACATCGAAGAACCCTTCGATCTTCTCGTTGACCAGACCAATGGGTAGAATCCGCCCCACCTGATCCACCGCCCCCGTCACCGCCAAATCCTGGCGCAGCGGAATCTCCGCCAGCGCCGAGAGTAACGCAAAGAGCTCCGCTGCCGAGGCGCTATCGCCATCAATCTCATCGTAGATCTGCTCGAAGCTAAGGCTGGCCTCCATCGACAGGGGGCGATGCACCCCGTACTGCCCGCCGATGTAACCGGTGAGCGTGAGCACCCCCTTGCTGTGGATGGGACCGCCCAAGCGCGTCTCCCGGTGAATATCCACCACGCTGCCGCGCCCCGTATAAGCCCGCGCCGTGATGCGCGTGGGCATCCCGTAGACGTAGCCGCCGGCGATGGAGACCGTTAATCCATTGACCTCTCCCACCGCCTCTCCCGCCGTCGCCACGACGAGACGGCCCTCCAGGATCTCGCGGCGCACCAGCTCCTCATCGAGGCTCGCCCGGCGGATTTGCTGTGCCAGCGCGTGCCGCACCTGCGCCGCCGACACTGCCGCATCCCCGGCCTGCCGCGCCCAATACGACGCTTCACGTACCAGATCCGCGACCATGCCGAAGCGACAGCTCAACTGCTCCTGATCTTCAGCCAGCCGCGAGCCATATTCGACCACGCGCGCCACCGCGTCCGGCGTAAAGGGCAACAGATTCTCTTCCTCCGAGCGGGCGCGGATGAAGTCGGCGTAGGCTCGCTCGTTCTCCGGTGTCCGCTCCATCTCGGTGGCGAAGTCCACCCGCACCTTGAAGAGCTCGCCGAACTCCTCATCGTAGCGATAAAAGGCGTAGAACGCGCGCACCGACCCCACCAACACCACCTTCACCCGCAACGAGATCGGCTCCGGCTCTGGCGTGATGGTGCTCACCAGCTGCTGCGCGTCGGGGCGCTCGATGCGCGCCGTGCTCGAGGCAAGCGCCCGCTTGAGGCCCTCCCACGCATACGGCGAATTCAGCAGCGCCTCCGCGTTCAGAATCAGATAGCCGCCATTGGCGCGATGCAAAGCGCCGGAACGAATCAGTGTGTAGTCCGTCACGGTCGAGCCGTACCGCACATCGTACTCGATCCTGCCGAGCAGATTTTCGTAGGTAGGGTTCTCCTCGATGATGACCGGCGCGCCCTCGGTGGCGCTGTTATCCACCAGCACATTCACCCGATAACGTTGCCAGAGCGGCACATCGAGCAGGGAGCGGCCCATATCGTCATCCGACTCATCCTCCAACTGCCCGCGCAACGCGGTGATGTTATCGAGGACATCCTGCTGCACCTCATCCAGGTAACAGAGCACCTCGATCTGTCCCGCGTATTTCTCCTGCAACTCGCCCAGCAACGGCTCTAACGCGAACTCCGCTACCCGACGATCCAACTCCTCCACCGCCGTCTGGATCTCGCGCTCTTGCTCACGGATGCGTCGCAGCGCCCCATTGAGCGCCTCTTGCAACACCGCGTGATGCTGATCGAGCACCTCGCGCTCGGCCTGCGGCAGCTGGCTGAAGGTCTCCGGCGTGAGGATTTCGCCCTCGCGGAGCGGCGCCAGGTAGATGCCCGAAGGCGCGCGCACCAGGGCGAACCCCTGCTCGGCGCAGGCCCGCTCCACCTGGGTCAACTCCTGCTGCTGCAACGCCCGGAGCGCCTGCGCCTGCTCCTCGCGGGCGGCGGCGTAAGCGTCGGTCTCGAAGGCGCGCGGGATGCGCTCCACCAGCTCCGCGTTGAAACGCTCCATATCGTTGCGGAAGGCGTTCCCCTGCCCCGTCGGCAAGCTGATGGCGCGCGGGCGGCGCGGATCGGAAAAGTGGTTCACGTAGACCCAATCGTGGGGCGTCGGCGCGGTCGCGCCCAGGGCCTCAACCACACGCCGGATGATCGAGCGGCGCCCGGTTCCTTCGCTGCCCATCACGTAGATATTGAAGCCGGGATTGTGAATATTCAGCCCAAAGTGCAACGCCTCGACCGCCCGATCCTGCCCGATGGTCACAGTGTTGTAGGGCAAATCATCCGTGGTCGCAAAGTCGAACTGGGCCGGATCGCAGACGCAGCGCAACGCTTCCGGCGATAACGGCTGTGGTTGGAAGTTAGTTTCTTCCATATATGGCTCTTATGGAGAGGGATGGACGGGCCGCGTCAGCGCCCCAGATGCATCGGCATGACCACATGCACGAATGCCGCTTCATCCCCCACCGCGCGGATCACGCCGGGGTTCGTCGCGGAGTTCACCCCCAACGAAACCTGCGGGCGATCCAGCGCCGAAAGGACATCAATCAAGAAACGCACGTTGAAAGCGATCTCCAGCGGGTTCCCCTCGACGTTGGCGCTCAACCGGGTGGAGCCTTCGCCCGACTCGGAGGAAGCGGCAGCGACCACCACCTCGCCCGGCTGAATATCGAGGCGCACGATGTTCGCCACGTCGCGCGCGAAGATGGCCGCCCGCTTGCACGCCTGCAAGAGCTCCTCCCGCCCGATGATGATCATCGTGTTGCTGGATGTGGGGATGATGCGGCGGTAGTCGGGGAAGTTGCCATCAATCAGCGAAGAGCTGAGCAAGGTATCCTCCAACTGGAAGAGAATCTGATTGTGCGTGGGCGTGGAGAAAATTTTCACCGGCTCCTCCTGATGGGTCAGGATGCGCATCAGTTCCCCCAGCGCCCGCGCGGGGATGATGATGTTGAAGGGATGGGCCACCGGATGCACCAGCGGGATGTGCCGCACCGAGATGCGGAAGCCATCCGCCGCGCCCAGGGTGAGCGTCTCGCCTTCGAACTCGGCCAGCACGCCCGTGAGCACGGGGTGGCTCTCATCGGTCGAAGCGGCAAATGTTACCTGCTCCAATCCCTGGCGCAGATCCCCCGCCTCCACCGCGTAGCCATTGTCATCCTCAGGCTCCGGCAAGACGGGGAACTCTTCCGCCGAGATCCCCCGAAACGACGCCTTCACCGAGCCGCATTGCAGCGCCAGCGTGAGCGCCTCCAGATCGAGATCAAGCGAAACCTGATCGGGCGGCAGTGATCCGACGAGGTCAATGAAGTTGCGCGCCGGGACGGTGACAGCGCCATCGGTCTCCACGCGCGCGCCCACCCAATGTACCACGCTCAGCTCCAGATTGGTGCTTGCCAACTTGAGCTGTCCGTGATCGGTGGCTAACAACACATTACCGAGGATGGGCATGGTCGTGCGGGAGGGCACAGCGCGTCCCACAATCCCCAGCCCTTTAGCAAGATTTTCTTGCAGGCATGAGAGTTTCATAGAAGGGCCTCCTGAGTTACTTGTTCAAGTTATTCTAAGTATACTCAAGCCCCACAGAAACACAAATACCAGTTGCAGGCAAACGCTCCTATCCGACCAACTCACCCGCCCCCGCCGCCATGTTGTAATAGGGCGAACGCTGCAACAACCACCAGTGCACCACCGGGCGGAACCACCGGATCAGACGCCGCCGCCAGCCCAACATGGACACCATATCGGCCACGTAGTCTTCCAGCGTGTGCTGCTGGTAATGCAGGAGCGCCTCGCTCTCGGCGCTGTCCATCCAATCGGTGCAGAAGGGGGTGAAGCCAAAGGCGCGCTCCGGCAACATGCCGACCCCCAAGCCCTCCAACACACTGGATACAATTTCGCGATAGTAGTACTGGCAACGCTCCCCACCACCGATCAACAGTAGTTTTCCCCATGCCTCGGAGCATGTCACCGCATTGGCGAGGGCCTGCCCGACATCGCGGGTATGCGCGAACTCCATACGATTGTTCAGCGGAATCTGAAACATCTCGCGGTCGAGCCGCAGGGCCAACGGCAAGGTCGCCGCCAGCCGCAAAATCATCCAGCGCAGCCCCGATTCCCGCACCAGCCGCTCGCAGATGACTTTATGACGCGAGTAATGCTCCAGCGGCTCGACCTGCTCGTAGATGGTGCGCGGCGGCGGGGAGTCCTGCGTGCGCCCGTAGACGTGAACCGAGGAGGTGAAGATGATCCCCGGCGGCTTTGGCTGCGTCTGCATCGCCGCCAACAGCTGGCGCGTCCCGCCCACGTTGATCGCCTCAGCCCACGCGGGGTTCGACTCGCTATCAACGCCGGTCACGGAAAGTTTGGGGATGACAAAGGCGAGGTGGATCACCACCTCCTGCCCCACCACCGCCGCCGCCACCGCTTCTGGATCGCGCAGATCGCCCCAGATGACCTCGATGCGCTTCCCAAAACGTCGCGCCCGCCGACGATTGGCCCGCGTCGGAACGTCGAAACAGCGGATCTGATGTCCCTGCTCCAAGAGGGCCAGCAGCGTGCTCACCCCCACATTGCCGAATGCACCGGTCACTAACACCTTCATGGGTTGCTCCTTCCCGTCGTTACGCTAATTCAAAAACAGACCAAACGGTCTGTTTTTATTATACGGCAAATTCAGGGATGCGTCAATGGGGAAAAAGCACGGGGTTATTTTAGAAGTGCGCTCACGGCCCCCAGGCCGGTGCAGCCAGTCCCTCGAACACGGCCTGGCGCACGCCAGTTGCCGCATCAAAGAGCCACACCTCCGGCGCGCCGCCAACCACGCCGATGGGGATGCGCGTGACGGCCACCTGCGCCCCATCCGGCGACCACCTCGGCTGCGCGAAGACTGCGCCGGGATCGCCGGGTAAGGGCGTCAATGTGCCGGTTGTCATATCGTAGAGCCACGGCTGCGCGCCCAACGTCTCCGAACCCTGGCGATCATCCGTCGGCTCGTCGTGATCGTGCGGCGGGGGATTGAAGCGGCGTTGGAGCAGCGCCAGATACGCGCCATCGGGGCTCCACGCCACGCCCTCCGTCCACACCGCACCAGCAGCAATCTCCAACAGCAGCGGTTGTGGGAAGGGCACGCCCGGCGATGCAAATACGACCTCGTGGCCGCCCAAGACCACCGCCACCCGCCCCCCGGCGGGGTCCCAGCTCGGGGGCGTCGCCGTCGTGAAGGGCATCCTGGTGAACGTGGCGGACTCGGCCTCCCAGAAGGTCAGCCCCTCGGCAGCGCCGAAGGCCAACATCGCGCCCACAGGCGACCACACGGGTGCGGTCAACGCTTCGCCCAGCAGCTGGACGCGCCCGCTGGCGCGCTCCCAGGCCCAGAGCGCGCCGCCCTGGGCGTCCCCCTCCAGCCAGGCCAGCCACTCGCCATTGGCGGACCAGGTCACGGCGTGACAGGCGGCGGTGCATTGGGCAATCGCGCGCGGCGCGCCCGCACCCTCCCAAAGCGCCACTGTCCACCCGACATCGAGCACGACGGCGAAGGTCGGCCCCGGCGCGAAAGCATCCACCTCGGCCAACAGGGGCGTCAGCTCGCCGGAAGGGGCGACGCGCACCAAGGCCCAATCCGCCGCCTCGCGGTGCAGCGCGTAGAGCTGCGGTGAGGCTGGCGCGGCAGGAGCAGCGTGACACGCGGTCAGGATCACCAGGAGCAGCAGCCAGCGGAGCCGACGCACAGGGAGGCTCAGGAAGCGGCGGGTTCGGGGGCGGATACAAGCAGCTGAGTCGCCGCCGTCGCCAGACCCACCAGCAACCAGAAGAGCGTCACGGAGTGGTGAAAATCGAGGCTGAAGAAGTAACGATCGAAGACGCCGCCAATGAGGCCGCCGACAATGGCGGCGTGATAGCCGTACCAGAGCGGTTCCAGACGCGGACGCG
>DAOTXC010000021.1:0-13147 GCA_034435555.1 Anaerolineae bacterium
GACTTGCCGCTGTTGAAGATCGAAGATGTGCTGAACAAGTTGCCCCAGGAGCTCATTGCTGTTGATGGGAGCATCTTAATTCGGCGCGCCTATGAGGTGGCAGAGGAGGCGCATCGAGGGCACCTGCGCAAGTTGAAACAGGTGCCTTACATCCAGCACCCGTTGCACGTCGCTTACTCGCTCTCGGAGCTGCACTTCGAGCCGGAGGTCATCGCAGCGGCCTTGCTCCACGATGTGCTCGAGGATTGTGAGGAAAAGGTGGATCGCTCGCAGTTACGTGAGCTGTTCGGCGAGGAGGTGCTATTGCTCGTGGAGGGCGTGACCAAGCTCGACAAGGTCGAGGATCGCGTCAAACGTGACAGCGAGCAGTTGACCCGTGACCGCGACCTTCAAGACCTGGAAAGTCTGCGCAAGATGTTCATCGCGATGGCAAAAGACGATATTCGCGTGATCTTCATCAAACTTGCCGATCGTTTGCACAACATGCGTACCCTGGAGGGGCTTGCAGAGGATAGACAGGATCGAATGGCTCGCGAGACGTTGGAGATCTTCGCTCCGCTGGCGAATCGCCTGGGCATCCGGGTGTGGAAGGCTGAGTTTGAGGATTTGGCCTTTCGACGACTCTATCCCGACCGCTACAGTGAAATTGCCAGTCTCTTGAACGCCCGCCGCGAAGAGCGCGAGACGCGCGTGCAACATCACATCGAAAAGTTGCAGGTTGCGCTTCGGCAGGCCGGTATCCCCGCGCAGGTCTTTGGCCGTTACAAGCATATCTACAGCATCTACCGCAAGATGCACCGTAAGAACGTGCCCTTCGTTCGTATTTACGATACGGAGGGCATTCGCATCATCGTTGCGAAGGAGCCGCAATGTTATCAGGCGTTGGGGGTGGTGCATGGACTGTGGAATTACTACCCCGGCGAATTTGATGACTACATCGGACGCCCCAAACCCAATGGCTATCAGAGCCTCCATACCGCCGTTGTCGCCGACGATGGCGCACCTTTGGAGATTCAGATCCGTACGGAGGCGATGGACAGGGTTGCCGAGATAGGTGTGGCGACCCATTGGCGCTACAAAGAGAAGCACGCGCGGGTAGAGCGTGGGGTGGAGCAATACATCTCCAACATCCGCAAGAGTGTGCGGGAACTCGCCGAGGACATGGGAGATGCACGGGCATTTATTGATACCATGTGCAGCGACGTTTTCGAGGAGCGCGTCTATACCTTCACCCCCCAGGGCAAGCTGATTGATTTGCCCAAAGGCGCTACTCCCATTGATTTTGCCTATCGGGTTCACACCGATCTGGGCCATCAATGCCGAGGGGCGCGCGTTAACGATAAGTGGGTCGCGCTCTCCTATCAGCTCGAGACGGGCGATACCGTCGAGATTGTGGGCGGACGCACGGGCGGCCCTAGCCACGATTGGCTCAACGAGAACTTAGGTTTCACCAAGACCCATCGCGCCCGCCAGAAGATCAGACAATGGTTCCGCCGGCAGAGCCGGGCAGAGAATATCGCCCGTGGCCGGCAGATCGTGGCGCGTGAGGTTGATCGGCTGGGGCTGACCTGGACCATCGAGGAAGTTGCCGACTTCTTCGTCAAGCGCTACCCGCGCCGCGAGGACTTTCTGGCAGCGGTGGGCAATGGCGACCTGAGCACCGAGGCCATCGTTAGCCGGATGGAGGATGTGCTGCGCCAGCAGGCCGCCGACCAGGCACTAGAAGATATTCCTGAGGATGGGGCTTTACAAAAGCCGCCGCCCGGTCCTACCGACGGGGTGATGATTATCCAGGGCACCGGCGATCTGCTGACGCGGGTGGCCGGGTGCTGCAATCCATTGCCGGGTCAGGAGATCATCGGCTACGTCACGCGCGGGCGGGGTGTGACCATTCATCGGCGTGATTGTAATACTGCGTTGCGCCTCTTGGAGCAGGAGCCGGATCGCATGATCGAGCTCGTCTGGGGGCAGCAGCAGGCGACCTTCCTGGTGCAGGTTACAGTGTTGGCCTACGACCGCTCGCGGCTGATGCATGACATCTCTGGTGTATTGGCAGCCGAGAACGTCAATATGGAGGCGATCAGCTCCGGCAAACGCGACCGTTACAACATTCGTCCCATCTACATGACACTCGAAATTTCCAACCTGAGCAAATTGGACCGGGTGCTTATCAAAATTAGACAGATCTCCAACGTGATTGAAGCCAAACGAACGGGATGAGACATGGATAGCAAAACGGGCGACCTTGAAGGTCGCCCGTTTTTGATTATTGATAGTGGCCTTACGGCTGGATGGGCGTGACTTCGCGCCAGGTATCCCCCAGGATTTCCACCTTCTCCGCGCGCTGGGCCGCTAACCACTCCGCGTAGGCTGTCTGCTGGTATTGAGAAAGCGCAAACGCATCGAGTGGGCGCATCTCGCGTCCCAGAACCTGAATGAGGTAGTAGTTTCCATCGCTCCCTAGTACCGGCTCCGAGAATCCCCCAACGGGAGTGTTGGATACGGCGAGCTCGAATGCCTCGCCAATTTGGCTGCCCAACATCGCCTCTGACATCCAGGGCAATTGTCCGCCGCCGGTGGTGAAATCCTCATTGATATTGAGCTCCTCGACCAGGGCGAGCGGATCTTCACCGGCTTCGATGCGCTCGTAGAGCGCCTGAATCTCTTCCTCGGTGCTGGCGACCAGATAGACCAGTTCTACCTGCTGTGTTTCGAGATCGAGATCGGCGATGAGCAGCTCCTGAACTTTGGGGATGAGCGCCTGCGCTTCAGCCATCTCTTCAAACTCCGAGCGGGACATCCCCTGTCCCCGGATATAGTTGAGGAAGATGTCATAGCCTTCTGCGAACTGCTGGGTCGCCGTGAGGGTCTGGGACTCGGTGATAGAGCCGGTGGGATACATAAAGCCCCGCTGTTCCAGCAAGCTGCGGATGTGGGTTTGCAGCTCGTCGTCGGTGATCGTCAGCCCCTGGGCCTCGGCCTCCTGGCGCACCAGCGCCTCCTCGATCATTTGATCGAGCGCGTTATTCCCAATCAGCACAGCCAGCTCCGGCGAGAGTTGGGTTTGCAAACTGGTGATCGCGGACTGGAGTTGCTGGCTGTATTCGGGATCTAGCTCTCCAAATTGGAACAGCATGTTGTTGTAGATATTGAGCTCCGCCCGCAGCAGGTTCCGTTCGTAGCGTACTCGCTCCTGATACTGCTGCGTCGTGATCGTGGTCTCACCGACTTCCGCGATGGGGATGCGGCTCTTGATGATGACCTCGGTGATAAAGCCGTAGAGCAGAATGCCCACAAGCAACACGCCGACGGCAATTGCAGCCCAACGGAGTTTTTGCTCCAGTTGTGCATCCTTGCGCTTCCGGGCGTTCTGTTTGCGCGTCGGATGCGGGGTTGTGACAGTATTTTTCTTGTTAGCCATGTTTTACTCCCTATCCACCAAAGTGGGCATAGGAGAAATCCTATGCCCAGCCTTGCAGATAGTTTTATACTTACCGTTCGCGGTAGTTGACTTCGGCCACGAAGGGCAACAGCGCAA
Source organism: Anaerolineae bacterium (assembly GCA_034435555.1). Classification (GTDB taxonomy): domain Bacteria; phylum Chloroflexota; class Anaerolineae; order B4-G1; family SLSP01; genus DAOTXC01. Next base: position 3,539 of record DAOTXC010000021.1, read on the forward strand.
TGTGCCGCGCGCGCTTGATAGCGGCGGTCATCAGGCGCTGGTGCTTGGCGCAGAGATGCGTCTGGCGGCGAGGACGGATCTTGCCCCGGTCGCTGACATGGCGGCGCAGCAAATCTACATCCTTGTAATCAATGGTGGTGACGTTCTCTGTGCAAAATTGACATGATCTCTGGCGCGTAGGGAATCGTCGCCGGCGATTATTGAATCGTCTATTATTCACGCTCATTTACTCCTTGAACCTAGTTTAAGCTCTCTTCATCAAGATAGGCATCTGTCTCTAGCGCGTCAGGCTCAATGTCATCGTGGGATGCGATTTCATCCAGGAAGATGATTTCCTGGGCTACCAGCTCCGTCCGGTAGTGACGCTGCCCCTCTGGGGTGTCCCAGGAGCGCGTCTGTAGCCGGCCTTCGACGTAGAGCTGATCGCCCTTTTGCAACCGCTTCTTGCAGAGCTCCGCCAGTCCACCCCAGGCGACGACGTGAAACCACTCGGTCTCTTCCTGTCGCTCGCCGTTGTGATGGGTCCAGCTGCGGCTGCTGCCCACGCTGAAGGTCGCCACAGGGCGACCGCTCGCTGTGAAGCGCATCTCAGGGTCGCGGCCCAGGCGGCCAATGACCATGACTTTGTTGAGTCCGCGCGTCATGACGCTTGCGAGGCTATGCTTCGTCCTCAGCGGCCTCGGTATCGGCAGTTGGGGACGTGATTTCAGATGCTTCCGGGGCGGATTCTTCTTCCGTCTCCGTCTCTTCCTCTTCTGTCTCTACCTCTACCTCTACCGTCTCTGCGGGGGCCTCGGTTGCCTCTTCGGTCTCTTCGGCCTCTGGCTCCGCTTCCGGCGCTGGCTCGGGCGTGCTGCTCTCGATGGCGATCTCGTCCTCAACTGTGGTGAGCGCCTCGATGTCAGCATCCTCATCCAGCCGCACGATCAGCGTCCGCAGAATATCCTCCAGCAGGATCAGGCTATTCTCGAATTCCCGCACGTTCTTCGGCGGCATGGAGAAATAGAGCAGATAGTAGGCGCCTTCGCGATACTTTTGGATGGGGTAGGCGAGCCGCCTCATGCCCCACGGCTTGAGCCGGAGCAGCTCTCCCTGGCCTTCTGTGAGGTAGTTGTTGACACGGGTCAACAGCGCATCACGCGCTTCTTCCGCAAGCTGCGGATTCAAAATGAACATTAACTCATAGTTTCTATTAACCAAGACGGGTATACCTCCTTCCCATGGATTTTGCCCTTGATCTTTGCCAAGAGCGGAAAGTCCGTCTGGACAAACCGGGGTTAATACTACCATAGATTAGCGGTTTGGCAACTCTCGCGGGGGCGGGCGGCCAGAGTCAGTCTGTAAGCCGGATTCTGTCCCCTTACGGGGGATGATCATCTATCTACGCGCACGGTCGCCCGCGCGCTCTAGCGACCTACCCGGAAGTTGCTCCGTGGAGAGGGAACGGGCCGCTCCCCGGCCCTGTGGGCCTTCCTCCCTGCTTGGTCTTGCTCCTGACGGGGGTTGCCTGGCCGCCAGAGTTACCTCTGGCGCCGGTGGTCTCTTACACCGCCTTTTCACCCTTACTCAGGATTGCTCCTGAGCGGTCTGTTTCTGTGGCCCTGTCCGCGGGTCGCCCCGCCCAGGCGTTACCTGGCGTCACGTCCTCTGGAGTCCGGACTTTCCTCGACCTGCCGCAGCAGGCCGCGATCACCCGACCGACTCTGGCGCTTGCCCTCAGTATACCACAGTTTCAGGACGTCCCCTCAAGTGTCCAGAGGATCAACTCCGGCGGGGAGAGCAGGCGCGCGCGTGGCGCGCCCAACCCCTCCATGCCCAGGCCCCGGCTGACGTAGAGCGTGGTCGCTCCCGCGCTGAAACGGCCCATCTCGTAGCGTTTGCCCCACTTGGAGCTCGTCGCCAGCGCCCCGTAGAAGGGCAGGCGGAGCTGCCCCCCGTGGGTGTGTCCCGCCAGATAGAGCGTGACCCCGCCAGCGGTCGCTTCCGGCATGAGATCGGGCGTGTGATAGAGCAGCAGCGTCGGTTCGCCGGGAGGAACATCGGCCAGCAGCCGCGCCAGCGCTGCGCCGTCGCGCTGTTCATCGCGCGTGCAGCGCACCCCCAGCAGCCATAGCGGCTGCCCTTCCCAGGTGAGGCGGATTGCAGCGTCGTCCAGCCAATGCAGGTGGAGATCAGCAAAGATGCCGGGCACGATCTCCGGCACGTCCACGGGCGGGCTGCCGGTGATCGCGTAGACGCCTAATGGCGCTTGCAGCTCGGCGAGCAGGGCGTGGATGCCCGCCTGAGTTGCCGGATCGTAGACCGAGGAGAGGTTGAGATAATCGCCGGTGATGACGATGAGATCGGGCCGGAGCGCCCGCCCGCGCGCCAACATCTCCGCCTCGCGCGGCGAGGCCCCCTCGAAGTGGATGTCCGAGATGTGCAACAAGCGCAGCGGGCGCGACGTATGCCAGCCGGGCAGCGTCAACGCCTGCGATGTGACCATCACGCGGAACGGCTCAATCCAGGTGGCATAATAGGCCACGGCGCTGAGCAGGAGCTGGGCCAGGATGAGCAGCCCTAAGCCGGCAGGCGTGGGCCACAGCGCCGCGATCAACCACGTCAGCGCGAGGCGCACCAGCGCCAGGGCCAACAACGGGGGCGTGACCGGCCCCCAGGAGCGGCCTCGGCGGGGGAGGAGCGCCAGCAGCAACCCATCCGCCGCCAGGAAACCCGCTGCCGCGACGCTCGCCGCGAACGGGTAGGCGCGCCAGGGCCAGATGTTGAGGAACAACAGGGCGATCCATAGGGGCCAGAGGCGGATCGGCGCGATGCGCCCCAAGCGCCCGGTGAAGATCAGCGCACGGTGGACAAAGGTACTTTTGCCCTCGCGGTCAGGGGGAATGGCGGGGGGTGTTGGTGGCGGGCTGCCGCTCATTCGAAGAGGCGCGCGATCTCGTCGCGGGCGAAGGTGGGCAGCGGGCGCTCGCCGTTGGGAGCGCGCAGCACCACGCCCGGCTCCGCGCGCACTTCGCCGATGATAGCGGCGTCAATCCCGGCAGCGTGGAGCGCCGCGACGATGGCCTCCGCAGCGGCAGGGGCCACCGCAGCCAACAGCGCGCCGGAGGCGATCAGCCCCAACGGATCGAGGCCCAGCGTCTCGCAGAAGGCGCGGGTTTCCGGGAAGATGGGCAGCGCGGTCGCATCAATCACGGCCCCAACCCCGGCGGTGCGCGTCATCTCGTCAATCCCGGTGGCGACGCCGCCCTCGGTGGGATCGTGCATGGCGTGGACTTCGCCCTCGGCGGCGATGATGGCGGCATCGCGCACGACGCTGATGCCCGGCGTGTGCAGGAAGGCGGCGGCGCGCGCGAGTTCCTCGGCGCTGTGGGCCGCGCGCAGGCGGTCGGCGGCCTCCCGCGCCAGCAGCGCCGTTCCTTCCACGGCGATACCCTTGGTGAGCAGGAGCGCATCGCCGGGGCGCGCGCCATCGGAGCGGACGAGCCGCTCCGACGACACCTCGCCGAACATCGTGCCCACCACGATGGGGCGCGGCAGGGCGTAGGTGATCTCGGTGTGCCCGCCCACCAGGCTTGCCCCGAGCTGCACGCAGGCCCCCTCGATCTGCTGGAAGATTTGCTCCACCAGCGGTCGGTCGCTCTGGTCTTCGGGGAGCAACAGGGTGGCGATGAACCAGCGCGGGTGCGCCCCCAGGCACGCGACGTCGTTGGCGTTCACGTGGACGGCGTACCAGCCAATCTCGTCCGCAGCGAAGGTGATCGGATCGCTCTTCGTCACCAGATAGCGCTCACCAAAGTCAATCACGGCGGCATCGTGGCCCAGGCCAGGCCCTAAGATCACGCGCGGGTCGCGGGCGGTGGTGTGGTGCGCGAGGATGTCCAGGAGTTCATCTTGAGGCAATTTACCGATGGGATAGGGCATGGTGCTATTCTCCGATTAAAATGGCGATCTCTTCGATCTGAGAGCTGTACGCATGTCCAGAAGCGTAGATGTCAATCGCGTTGATCACCGCTGGTTGGATGTCTTGTGCTTCAAGCAGCGGGATCAGGTTGGGCGATTCGTAATAGTACCAGACGTTAAGCGGCACACGGATGTGGTTGGCCTTCCACTCGCAAATGATGCAGAAGGGGGTATCGGTGCTGCTGTCCTCTTGCGCGTAAAAGCCCTGGAGCCACTCGCGAGAACTCCCCTGAACGTCGGTATAATGGATGCGCAGCATGAGGGGACACTCCGTGCCCAAGGAGCCGCAACCGGGCAAGGTCTGTAAATCTATGCGCAACTGGGCGCGCACCTGGAGCGAGGTGCTGCCCCGGATATTTTGGGCGAGTTCCTGGCGGATGCCCGTTTCCGCATGGCCCTGCCCAAAACGCTCAAAGATTAGACGCGGGCGCTCGCCGGTGATCTGGCGCACGTTGCCCGCGTCTTCCTGAGCCAGAGCCGCTGTGGCATAGCGTGTCCAGCCGTCGCTATCTAGCGGTTGGCTGAAATCGCCGTTGCGCGTGCGCATCAGGTCCCGTTCTCCCAGGGTGATCGGGCCGATCCCGTTGGCGGTGAGGGTCGTGTGTTGCCCACGGGTGAGCGTGAGCGCATCATCCGCTGTGGTTGCGTACAGCCGCGCCTGGCCCGCGCGTATGGCAACTTCAGTCCTCTCGGATGTGACCGAAAGGACATATATCCCGCCAGGCAGCTCGAGCGCGCCATGAGGCGTAGCGGCCTCAAGGAGGGCGGAATGCTCATCTGTGTGGATGGTGATTTGGGCGTTTGCGCCGTGGGCGATATCGAGCGCGACACGGTAGGGGAGGGGGCTGCTGGCGAAGCGCGGCATCCGCGCCGCGATGATGTTGAGATCGGTCTTGCCGTAGAGCTGCGCCGACATCACCGGCGTCTCTGGCTGTTCCGGCAGGTAGAAGAGCAGGAGCGCCTCGGCGTTAGGCTCCAGGCCGATGCGACTGCCCGCCAGAACGTCCGTGGCATCTGTGAGCAGCACCGGAGGGCTTTGGCGGCTGGTTTGCAAGGTTACAGTTCCCTGCCAGGGCTGCAACTGGATGCGCAGCGGGCGGGTCGCGTGGTGGATGCCGTAGCGGACGCCGAGCGGCGCGCCGATGGCAAGGCTCACGCAACCGATGAGGGAAACGACCAGCGTGATCCAGGCGAGACGTTCGGTTTTTTTGATCATCTGGACATCATAAGCGGATGCGGAAGGCGGTGTGGTCGCCTTCAGGCTCAAGCCACGTTACGGCAACCTCTGTCACCTCTGCGTGCGGCGGGCCGTAATGGAGCGCCTGTATCAACCGCTCCAACGCGGAACGCGGCCCCTCGGCCCACAGCTCCACGGTCCCATCGGGCAAATTGCGCACCCAGCCGACGATCTTATTCCGATTGGCGATCTGTTGAGTGAAGTAACGAAAACTTACGCCCTGTACCCTGCCGCTAACGATCGCGTGGATGGCGCTATCGGCGGTTTCTTCGGTCATGTTCAGCTCCTTGTGAAAATCGGCAAGTCAGCAAATCTCAAAATCACTTGGGTGTGTTTCGTTGCTCAACTGAGATGAAACACCCCTACTACCTGCTTCCCTACCATTGTAACGCTTCACCCCAGAGTGACAAGTGGGGATTTTTGTCAATCTTCCAAAGCGCATTATAATGAAAGTGATCTATGGAAACAAATACCTATCCTTTGGTGGCTATCAATGCCCATCTGCTTGCCGGTGATGCTTCATATCGCAGCGCCGGCATTGCTGCCTATATTGCGCAGCTGCTGCGCTATTTGCCCTCAGCGGAGGCGACGCTGCGCTACACGGTCTTTTTGGGTCAGGGACAGTTACCGGAAGGGGTATCGCTTTCGGTGCAGCGTTCCGCCTGGCCGACGCGCAACCCTTACGCGCGGATTTTGTGGGAGCAGCTGGCGCTGCCGTGGGCGCTGCGGCGCGCGGATGTGGCTCTCTTGCACGCTCCGGCCTTTGTTGGGCCGTTGCTATCGTTCTGCCCGCAGGTGATCACGGTCCATGATCTCAGCTTTCTGCGCTACCCGGCGCTCTTCAAACGCGGCAATCGGTACTATCTTAGCCTTTTCACGCGGTTGGCATGTCGTCGCGCGGCGGCGGTGATTGCGGTTTCGGCGTTCACCGCGCGGGAGGTGACGGCGCTGTTGGGCGTCCCTCCTGCGCGCGTCTACGTTGTGCATCACGGGGTCGAGCCGCGCTTCCGCCCGTTGCCAGAAGAAATGGCGGCGCACTTCCGCGCCGAGCAGGGATTGCCAGAGCGGTTCATTTTGCACTTGGGAACGCTGGAACCGCGCAAAAATCTGATCGCGCTGGTGCAGGCTTTCGCGCTGCTCCCCGATCCTGAGGTACATCTGGTGTTGGCTGGTGGCAAAGGTTGGTTCTATGAGGACATCTTTGCCGAGGTGGCGCGTCTGGGATTGCAGGCGCGCGTGCATTTCCCTGGCTACGTTCCGGCGGAGATGCAGGAGCTATGGTATAATGCCGCGCACATCTTCGCCTATGTCTCTCACTATGAGGGCTTTGGCCTGCCGGTGCTCGAGGCGTTGGCGTGCGGCGTCCCCACGCTGATCGGGGATGCGCCTGCCCTCACCGAGGTCGCCGGCGATGCGGCGCTGGTGGCGGAGCGGACGGAGCCGGCGGCCATCGCGGCAGGGTTGCAACGCCTGCTCGATGCGCCTGACTTGCGAGCTGCCCTGCGTGCGCGCGGGCTGGCGCGCGCGGCGGCATTCACCTGGGAGGCGACGGCGCAACAGACCGCTGCTGTCTATCGTCAAGTTTTGGGGAGGCGTGAGGTGAGCTCTTGAATAGGCTACGCGAGGAATGGGCGCCCTGGTGGGTGGTGTTACTCGATGTCGTGGTCATCAACCTGGCGATGGTGCTGGCTTACCTGTCACGCTATCGCTTGCAGTGGTTCGTTGATGTGGTCTTCGATGCGCCATTGCGCGCCTATCTGCCCTTCATCGGGATATTTTCGGTCGTGATTCCGCTGATGTTGCTGTTGGATAGCGGCTATCAGGGGTGGCGTGGACGCCCGTGGTTGGATCACACCTCCCGCATCTTCAACGCGGTAGCTAAAACGCTGGTATTGGCCTTTGCGTTCGCCTTTATCTTCCGCCCGTTGGTCTACTCGCGTCTCCTGATTCTCGAAGCCGGTGTCATCATGATCCTCTTGCTTTCGCTGCAACGCGCCGTTGTGCTTCTGGTGCGCAATCGCTTGCGGCGCAAGGGGATCGGCGTCAAGCGCATCGTCATTGTGGGGGCGGGCGAGGTGGGCCGCCGGGTGATGCGGACGGTCGTCGCACGGCTCGATCTGGGGTACGAGATTGTGGGCTACGTGGACGACAATCCCACCAAAGGCGAAGGGGAGGTGGGGCGCTTCAAGGGCCTGGGGCCAATTGACAATCTGGCCCAGATCATTGACTCCAAGGGGGTGGATGAAGTTATCGTCACCCTGCCGTGGACCTATCACCGGCGGATACTCAGCGTGCTGCGCGAGTGTGAACGTCGCGACGTCGCCGCGCGCATCGTGCCCGACATCTTTCAGTTGAGCCTGAGCCACGTGGAGGTCAGTGACCTGGGTGGGCTGCCCCTCATCAGTGTGGACGAAATCTCGTTCAGCCCGGTGGCGCTGGTGGTCAAGCGCGTGATTGACATTGTGGGGGCGTTGCTGGTGCTGATTTTGGGCGCGCCGCTGTTGGGCGTGATCGCGCTGGCAATCCGGCTGGATTCGCCCGGCCCCATTCTTTTTCGACAGGAACGGGTGGGGCAAAACCACCGCCCTTTCACAATCTACAAATTCCGCTCGATGCGGGTGGGCGCGGAACTGGAGCAGGCGGAGCTGCGAGACTTTAACGAGGCCGATGGGCCACTCTTCAAGATACGGGACGATCCGCGCCTGACGCGCGTGGGGGCCTTCCTGCGTCACGTCAGCCTCGATGAGCTACCCCAGCTGCTCAACGTGTTGCGCGGTGAGATGAGCCTGGTCGGGCCACGCCCGCCCATCCCGGCGGAGGTGGCGCAGTATCAGGCATGGCACAAGCAACGCCTCGTCGTCCCCCCTGGGATGACGGGGATGTGGCAGGTGAGCGGGCGCAGTGAATTGACCTTCGATGAGATGGTGCTGCTGGACCTGTACTACATCGAGCACTGGTCGCCCTGGCTGGATTTCAAGATCATGTTGCGCACCATCCCCACCGTGTTGTTGGGGGATGGCGCTTATTGATTGGGTGAGGTATGAACAGGTATGAATAAGTGGCGATTAACCCCTCAAGAGCGAGCATCGCTCGTGGATTTTCTGGGCAAACTGGTGCGCACTCCCAGTCTGCCGGGGCAGGAAGGGGCAGTGGCGGCGTTGATCGTCGAAGAGATGCAGCGCCTCGGCTTTGCCGAAGTCTACATGGATGCTGCGGGCAACGTCATCGGCCAGGTGGGCGCGGCAGAAGGCCCCACGTTGCTGATTGATGGGCATATGGACACGGTCAGCGTTGCCGATCCTGCGGCCTGGACGGTTGACCCCTGGGCGGCGGAGATACGCGGCAAGCGGCTCTATGGGCTGGGCGCTGCCGATATGAAGGGCGGCCTCGCGGCGACGGTGCATGGCGCGGCCCTGTTGCTGCGCCGGAATGTCCCGCTGGCGGGACGGGTCATCGTCTCCTGCGTGGGGCTGGAGGAGTCAGCCGAGGGGACGGGCACGCGCATCCTGTTCGAGGAGGATGGCCTAAGCCCCGATTGGGTGCTGATCGCCGAGCCTTCCGATTTGCAGGTGATCCGCGCGCAGCGGGGCCATCTGGAGCTGCAGGTCTCGGTGAAAGGACGTTCCGCGCACTCGGCGGCCCCCGAACTAGGCGATAATGCCATCTACGCGGCGGCGCGCATCATCTTTGGGCTGGAACTGCTGGCCGAGCAGTTGGAGGACGACCCCTTCCTGGGGCCAGGCGTGTTGGTCGTCACCGAAGTGAATTCGCATGCGGTGAGCCGCAACGCCATTCCTGACCGCTGCGACTTGATCGTGGATCGCCGCTTGACGGTTGGCGAGACCGAGTCGCTGGCCCTGGCGGAGGTGCAGCGGGTCGTCGCGCGCGAGAGCCTCAACGCCGAAGTCCACATCATCGAGGAGGAGATCAGCACGCACACGGGCAAGCTCTATCGCGTCCGGCGCTCTTCCGCGCCCTGGGCGCTGTCGGAGCGGCACCCCCTGGTCACGACCTTGCTGCGCGCCGCGCGCGATGCTGGCGTTCGCCCGCTGCTGGGCAAATGGCTCTTCGCTACCGAAGGGGCGTACACCGCCGGCGTCGCGCAAGTGCCCACGGTAGGCTTCGGGCCGGGCGATCCGGCGCTGGCGCACACCGTTGACGAATTTGTCGTTCTGGAGCAGGTCTACGCAGCGGCGGCGACCTACGCCGCTTGCGCTGCCCGACTGCTGCGGCCACGTTGAGCGATGTGTAGCGCGAACTGTCTAGTTCGCGCCCGCGAAGCAGACGCTTCGCGTTACGGCTATTTTCTAGGAGACACCGGTGCTGGCGCACACCATCCAGCACGAAAATGCTTATCAGCAGATTGAGCGGATTTAGCAGATTTTTGTTTGGCTATTCGCCATTCACCATTC
>DAOTXC010000022.1:0-3130 GCA_034435555.1 Anaerolineae bacterium
GGCTGTGGGGGTGGGTGTGGCCGTGGGGAGAATCGGGGTGCGTGTGGGCGTCGGCGTGGGACCGACGGTCGGTGTCTCGCAGCCGGAGAGCATCAGCAGCAGTAGCAAGAGCAGGGGCAGCCAAACGCTTTGCCGATGGAAGAGCTTATTCATTGTTTCGCCGTTTCTCCTCGATAAAGGCTTGCGCTTCCGCGCGGGTCTGAATCTCGGCGGCGACCTGGGCTTCGCGTAGTCGTTCGAGCCAGCGGCCCAGCTCCGGGCCGGGGGAAATACCCAGGGCGATGAGGTCGTGGCCGGTGAGCAGGGGTGGGGGCGCGACGATCTCCTCGTGTTGGGTGAAATAGTGCGTGAGCAAAATCTCCGCCGCGCGGAGCAACCCGTCCCAGTAATCCTGAGGCAGCGTTGGCCCCCAGACCGCCAGCGCATCGGCCAGCGCGAGGAGGATCACCCCCACGCCGGCCTCGCCGGTGGCGCGGTAGAAGCGGTAGCTGGTGCGGCGCTGCGGCGGCTGTTTGGTCATGCCGATCAATCGCATGTGGGCGGCGACCAGCTGCGTGACGAAGTTCCGCGCCTTGTTGGGGAACTTGAGCGCGGTGAGCCGCGCGTGGGTCAGGTCAGCGCCGAGAGGCGCGTGGTCGTAGAAGTGCGTGCGCTCCGCTGCGTCTACCGTGCGCGTCGCGGCCTTGCCGATGTCATGGAGCAGCGCGCCCCACTTCAGCAGCTCGGCGGGCTGCGTTTCCACGGTCAGCGGGGTCTCCAGATAGGCCACGAGCTGCGCCTGATGGGGCATGAGCGTCCGCTCCAAAGCCCCCCAGGCCCAGGAAGGGGCCTGCACCCGCCGTTGTGTGGGAGGCGGAACAGGTTGCCCTTTGAGCAGGGCCAGCAGCTTTTCCATCGCGGCGACGGCGGTCAGGGTGTGCTCCCAGGCGGTACGGTGGTGGTGCGGGGCAGATTGCTCGACTTCTTGGAGCGCCGTGACCTCTGGCAGGACAAGCTCCAGCAGCCCGAGCTCGGCGGCGAGGGCGAGCGGCTCGTGAGCGGGCGCGCTCATCACGATGCGGCGCAGCTCGGCGGTGCTGCGCTCGGCGGCGACGGTGCGCAGCGCCGCGCGATGTGCGCGGAGCGCGGCGGCGGTATCCGCCTCCAGCCGGAAGCCGAGCTCGCCGCAGGCGCGGACGGCGCGCAGCAGCCGGGCGGGGTCGTCGCTGAAAGCGCCGGGGTGGGTGGTGCGGACGAGGCCGGCCTCCAGGTCGGCCTGTCCGCCGGTGGGATCGTGAAACTCGCCCGTCAGCGAGAGGGCCAGTGCGTTGATGGTGAAGTCGCGCAGTGCGAGATCGGTAGCGAGGTCGCCGCCGCGCAATCCGGCGAAGTCGAGCGTGATGGGCGCATCGCTGGCGGGATCGTTGACCACGACGCGCCCGGTATCGCGTTCTGTGTCAAGCGCGACGTAGGCCCCGCCCAGCGCGTTGGCGACGCGGCGGGCCAGGGCGCAGGCGCCGCCCTCCACGGCGAAGTCCCAATCGTGGATGGGGCGTTGCAGGAGCAGATCGCGCACCGCGCCGCCCACGAGCCAGAGGTGTTCCTCTTGTAGGAGGGCCTTGAGCGGCTCGCAGGGCCACGCGGGCAGCGCGAGATAGGGCGGGTGCGGTGTGACCCACGCCAGCCATAGCGTCTCCTTGGGGCGGATGCGCCGTCCGGCCCGGTGGGCCGCTTCGGCGGTCAGCCCCACGCCGGCGATGTGCTGGTGTTCATCCAGGGCGATCCAACGTCCCGCGTAGACGCTTAAGTCTCTCATAGCCTTTCTCTATAGCAAACGCGACGCGCCGCTGTGGGCGCGTCGTCTCAAACGTACCTGTGTCGGCTTGGCGCGCGTTCGCTGCGGTTAGACGCGCGTGACGTAGTCCCCAGAGCGGGTATCAACGCGGATGATGTCGCCAACATCCACGAACAGCGGCACCTGAACCTGGAGGCCCGTCTCACAGGTGACGGTCTTGCTGGCGCCGGTGGCGGTGTCGCCCGCAACGGCCATCTCGGACTCGACGACTTCCAGCTCCACGGTGGTGGGCAGTTCCAGGTCAATGGGTTCCGTCCCGTAGAAGGTCATCGTGATTTCCTGCCCCTCTTTGAGATACCCGCCGCGATCCTCCATCATGGTCTGGGTCAGGCGGAACTGGTCGTAGGTATCCACGTCCATGAAATAGTAGAATTCGCCATCGGTGTACAGATATTGCACGCCCAGGCGTTCGACCGGGGCGTCCTCAAAGCGGTCGCCGGACAGGAAGTTGCGTTGCACGGTTGATCCGGTGCGCATGTTGCGGATTTTGGTGCGGATAATGGCATTGCCGCGCCCCGGCTTGTAGTGTTGATACTCGATCACCTGGTATAAGTTGCCATCCAGAAGAAACGTGGCTCCTTTGCGTAGTTCATTTGCATCAAGCATTCGATATTACCCCCTCGTAAAATAGCAAATTAACGAATCGGATGGATTCGCCAGGTGAATTATAATCTCGCTGATGGTTTCGTCAAGGTCGGGGGCGGCGATTTGTGACTTTTTTGAGATTGTGGTGTATAATTTTGATAACTACTTGAGTGAAAGGAGCTGCACGATGGAGTATGGAAAAGCGTCTCGGTTTTTGTTAGTGCTGCTGGTGGCTTCGGCGTTGATGGTTGGTTGCACGCGCAGCGCCGCCCCCGATGTGACGGAGATACCGCCTGTTTCGGAGGCGGAGCTCATCACGGGAGAGGCGGAGAGCAACACGACGCCCGTGCCCACCGAAGTGCCTACAGAAGTTCCTACGGAAGCGCCGACGGTGGAGCCAACTGAGGAGCCGACGGTGGAGCCAACTGAGGAGCCGACGGTGGAGCCTACAGTTGAACCCACACCTCAGCCAACTGAGGAGCCGGAGGTGATCGCCACGCCCGCGCCCAGCGCGCCGGGTACGCATGTAGTGCAACCGGGCGAAAATATTTTCCGGATCGCGTTGCGTTACGGCTTGACGGTTGAGGCGTTGGCGCGACACAATGGGATTACCAACCCGGCGCTGATTTACGTGGGCCAGGTGTTGAACATTCCAGGAACGACGCCGCCTTCTCAGCCGCCTACCTCACCGCCTCCTTCTGGCGGCGAGAT
>DAOTXC010000023.1:0-2580 GCA_034435555.1 Anaerolineae bacterium
GTGAAGCCGCCGATAAATCCTGCCAGCGAGAGCACGATCACCAGCCCCAGCACCACCAGCATGACGGTGCGATTACACCAGCGGAATCCCGCCCGCTGTAGGAAGTTCACCGCCACGAAGAGCAGCCAGGGCGTGAGCGCGCTGTGGAGGACGTATCGCCAGCGCCCTAGCCCCTCGAAGAGCGCCCCCCGGCGCGATCAGGTGGCCCAGGAAGAGCACAAAGTTATCGTAGGCGAGCGCCAGCACGATGACAATGAGCGCCAGCGTGCCCAGATGCTCCACCTGGCGATAATGGCGGATCAGCCAGACGAAGCAGCCGACGTAGATAAGTGCATAGATCAGGAATATGTAGGACATCTAAAATGTACCTCCGAAAATGGTCACGGTTTGCGCTTCACCTGTGCTGTGAAGTGCAATGGAACGGCATCAGGTGAAAGCGCTTGTTAGACTACCATACTTGGTTGAAACATGCGACTGGTCAATATCACCCTTTCCACAACGCAATATACACCCAATCTGGAAAGTCATCGATGCTCGTTATGGGTCTCCAATGTCTCAATGTGCTTGGCAATGACGCTATAGCAGTGTTCCATTCCCTTAAATTGGGTGCGGGATAGACGAAGGCAAATACCCACTTGTTTGGATTGCCGATTCCGTCTAACTTCTTGAAATCTTTTATCAGCCCAACGTGGTTGTCTCGGAAGTAAAAGTACAAATTGCGAGGAGTTCCTGTTGCTTGGCTGATACACAACGCTTTTAGTTCGCACAGGTGCTCTTGACCTTGAATGCAGAGTCTAAAATCAACCCGCTTTCTCTTACTGTCTTTCGGTGAGTAGACACTGGCTTCGCGCTTAAAGCTTTCCACCACTTGCTCTGTTACAAGTCGGTTGAATAAGACAAGCAACTCTGCTTTGAACCAGCTTTCAATGCGAGTATCTGCTCGTGCAAAAGTTGTGAAGTGCTCTTGCTTGTCCCGAAACCATTTTGAAATGTGAGGAAGCAAAATTTCCATAGCGTCACCTATTACGGTTGATGGGGCACCCCATGACCCGGTACCCATCATGCTTTCATCATATACAATTCTGCCCCGATTGTCAAAATGAGCAGGGTCGCCAATGGGTCGCGCCAGGAGAATTGCACGGAACGGTCTATTTTCCACATCCAGATTATTGACAAGCGACGGAAAGCCCCTTACAATAGAGGTAGAGAGTAAGACTCCTCTCGGGACGGTCAAAGAGGCAGGACACCCAGGGTGATAACCTGCGAAGCCAGGCGAGGTATTCGTCATAGACCGTATTCCTGAGAGGAGTTCTCTTTTGCCCCTAACCTTCCCGCCGCTCCACCAACGGCAGGAACAGCTGCCACGGATACTCAATCACTTCGTGCGTCGCGGCGATTGCCGCCGCGATATCGAGCCGCCCCCAACCATAGACGTTGTTGGGGATGGCATCTGCGTCGCCGCACTGCCCATCGGCGAAGGCGACCGCTGTACTGTTGAGCAGCGCCTCCGTCGCGGCGAGATCGTCGCGGAGCGCGGGCTGCGCCGACCACAGCAGCGCCGCCGCCCCCGCGACGTGCGGCGCGGCCATCGAAGTGCCGCTCTTGATGCCGTACCCGCCGCCCGGCACGCACGAGCGCACCCCGACCCCCGGCGCGACCAGATCGGGCTTCAGCCGCCCGCTCCCGTCCACCGTTACCGGCCCGCGACTGCTCAGTGAGGCGATGAGATCGCCGGAAGTGACCGCGCCCACCGTGTACGCCGCCTCGTAGATCGCGGGCGGATCAAGCACGGTGCTGCACGCCGCGCCGCGATTTCCCGCCGCCACGACGGTGAGGATGCCCGCGGCCCGTTGTGCGTTCACGGCGGCCTCCAACGTCTCCCACGAGCACCCCTCCGATGCGGGGCAGCTCCACGAGTTGATGGTCACGTCGGGCGCGCGGGCGGGATCGCCCTGGGCAGGCGTCCCGCCCACGGGGTAGGGCGCGAGGAAGAACTCGAAGCATTCGAGGTAGGTCGCCGGCGTTCCCACGCCGCGATCCATGTTGCGGCAGCCGATCCACTGCGCGCCCGGCGCCATGCCGATCTGATTCCCCGCGCCATCGTCGCCCACGGCGATGCCCATGGTGTGGGTGCCGTGGCTGTGATCGTCGCAGGGGACGGGCGAATCCGCCCCGCAGACGCCCCCGCCGCTGTGGATGGCGTCGTGCCAGTGGTAATCGTGGCTGGCGGCGCTCCCGTCCCAGCCGCGATACTGCCGGAGCAGCGCGGGATGTTGCCAATCGTAGCCGGTATCCTGCCCGCCGATGATGATCCCCGCGCCGGTGTAGCCTTCCGCCCAGACCTCCGGCGCGCCCACTTGCGCGAGGTTCCATTCCACACCCTGCGCGGCGGTCGGCTGGGAGAGCGCCTCCGGGAAGGGGAGCTGGCGGAGGCGCGGGTTCGCCTCGATGCGGGCGACATCGGCCCGCGCCGCCAGCGCCTGCACCAGCGCCCGCTCTCCCGCCGGGATGTAGAGCGCGTTGACGATGTAGTAGGGGCGATGGGCGATACCGCGCTCCGTCAGCCAGGCGCGCAGCGGC
>DAOTXC010000024.1:0-9962 GCA_034435555.1 Anaerolineae bacterium
AGTTGCTAATAAATTTTGATTATGAAAAACATTAACATTATTTAAGGTAAATTCAAAAAACCTTTGCGACTTGGCGGCTTTGCGTGAGGTCTGGGCTTTTTTCAGTAGAGCCAACCGATCAGCCTGCGGAATTTTCCGCGTCAGATCGCCAGTTACTTGCCGACTTAGTGGGGGTGTTATGCAGTTCACGCACGATAAAGTGGGTCACGAGCACCATACCACTTCGGCTGCCCCGCCTCCGGCGAGCGCGGTGGCCGAGCCGCAGATAGATGCGCTACCGCCGGTGGATATTCTGCCGGCGACCCAGTTCACCTTCGCGGAGTTGACCGCCGCCTACAACCAGACCCGCGTGGGTTACATCGTGCCCATGCCCATGAACGAGGCCCGCTTACGAGAATACGTCCACAACTACAGCGTTGATATGGAGCGCTCGATAGTGGCGCTGGCGGGTGAGCAGATCCTGGGCCTTTCAATGTTGGGCGTGCGGGGTAAGACTACGTGGGTGACGCGCCTGGGGGTGCTCCCCGTCAAACGTCGCCGTGGTACAGGGTTGCTGCTGATGACTAATCATCTTGAGCAATCATACGCTTTGGGCGCTGAAACAGTCTGGCTCGAGGTGATCAAGGATAACGTGCCGGCCCACACGCTCTTCAAAAAACTCGGCTTTATCGAGACCCGCGAACTGCTGGTGTTGCGGCGACCTCCGCTGCTGCTGGAGCGCCTGACCCTCGAAGTGCCTCCTTACGAGGCGGAATTTGTGGGAGGGGAAGAGGCCTTCACGCTTTTGGCGCAGCGCGCTGACGATCCCAATTGGCTCAATCAGACGCCCTCTCTGCGCAATGTCGGACAGCTCGAAGGGTTGTGCGTCTCTGTGCCGCATTGGGGGTGGGGCTGGATCGTCTTCCAGCACAGCCTCTATCAGCTCAGTCGGTTGACCATCCAGGTGGAGGAGGGGGACTTCCCCAGCGTGGTGCGCGCCCTGCTGCACGCGCTCCACTCGCGTCACCCGCGCCATGACACCAAGCACGAAAACATGGCCGTGACCGATCCCCGCTGGCCGATCTTGCAAGAGTTCGGTTATATCGTCTCCTTCAGAAGAATCGAGATGCGCCTGGACTTGTGATACAGCAGGACATTGCCGCTCTCAAGCGTGAAATTCTGTCCTCGGAACTTGCAATCTCAGCGCTCGTCTATACCGCTCGGCGGCTTGCGCGTCCTGAATGTCAATGCTGTGCGGCGCGCGCCGTTCAGCGTCTCCAGAGCGGTTACGGCTCTTGCATTCCCAACATCGCCTCCAAGACGGCCTCCAGAGCGCGCTGTTCGCGCCCGTAGCATTCCCAATCGCCAGCCTGCAGGCAAATCTGTCCGGCCTGGTAGTGCTCCCACGCGCGCTCGGCCAGCGTTGCCAGATCGCCTTCCGGCAACTCTCCAGGGGTTATCGGTGCGATCTCTTCATCGAGCGTCAGGAGTAGCGCTTCGGCGAGGGTGGGGGCCATCACGACCCGTTCGCCATAGGCCACGATCACCCGGCGCAGCTCCGGCAACTGCCCGCTTTCGGCCTCCAGGTAGAGCGGCTCGACGTAGATGAAGGTGTCATTCAGCGGGATGACCAGCAGGTTGCCCCGCAGCACCCGCGACCCACGCTGGTGCCACAACGATAGCTGTTGCGAGATGATGGGGTCTTGATCAATGCGCGCCTCGATTTGCTGCGGCCCATAGAAGAGACGATCCTTCGAGAGCTTGAAGACGCCCAGCCGCCCATAATCGGCCCCGTCGCTCTCGGCGTAGAGCCAGGCGATCATGTTCTGGCGTTGCGCGGGGGTGTAGGGGCGAATCATCATGAACTCCAGCCGCTCGGAATCAGGCAGGCACATCAGGACGTAATAAGGTTCCATGCGTCGTTGTGAAGTCTCCACGATCTCGGTGGGGATGGCCCAGAGATCCTCGCGGTTGTAGAAGACCTGCGGATCCTCCATGTGGTAGGTGGCGTAGAGCTCGGACTGGTAGATGAAGAGCGTCTCCGGGTAGCGCCAGTGGGCGCGCAGGGTGGCGGGCATCGCCTCGGCGGGCAGGAAGAGATCGGGGAAGATGCGTGCGTAGGTCGCCGCGATGGGGTCGCTTGGATCAATCAGATAGAAGCGCGTCTCGCCCGTGTAAGCGTCAATGGTGACTTTGACGCTGTTGCGCATGTAGTTCAGCCCGCCGCGCACCTCCGAGTAGGGGAAGTGATCGGTCCAGGTGTACGCATCGAGCAGCCAGACCAGCCGCCCTTCGTGGATGACGATGTAGGGGTCGCTGTCGTACCAGAGCAGCGGCATCAGCCGCTCGGCGCGCTCGTGCAGCAGGCGATGGAAGAGGATGCGGCTCTCGCTGGTCAGTGCGGGCGAGAGGAGCATCTGCGCGCTGTTGAAGCGCATCGCCAGCAGCAGGCGGCGGAACACCCCGCCAAGCGGCACGCCATCCGGCCCGGTGTAGCGGCTGTAGACGTTCGTGTTCCCCTGGGGATAATCGAACTCGTCCTCCGTGGTGTTGACGATGACGTACTGGTGCGTGGCCTCGCCGAAGTAGATGGCCGGTTGGGTGATGGCGAGTTCGGGGTAGGTGCTGACCGGGGGAATGTCGCGCACCAGCAGGCGCGGCTGACCCTCTGGGCTAACCTCGTTGACCGGGATGAGCGTCGCGCCGTAGCCGTGGGTGAAGATGAGGTGGCGGTTGATCCACGTCTGCGCCTGATCGGCCAGCTGATCCACATCCAGCTCGCGGGCGGAAAGCATCACCGCGCGCGGCTCGCCGCTGAGTGTGTAGCGATCCACATCCACATCCTCGAAGTGATAGTAGAGCCGAATTTCCTGGATCTGCCCGAAGGTGCGCAGCAGCGGGCGATAGTCCCACAGACGGATATTTTGCACAATATCGTTGTTGGCGGCGAGGTCGGCCTCGGTAATGGTTCCCTCACCGGGGTAGTCCCACTCCTGGATATTGTCAATCCCGTAGGCGTAGCGCGTATAGGCGATGTTATGCTCGATGTAAGGTCGCTCGACGGCAAACTCGTTGGGTTCGACTCTGAGGCGTTGGACGAGGGTGGGGTAGATGCCGCTCACCAGCGAGAAGACCAACCACCCGGCAACGACCAGCGACAGCAGTTTCCAACGCCGTGTGAAGACGTTGATGATGAGGATCAGCGCGGCCACCGCGAAGAGCGCCAGACTGATGTTGTAGAGGGGCAGCCGCGCGTAGATGTCGGTGTAACTCGCGCCCACCACCACGCCATCGCGCGATTGCAGCAGCGCGTAGCGCGCCACCCAGCGGTCGGCGCTGAGCAGCAGCAGCCACGCGGCCCCGGTCAGCGAGAGGTGCGCCGTGCTCCGCTGTGACTTGAGCTGCTGAAACACCGCATAGCGCAGCAACGCGCCGATGAGCGTAAACGCGATCAAGGTTTTGCCCCAGCCCAGCAGCACATTGTACCAGGGCAGCTCGAAGACGTAGAAGGCGACATTTTGTCCGAAAATCGGATCGGCGAGGTCGAAGGGGACGCCATTGGCGGCCATCAGGTAGGTCCGCCAATGCTCTTTCAGCGCCAATCCGAAGATCACGCCGATGAAGACGCTCGCCGCGCTGAAGAGCAAGCGCAACGGGCGGGTCGAAACGGCCACATCCTGCCCGCGCACTTTGGCGTGGAGCGCGGTCTTCTCCGCGCCCAGGAAGGGCAGCAGCGACCAGTTGAGGAGCAAAAAGAGGCTGGCGGCGATGGCCCCGATCACGCCCAGCCCGATCTCTGCGCTCAGACGCCGGGTCAGCAGCGCCGTGTAGTCGAGGCTCTCGAACCACAGGTAATCGGCGTAGAGATTGAGCAGCGCGGTCGAGGATGAGCAGAGCACGAGCACCCCTAAGGTAAGGCCGATACCGATCATTACTCTGATCCACTTACGTTTATTGGCTTGCATGGTTTCTCCCTTCTTCAAAAAGCAGAGCTTATCCCTTGGCAACGACGTTCATATCCTCCAACAGCAGGTAAGGCTGGTTGAGGAAGCGGTAGACCCATTCCGTCTCCTGGCTCACGGCAGCGACCTGGCGCAGCACATCGTAGATGTTGCCGGCGAGCGAGACATCCTTCACGCGGCCCAGGATTTGCCCGTTCTCGATCCGGTAAGCCACCGCGAGCGGGTTGGAGAACGCGCCGGAGATGATGTTCCCCTGGCCCAGCCCCAACATACTCTCGACCCACAGCCCTTCTTTGATACCGGCCAGCATCTCCGCCAGCGGCGTCTTACCTGCGCTCAGACACATCGTACTGCCGGAGGGACTGGGCAGGCTGAACAGCCCGCGCTCACCGTTGCCGGTGGATTCCACGCCCGCCTGCGCTGCCGTCTTGAGATCGTAAAGGAAGCCGCGCAACACGCCTGCTTCGACGAGCACATTGCGGCGATGCGGCACGCCCTCGTCATCGTAGGGCGCGCTGTTATACCGCCCTGGCAGGGTGGCGTCATCCACAAACGTGAGTTTGGCATCGAAAATCTGCTCGCCGATGCGCCCGGCCAGCGGCGAAATGCCCTTGACGACCTGCTTGCCGTTGAGGGCCACCATGAGCGGATAGGTCAACATCAGCCCGCCAAAGGGCGAGAAAATCACGGGCATCCGCCCGGAGCGCGCGGGGACGATGGTTTGCGCCAAACGCAGGTGTTTGCCCATCCGCCGCACCGGGGGCATGTAATCCTCGTCCCACAGCGTCGTGCCGAGCGCATCGTAGAGGATCAACACATCATCGTCTTTCACCCGGTTGACCCCGAAGTCAATCGAGAAGGGCGAGCGGGTGACGGCAATCTCCGCGCCGGCCTGGTTGCGCAGCGCGGTTTGCTGCACCGCCCGGCGCAAATCCACATCCACCAGCCCCTCGGGATCCACCTCGCGCAGGTAGGCGACGATTTCCTGGCCAATTTCGACCAGCCGCGCGATGGGGAGCTCCGGGATGCGGGCATCATAGCAGGGCACGGCGGGCGCGGGCAGCGCGCCGGGGAAGACCAGCGGCGTCTCATCGCCATAGGCGGCGGACTCCAGCACGTTAGCGATCAGTTTCTCCGTCGCGGTAGCATCGCTCGAGGCCGCAAAGCCCAGCCGCCCCGCTTTGACCACCCGCACCGCCAGCCCGCTGGTCTCTTCCACCTGACTGGTTTTGAGCACATTGGACTCGAAGCGAATCGTGGTGACTTCGCTGTGGAGCTCCAAGACCTCGATTTGTTCTGCCTGTCCCTGTAGTTGTTCCAGGATATTCATGGTTATGCCCCCCCGATGACGACATTCTGAATGCGGACGTGCGGCGCACCCATCGCCACCGGCAGCGGTGCCTGGCTGCCCTTGCCGCAACCGCCGGCGCTCTGTGTCCACTCAAAATC
The DNA here is from genome assembly GCA_034435555.1 of Anaerolineae bacterium. Taxonomy (GTDB): domain Bacteria; phylum Chloroflexota; class Anaerolineae; order B4-G1; family SLSP01; genus DAOTXC01. The sequence continues at coordinate 5,391 of DAOTXC010000024.1, forward strand.
GTTGCCGATAGCGTCAATGTTCTGCAACGTGGCGAACAGATTGCCCGCCAAAATCACATCTTTCACCATCTCTGCCAGCTCGCCGTGGCGGATCATGTAGGCGTAGCCGGAGCTAAACGAGAAGGCTTCTAGTTGCGTATTGCCGCCGTAGGCGTCGCAGGCGTAGATGCCCAGCTCGATGTCTTTGATCATGTCCGCGAAGGAAGTGTCACCCGGCGCAATCGCCGTGTTGGTCATGCGGACGATGGGTGGGAAGCGGTAGCTGATGGCGCGCGCGTTGCCGGTGGGCTGCTCGCCCATGCGGGCGGCGGTCTCGCGGGAGTGTAGCCGCCCTACCAGCACGCCATTGCGGATGAGATCGTTGCGGCGGGTGGGCGTGCCCTCATCATCATACTTGTGCGTGCCGCGCAAGCCGGGCGCCGCGCCATCCTCGAAGACATTGAGGAAATCCTGCCCGAAGCGTCGCCCCAGCACCATCATCTCCCGCGCCGCCGGGTTCTCGTAGATGAAATCGGCCTCAGAGAGATGCCCGAAGGCTTCGTGGATGAACACGCCGGCCAGCTGCGGGTTGATGATGACCGGATACTGGCCGCCCACCACGCTCTGCGCGCTCAACAGCTCCACCGCGCGGCGGGCGGCAGTCTGCGCCAGGGTTTCGAGATTTTGGACGATCTCGAAACCGGCCGGCAGCGAGAGGCTCTCGTGCGCCTGCTGGACATTGTTCCCATCGCGGGCGATGGCCGCGCACAGCACCGCGACCATCGGGCGTTCTTCCTCAATGAGTGTCCCCTCGGAATTGGCGAACGTCATCCGGTTGAATGAGTCGTTGTAGACGCTCACGGTATCCACAATTTGCTCGCTATAGCCCAGCATGAGCGCGTTGTAGCTCTCGATGAGAGCTTTCTTTTCCGCCAGCGAGACGCGGCGGAAATCCTGCTCCAATGTTACAGTGATCCGGTCTTGCACGACCGGAATCGGCGCGAGCGCGATAGGCGTCTCGCTCTTGACATTGCCCGCGCATTCATACGCCTGGGCTACTTTTTCGGCCAGCTGATCGCGGCTGTTGAAGGTGACAATGCCCCAGCCGCCATCGCGGCGGAAGCAGCGCACAATGCCGCCCGCATCAATGACGCTGCTGGCGTTCTCCAGCTCGCGCCCGCGGAAGGTCACAGTTGTGGATTCCCGCTCTTCCAGGCGAATTTCCGTATAATCGGCCTTACTCAGGCCCAACGCCGCAGATACTTTGTCGTGCATCAAAATCTCCTTTTGAAAATCTCAAATCGGCAAATCTCAAAATCGGTGGTTCGTGGAGACCTCTTTATTATAGCCCAAGTTGTTACCTTTTGGTATTGACCACCGACCACGGACGACAGACCACCGACCACCGACGACAGACCACGATTTGTCTCCCAGAAGTCGTCCGTCGTCCGTCGTCCGTCGTCAAAATGCGTGTAAATCCTTGCTCAAACAAGATCATTGGCAAGGGTACATCACCCCGGCCAATAAGCCGTGACCTCGACCCCGGTGCGGCGGGTGGCTTCTGCGGCGAGTTGGCGCAGGCGGTAGGGCGGGATGCGCTCGATGCTGGCCTCGGCGACGGGGTAATCGGTGCTGTAGATTTGCGCCTGTGTGGGGCGGATCGCGGCGAGCGCGGTCAGCCAGGCCTCGAAGGCGTCGCCCTCCACGTTGGTGACTCGTCCGCCGATGAATGCGCTCTGGGTGATGGCGTGGGGCACACTTTTGATTGCCGCGCACAGCGTCGCCAGCTCCAGCCCGGCGACCGGACGATCTATCAGCGCGAAGGTCTGGGGATCGCCCGCATCGAGCTTGAGGATGGGGTTGTCGCAACGTAGCAGGGCCGCGTGGATCTCCGGGCGCGTGAGTGTGGTGGCATTGGAGAACACAGTGATCTTCGCACGCGGCGCAAAGCGGTCGCGCAGCCGCGCCGTCTCCGCCAGGATCGCGGGGAAGTACGGGTGCAGCGTCGGCTCGCCGTTGCCGGAGAAGGTCAGCGAGTCCACCTCCGGGTGACGGTGGAGCGCTTGCGCGATGGCCTTGAGGATCGTTTCGGCACCGGGCAGGTCGTGCTCGTCGGGCGCGAGCGTCTTGAGGTGCGTCGGCCCATAGTGGCAGTAAATGCAATCGAAGGAGCAGATTTTGCGCTGTGTGGAGAGCAGGTTGATGCCCAGCGATAGCCCCAGCCGCCGCGAGTGGAGCGGGCCGTAACACACGGCCCGCTCCAACGGTAAGACGGTTCCTTTGCGGTTATTCATCGAAAATGGCGAATGGCGAATAGAGAATTAGGACTTACGCAGTGCGAAATTTTTAACCGCCAAGAACGCTGAGAACGCCAAGAAACCTTAAGAAATCTCTGCGCTCTTTGCGTTCTCTGCGGTGAAATCTCTGTTCTGCCTACAAAGTGCGTAAGTCCTGGAATCTAAACACTGCACTTTCGCGGATCGCTCCTCAACAAAATCTTCTTTACGCATTACGCAGTACGAGCGTTGTGCGTGCAAGGCTTTCATCCGGTGAGGTTGGTCATGCGCGAATGAACATTCTCGACTCTTATCGCGCGCGACCCCGTCCCAGGCTGCGCTGGTAATCGAGCAACGCGGCTTGTTCGCCTGCCAGCAACATGCGCGCCTGTTTGGGCCACGTCTCGAGGTAGCGCGTGCGGAGCTCCGTCTCGCCGAGCAGATCTTGGAGCTGCTCTGGCGTCAAGGCGGCCAGCTGCGTGTAGAGGTGGATGCCGGCGGCGTTCAGCGCCTCCTCGGTCTTCTGGCCCAGCCCCCAGATCTTCTTGAGGTCGTCCGGCCCGGCGAAGACGCGCTCCTCCACAGGGGGTGGGGCGATCGGTGGCGTGGGCGCTGTCGGCAATGCTGCGGCGACCGAGGCTCTGGCGCTGGACATGGGGGCGAGCAGCGCTTCGAGCATCTCTTCCAGCTTGAAATCCCCTTGCTCGAGCCAGCGGTAATCGTTGGCAAGCGCCTGGCGGAAGTCCTCCAGCACCCCGGGCTTGTCGGAGATCGTCCAGGCGTCGCCCATCCAGCGGTAGAGCAACGCGCAACGAATCTGCTGGGCGTAGGGTTGCCGATTCCAGCGGTCAATTTCGGCATACATCGCGCGCACCCAGCCGGTGTTGTGATGTACCCAACCCTGATCGTGCTCGCACAGCGGCGCGGCGTTGGGGCGGCAGATGTGGTTGGTCTCGGTGATGTAGACGGGCAGCGTGCGCCACTTCGCGGGGATGCGCTCCATGAACAGGCGGTAAATCTGGAAATCGAAGAAGTGATCCCAGAGCGGCCCCGTCCCCTCCGCAAAGCGCTTAAGGCTGGTGATAGCCGCCGGGTCGGGGCCGTGGGTGTAGGCGTGGAGGATGATGCCATCGAGTTGGTGGATGCCCTCAAGCATCTCCGTGTAGTAATCGAGCGGGCGCCAGCGCGTGTCGCCGAGCAGCTTGAGCTTCATGTAGTTGTAAGGGTCTACCGCACCGGGGCAGACGATGGTGTTGGGCAGCACGGCCTTGATGCGCGTATAGGTCTTGTTGAAGGCCGTGGCGTACATCTGCGGGGTGATGTGCTCGGTGGGATGTTCGAAGCCGCCTGGATGCTCGCGGGGGTTGTTCTGCTCGTTGGCGATCTGGATCGTCCAGGTGTAGGCGGTCGCAGGGAGCTCCGGGCGCTTGAGGTACAGCTCCACCCAGCGGGCGGCGGCGGCAGCGAAGCCATCGTAGTGCTGCGATTCGGGCAGCGTGCCGCCTGGCTCGTAGCCGTGATTCAGCCGCACGATGACGCCGTAGCCCTGGCTGGCCCAATCCCACAGCCGGGCGCGGACGGTCTCGTTCGGCTGGAGCGTGCTGGGCGTTCTGCCACAGGTTTCGGTGAAGAAGATCCAACCGCGCTTGGGTTGGCCCGCGTAGAGAGCGCGGATGGGGTCGCGGGTGTGCGGGTCATCGCCGAGCGTAACCGCATGGATGCCGAAGATGTGCGGCGAAAGGCCCTTGGGCAGCGCGCCGGCGGTCGCCGGGCTGCGCGTATCAGGTTGGCGCGCTGCGCGGACGTACCAGGCGGCCACATACCCTTCCTGGCGGGTGGGGGTGCGCACCTTGAGCCATTTCTCCTGCTGCCCCACCTTCTTGCCGGCGGCCTCCGGGTCTTCGAGAATTTCCAGCACCGTCTGATGCGGAATCCACCACACCTGCGCCGCGCTGGTGGTGGGTTGCTGACGCACGCGCAGGCCGAACTCCGGACTTTCCACTGACACGTAGCGCACCGGCGCGTCGCTCGGTTCGGGGACAATCGGTTCGGGGTCGGCGGTCTGCAACTTGAGATACCAGGCGGCCACGTAGCCGGTCAATCCGGTGGGTATCTGCACATGCAGCCAGGCGTGCATCTTGCCCACTTTTTGCTTGACATCAGCCTCCGGTTCCAGCGCCTTGAGCACGGTTTCGTGCGGCAATTCGGCGCGCTGGGGATGCTGCGTACCTGGCCCTTCGCGTAGTCGCAGGGGTTGGATGGGACTTTCGACGACGACGAAGTAGACAGAGGGCGGGATGGGCGCGGGCGGTGGGGC
>DAOTXC010000025.1:0-47591 GCA_034435555.1 Anaerolineae bacterium
TGCGACTGGTTGAATCTGAATTGTTCAGTCTGGCGCATAAATATGGCGTACAGACCATTGCTGAACTTGACAAGCTGGTGCAAAGCGGCAAAATCCATGAAGAAGATGCTTTCGAAGACTTTTTCGAGTTTGATTATTTAGAATCTACCCGCGATATGCTAAGTGCGATCTCCTTGTGTGCAGAGGTGTAAGATGAATATTGAATTTGAATCACTCACCTTACCAGCGCCCGCGACGGTGAAGATTGATTTTACGCTTACTACACAGGTCAATGTAACTGATTTTACCGCCCAGCGCAAAGTCAGCAAACTACTTCTGGATCAGGTTGGAAACCTGGTGTATGGCGAGCATCCCACTTTGGTGGCTGGCAAGCAATTGATGTGGCGTGTGCCGGTATGGGTTGCTTTGCCCACAACCGGGCCACTGGCGCAAATTGGTGTGATTGATGTGAATGCCCAGACCGGTGAAGTGCTTGCTACCGCAGAATTGTTGTATGATCTTGAGGAGCGCGCCCATGTCGTGGTTGAACGTACCACATCAGCAACAAAGTGAAATTTACAGATTTTTCCGGGAGGTTTATCCATGCGTATCATCATCGGTGCAGATCACGGCGGTTACACGCTCAAAGAAGCTGTGAAGCAACACCTTACCAATTCCGGCCACGAAGTCTTCGACCAGGGCACGCACGACGCGACCACATCCGTGGACTATCCCGACTACGCCTTGCCCGTGGCGCGGGCTGTCGTCGCCGGCGAGTACGATCTGGGCATCATCGTGTGCGGCACGGGGATCGGCATCTCCATCGCAGCGAACAAAGTGCGCGGCGCGCGGGCCGCCCTCTGCACCGACCCCTACATGGCGCGCATGGCGCGGATGCACAACAACGCCAACATCCTCGCGCTGGGCGGGCGCGTCATCGGCGAAGGATTGGCGCTTGATATTGTGGATGCCTTCCTCGCCGCCAGCTTCGAGGGAGGACGCCACACACGGCGCGTCAAGAAGATAGATAACGCTTGACAATAGTATCGCTCCGTGATACCATACAACCATGATAGTCTCTTTCGCCAATCCTGAGACAGAAAAGATATTTCGTGGTAATGTTTCGCGAAAGTTGCCGCGCGATATACAAAGAACCGCCCGCCGCAAACTTCTCTATCTTGATGAAGCCGAAGACTTACGCGATTTGTTGGCCCCGCCAGGGAATCGTTTGGAGGCGTTGCGTGGCGATCGCGCCGGGCAGTATAGCATTCGAATCAATGATCAGTGGCGTATTTGTTTCTTATGGGAAGCGGGACAGGCAAAATTAGTAGAGATTGTGGACTATCACTAGAGGTGAAAAATGGAGACTGAAGAACGATTGCCCCCAATTCATCCGGGGGAGATACTATGGGAAGATTTCATGAAACCATTAGGTCTCAGCCGATATCGGGTAGCTAAGGATATTGGCGTCTCAACCTTGCGGATCAGTCAAATTGTGCGTGGACAACGGGCAATCACTGCGGATACGGCGCTGCGCTTGGCGCGTTATTTTGGTACTAGCGCCGTCATTTGGACTCGCTTGCAGGCGCGTTATGACTTGGAGATGGCAGAACGTGAGATAGGCGAACAGATTGCAAGCGAAGTTAAGGTGTTGGCGCAACCCCTTGCCGGTTTGTCTCAGCAGTAAGGCGCTGACTAATCTTGGAGCTACATCTTGCCTGACCCCATCCGCATCCTGCACTTCGCCGATCTCCACATCGGCATGGAGAACTACGGGCGGCTCGATCCCGAGACCGGCCTGAATCGCCGCGTGGTGGATTTTCTCGATCGGCTGGATGCGCTGGTCGCCTATGCCATTGTGCACGAGGCCGACCTGGTGCTCTTTGCCGGCGACGCTTTCCGTAACCGCACCCCCGATCCCACCCACCAGCGCGAGTTCGCGCAGCGCATCCGCCGGCTCTCCGAGGCGGAGATCCCCACTGTGCTGCTTGTCGGCAACCACGATGTCCCTGCGATGGAGCAGCGCGCCTCCAGCATCGAGATCTTCGATACATTGGCCGTGCCGCACGTCACCGTAGCGGCGCAACCGGCGTTGCTGCGAATCGAGACCCGGCGCGGCCCGTTGCAAATCATCGCCTTGCCCTATCCCGTGCGGCAACGGCTGCTCACGCGCAGCCAGTTCCGCCAGCTCAGCCAGGCGGAACTCGACCGCGCCGTGACCGAGATTATCGTCGGCCTGTTGGAAGGGCTGGCGGCGGAGCTCGATCCGGCGCTGCCGACGGTGCTAACCGGGCACTTCTCCGTCGAGAGCGCGCATTGGGGCTCCGAGCGTAGCATCATGGTGGGGCGCGATGTGGGCTTGCCCCTGGCGGCGCTGGCCGATCCGCGCTGGGACTACGTCGCGTTGGGTCACATCCACCAGCACCAGGAGCTCAACGCGGGCCAGCACCCGCCCGTGGTCTACGCGGGCAGCCTGGAGCGGGTGGACTTCGGCGAGGAGAAGCAGCCCAAGGGCTTCTGCTGGGCCGAGGTGCAGCGCGGCCACACCGAGTGGCGTTACATCGAAGTCCCCGCGCGCCCGTTCATCACCTTGCGCGTGGATGCGCGCGCCGAAGAAGACCCCGTCGCTGCGGTGCAGGCGGCGCTGAACGGCGTTGTTTTGACGGATGCGGTGGTGCGCGTGATCGTCGAGATCACGGCAGCGCAGGAGCCGCACCTGCGCGATGCGGACATCGCGCCGCTGTTCAAGGATGCCTTCTTCGCGCAGATCAACCGCGAGGTGGAGCGCATCGCCCGCGACCGACTGGAAGGGCTGGAGCCGGAGGCGTTGACCCCGCCGCGCCTGCTGGAACGTTTCCTGCTGGCGAAGGGCAAAGACCCCGAAGAACTTCCCGCATACCTGGCAGAGGCCGAATCCATCTTTGGCGCGGATGTAATTTAGCTTAGGACTTATGCAATCACGCGACCCCAACATCTTTAACCGCAGAGCGCGCAAAGGACGCAGAGTTTTTTTGTTAAAAACCCACCGACGTTGCTCAAAAAGACAATTTATGTTGTGCAATATGTTTATAGAGCAATTTAGGGAAATTATCTTTGCGTTCTCTGCGTACTCTGCGGTTAGATTCTCGATACTTGCGTAAGTCCTGAGCTGTGTAGCGCGAACTGTTTCGCGCGCTGAACAGCCGCGCCGTGCTACGGCTGTCTAACCGCTTTGCATCACCCCCCTTGACAAATCAACGAAACCTTTTATAGTCCCCGCCTGGTTTGTAAAAGGGAGGTATTTGATGCAACGATTACGTTTAAGCGGGGCTGTGCTCGCGGTGATGATCCTGTTGGGCAGCGCAGCACCCCTTCAAGTTGGAGCCGCGATGTTGGCGGACTCCGTAGTGGGGCAGGAGATGCGAACATCTCTTTCCCCTTACTGGCACTATCGAATTCAACGCTGGGAGCGCCTGGTGCTCGCAGCGGCGGAAAGCCGGCAGCTGGACCCGGACTTTATCGCGGCGCTGATGTGGCATGAGTCCAGCGGCAATCCTGATCTGGAGAGCTCCGCCGGGGCGGTGGGGCTGCTCCAGGTGATGCCCCGCGAGGCGGGCTTCAGCTGGCGTCCCACGCGCGCGGAGCTGCTCAATCCCACGACAAACGTCTACTGGGGGAGCAACACGCTGGCAATGGTGGTACGGCAGGGGCGCGGGGATGTCTTCCACGCGCTCGCGGCCTACAACGCCGGCTGGGATCGCGTGGACTCGCGCGTCCCTCGGCGCTTCGCGGGCAACGTCCTGCGCGAGTACGCCTACGCCCTCGCTGCGCGGTATGAGTTGGAGGAAGACGCCCGCTGGGTGGCGCTCTTCGCCGTGCGCCGCCAGGGCGTCATCCAGGGGCCGATCTGGGTCGCTGATGTCACCCGTGATGACGTCTACTTCTACGGCAACATCAATCAGACGCCAGAAGGGGGGCGGTTGATCCCCAATCTGCCGCCCACCGCGCGCCTGGCCTGGGGGGAGGATGAATCAGGGATGGCCTACGAAGTGGGCATCTGGCTACACCTACTCGAACCCGATCGCTGGTTGACCCCGTAAGGGGCGCTTGCAACCGAGGCCAGGGCTACCACGCCCTGGCTTTTTTGCGTAAGAGGGGTTGTTAGGGTAAAATTTGATTGTGCGCGTGCGCATGTGTAAACCTATCGAGAGGAGCGTGTGAGATGCAGGTTGATTTGCTTGTCCATTCGGCGGCACAGGTGTGTACAATTCCCCCTCAGGCCCACGGCCCGCAACGCGGCGCCGATTTGGGCGAATTGGGGCTGATTCCCGATGGCGCGGTGGCAATCAAAGCCGGGCGGGTGGTTGCGGTGGGCAAAACCGCCGACCTGCGCCCCGGCGTCCAGGCGGCGCGGGAGATTGACGCGCGCGGGCGTGTCGTCTGCCCCGGCTTTGTGGACCCCCACACGCATCTGGTGTGGATGGGCGACCGCGCGAACGAGTTCGAGCAGCGCATCGCCGGCGCGACGTACATGGAGATCATGGCGGCGGGCGGCGGCATCATGTCCACAGTGCGGGCCACGCGCGCGGCGAGCGTCGCCGAGATGGTCGCCGAGATGCGGCCCCGGCTGGATCGCATGTTGGCGCACGGCGCGACCACCGTCGAGGTCAAGACTGGCTACGGCCTGGAGACCGCCACGGAGCTCCGCCAGCTGGAGGCCATCGTCGCGCTCGACCGCGAGCACCCGGTCACGCTCGTCCCCACCTTCATGGGCGCGCACGCCATTCCTGCGGAGTATCAGGGCCGGGCGGACGCCTACGTCGCGCTCGTGATCGAGGAGATGTTGCCGGCGGTGGCGGAAAGATCGCGCGCCTTGGGGCTGGAGCGCCTGCCCTTCTGCGACGTTTTCTGTGAGGAGGGCGTCTTCGATCTGGAGCAGACGCGGCAGATTTTGACAGCGGCGCGCGATTTGGGCTTCCCGCTCAAGATTCACGTGGACGAGTTCAAGTCGCTGGGCGGGACGCGGCTGGCGGCGGAGCTGGGCGCGACCTCGGCGGAGCACCTGGTCACGACGCCGCCCGACGAGATCGCGGCGCTGGGGACCAGCGACACGGTCGCGGTCTCGCTGCCCTGCACACCCTTCGGCCTGGCGCACCACGACTACACGCCCGCGCAAGCCTTCCTGGAGGCGGGGGCGGCGCTGGCGCTGGCGACCGATTGCAATCCCGGCACCGCCTGGAACGAGTCGCTCCCCTTCGTCCTGGCGTTGGCCTGCCGTTATCTGCGGCTGACCCAGGCGCAGGCCCTCGTCGCCGCGACGCTCAACGCGGCCTTCGCGGTGGGGCTGGGCGACCGGGTGGGGAGCCTCACCCCCGGCTATCAGGCCGACTTGCTGGTACTGGATTTGCCCGACTACCGCCATCTGGGCTACCGGTTCGGCTCCAATCCGGTCGTCGTGGTGGTGAAGGCGGGCGAGGTGGTGGTAGAGGCGTGAGCGACACGCAGGTCTGGCGTTTCGTTGTTGCGGAAGAGGACGCGCGCATTGATCGCTATCTCGCGGGGGTGCAAGATCAACTTTCGCGGAGCGCCATCCAACGCCTGATTGAGAGCGGGCTGGTGACGCGCAACGGCGCGCAGGTGACGAAAGGCTCGCAATCCGTCGCGGTGGGGGATCGGCTGGAGGTGCGTGTGCCGCCCGCCGAGCCATCCGTCCCACAGCCGGAGGCGCTGCCCCTGGAGATCCTCTACGAGGATGACGACATTCTGGCGCTAAACAAGGCGGCGGGGATGGTGGTGCATCCTGGCGCGGGCAATCGTACCGGCACGCTGGTGAATGCGCTCCTGGCGCACTGTCCCGAGCTCAATACCAGGGTGGGGGAGCCGCAGCGTCCGGGCATCGTCCATCGGCTGGATAAGGACACCTCCGGGGTGATGGTGGTGGCGAAGCACAATCATGCCCTCACGGCGTTGCAGCGACAGTTCAAGCGGCGCGAGGTCGAGAAGACCTACCTCGCGTTGGTGATCGGGCGGCTGGCCTCGCCGGCGGGCCTGATCGAAGCGCCGATTGCCCGCCATCCCGTGCAGCGCCAGCGGATGGCGGTGGTCGCCCAGGGCAAGGCCGCGCGCACCCGCTGGGAGCTCACGGCGCACTACCAGGATGCGAATGGACGCGACTACGCGCTGGTGCGGGTGCAGCTCCTCACCGGGCGCACTCACCAGATACGAGTGCATTTTGCCTGGTTGGGGTATCCGCTGGTGGGCGATGCGACCTACGGCCCGCGCCATCCGCCGCTGGACGCGCCCCGGCAATTTCTGCACGCGGAAGCGTTGACGCTTACGCATCCAGAGACGGGCGCGCGGCAGACCTTCACCGCGCCCCTGCCGGAGGATTTGGCGGGTGTGCTAAGAACTTTGAGGATATTTTAGGCCCAGGCGCTAGAGTCATTCCCTGATAACACCAAAAAATCGTATCTACCCAGCTCTAGCCGGATCGCCAGATCCGGCGTGGATGCACAAGCAAACTCCAGGCTGCTATGCAATGTAGTCCTAGATAATTCTGACTTGACGGGGATCTGACGATCCCCTCGGAGCCAGGGTGAGTAGTTACAAAAAATCAGCGAAATCAGCGTGAATCTGCGTCCAATACCTGCTCAAGGCTTATTCGAGAACAAGTCTATTGACTAATTGCCCATCTCAGGTATCCTGTCGGTGTGGCTAAAGAGAGATTGGACGTTCTGCTGGTGGCGCAGGGCCTGGCAGAGGATGTGGACTGGGCCGGGCGCTTGATTCGGGCGGGCGAGGTGTTGGTCAATGGGCAGTTGCGCGACAAGCCCGGCATGAGAGTCCCCGTGGAGGCCGACATCACACTGAAGGCGCGTCCGCGCTTTGTGGGGCGTGGCGGCGAGAAGCTCGAGGCGGCGTTGGTGCGCTTCGGGGTGGCGGTCGCGGGCGCGGTCGCGGCGGACATCGGCGCGGCGACGGGCGGCTTTACCGATTGCCTGCTGCAACGCGGCGCGGCGCGGGTCTACGCCATTGACGTGGGCTACGGCGAGCTGGCCTGGACGCTGCGCCAGGATTCGCGCGTGGTGGTGCTGGAACGCACCAACGCGCGCCAGCTGGACTCCCTGCCGGAGCCGATGGACTTGCTCGTCTCCGATGTGTCATTCATCTCACTGGCGCTGATCTACCGGACGGCGGTGGGCTGGTTGCGGCCCGGCGGCGCGGTGGTCTCACTGATCAAGCCGCAGTTCGAGGCGGCGCGGGAGCAGGTGGGGCGGGGCGGCGTGGTGCGCGATCCGGCGGTGCATCGTCAGGTGTTGATGCAGGTCGTGGCGGACTTCGCGGTGCTTGGATTGGGCCTGCGGGGGCTGATGGCCTCGCCGCTGCTCGGGCCGGCGGGCAACGTGGAATTTTTGGGATGGTGGCAGCTGGGTCAGCCGGGCGAATCTGTTGCGCCGTGGATTGAACAAGCACTTTACGAGGCCGCCGAACTGCGTGGCGGTCACGCTGAATAGGGTTAGAGGAAAGTATGGATCCAAAATACATTCGGAATTTTAGTATCATCGCGCATATTGATCATGGGAAATCCACTCTAGCGGATCGGCTGTTGGAGCTGACCGGCACGATGGATGCGCGGCGCATGTTGGGGCATTCACAGGTATTGGATAGCATGGACCTGGAGCAGGAGAAGGGCGTGACGATCAAGGCGTCGGCGGTTCACATGCGCTGGCGGGCTGCGGACGGCGAACTGTATTACTTCAACCTGATTGACACGCCGGGGCATGTGGACTTCGGGTACGAGGTGAGCCGGGCGCTGGCGGCCTGTGAGGGGGCGCTGCTCGTGGTGGATGCCACCCAGGGCGTCGAGGCGCAGACGTTGGCGAACCTCTACCTGGCGCTGGAGAACGATCTGGAGATTATCCCCGTTATCAACAAGATTGATCTGACGACGGCACAGGTGGAGGAGACCTCGGCGGAGATTGCGGAGCTCTTGGGCGTGCCCATAGAGGAGGTGCTGACGGTTTCGGCGAAGGAGGGGACGAACGTCGAGGCGGTGTTGCAGGCGATTGTGGATCACGTCCCGCCGCCGTCGCAGGCCGACGCGGACGCGCCCTTGCAGGGGATGATCTTCGATTCGCATTACGATTCCTACAAAGGCGTGATCGCCTACGTGCGGCTGACGGGCGGGCGGGTGACCCGCAACACGCAGCTGCTGATGATGGCGACCGGGGCGAAAACGGAGCCGGTGGAGGTGGGCATCTTCGCGCCGGACATGCAGGAGCGCGCGGAGCTGGTGGCGGGCGAAGTGGGCTACATCGCCACGGGTCTGAAATCGGTGCGCGAGGCGCGCGTGGGGGATACGATCACGGACGCCAAGCGCCCGCTCAGCGCGCCGCTGCCGGGCTATCGCCCCGCCAAGCCGATGGTCTTCGCCAGCCTCTATCCCTCGTCGCCGGACGACTACGCCGACCTGCGGGATGCGTTGGAGAAGCTCCAGCTCAACGATGCCTCGTTGACCTACGAGCCGGAGACCTCGCAGGCGTTGCAGTTCGGCTTCCGCTGCGGCTTTTTGGGCCTCTTCCACATGGAGATTGTGCAGGAGCGGCTGGAGCGCGAGTATGATCAAGACCTGGTGGTGACAGCGCCCAGCGTGGCCTATCAGGTGTTGTTGCGGAACGGCAATTCCCTGGAGATTAACCGGCCCGCCGATTTGCCCGATCCGGCCAACATCGCGGAGGTGCGGGAGCCGTGGATGAAGGTGCAGGTCATTACGCCGAGCGAGTACATCGGCGCGGTGATCGAGATCTTCCGGCGCAAGCGGGCGGAGCTGTTGATAACCGAGACGCTGGAGAAGGCGCGTGTGCTGCTCTCCTTCGAGGTGCCGTTGGCCGAGATGGTCATTGACCTGCATGACAAGCTCAAATCGGCCACGCGGGGCTATGCCTCGATGGATTACACCTTCGGGGAGTATCGCGCCGATGATCTGGTGAAGGTGGACGTGTTGTTGAGCGGCGAGCCGGTGGATGCGCTGGCAATCATCGTGCATCGAGACAAGGCGTACGACAAAGGATCGCGGTTGATTCGCAAGATGAAGGACGCGATCCCCCGCCAGATGTTCGAGGTGCCCATCCAGGCGGCGATTGGCGGGAAGGTGATCGCGCGGGTGAACATCAAGGCGGTGCGCAAGGACGTGCTCTCCAAGTGTTACGGGGGCGACATCACGCGCAAGCGGAAGCTGTTGGAGCGGCAGAAGGCGGGTAAGAAGCGGATGAAGATGTTGGGGAATGTCGTCATTCCACAGGAAGCGTTCATGGCAATGCTGCGTTTGGACGAGGATTGATGTGTAATTGACATGGAGGAGGATACCTGTGAGCGGTCTGACTGAGCGATGGTTTGCAGTTCCGGCGCAGCGCCGAAAGCGATTTGTGCTTGTTGGCGTTGCCTTATGTCTGGTGGGTGTGGTGATATGGCGGGCGCGGATTGTGCTCTCACCTTTCCTGTTCGGATTGGGGTTGGCCTATCTGCTAGCGCCGGTGGTCAAACTCATGGAACGTGGGTGGCTCTGGGTGGGCCGCTGGCGGCGCTTGCGCTTTTTTGGGCGGGCGGCGCGACCACTTTCGTTGGTGTTGAGCTACATCCTGGTTATCGCCGCGCTGGTGGGGATCTCCGCTCTAATTGTCCCTGTGGTTGTGAAGCAGGGCGAGAGTTTGTGGGCGGAGCGCGAGCGGGTTTGGGACTATCTCGCGGGGATGGGGGATGACATATTGGAGCAATATCGCCTCTTGCCGCCGCAGGTGCAGACGCAGATTGATGATACCTTGACGCGCTTCTCGTCGGAATTGGGGACGGTGGTACAGCAGACCTTGAGCGGCACAGCCATAGCGATCTCCTATACCGTCACCTTACTGCTGGCGGTGCTCTTGATTCCGTTCTGGTCTTTCTTTTTGCTTCTGGACTCCGGCAAGATCGGACACGCTGCTGTGCGCACCGTGCCTCGATCCATACGCGAGGATGTCCTGAAGATCGTCACGTTGGCGGATAAGGCGTTCGGCTCATATCTGCGGGGGCAACTATTTCTGGCCCTGCTCATCGGCTCGATTTCGGGGATTGCGTTTTCGATCATGGGGGTGCGCTTCGCTGTCTTCTTGGGATTGGTGGCGGGCATCTTCGAGTTGATTCCCAATATCGGCCCCTGGCTGGGGGCGATCCCGGCGGTGCTGGTCGCCTTGACGCAGCAACCTATCCTCGCCTTGTGGGTGATGATCTATGCGGCGACGATCCAGCAGATCGAAAGCATCTTCATCGCGCCGCGTGTGATTGGAAGCAGCGTCAAACTACATCCCGTCGTCGTGATGGTCGTGCTGATTATCGGCAGCGAGCTGGGCGGCGTGTTGGGGCTGTTCCTCGCGCCTGTCGTGACTGCCGTGCTGCGGGATACATTTCGCTACCTCTACTACCGCGTGGGCGAAACGCCACTTTCGCCGGAAGAAGCATTGCGCAAAGTGTGGCGGGTGGAGGAGTTCGATCTGGAAGTTTGAAGAAACTTGCCAAATCCGGCGATTAGTGTATAATCTCCACCGTTGACGGGGCGTGGCCCAGCTTGGCTAGGGCGCTACAATGGGGTTGTAGAGGTCGGCGGTTCAAATCCGCCCGCCCCGACACGCACGAAGAAATGCCTGATCTGATTATGGAACATTAGGTCAGGCATTTTTCTTTCCCCGTTTTTTTTTGGTTGCGCCATTTGGCCCGTAGTACACCACAGTATGTGAAAGGGCGATCGTCGCGGATGTTGCAGGACGAGTTTCCGCACTTGAAGCAGCGGTATTGGGGCCAACATTTGTGGGCCCGAGGCTACTTCTGCGCGACAGTGGGCGCAGTGAGCGAAGCCCAAATCCGAGCGTATATAGAGCGGCATGAGTCAGAATCTTTTCCCGACAACTTCCAAGTTGACGAATAACCGAGTTTTAGTCACAGCTTCAGGTGGCTTTGAGCCACGGGACTTTGAGCAGGCTTTAGCCTGTACCGTCACTTTCAGTGACCAGATTTTGAAACGACTACCGGCTGAAAGCCGGTAGTCGTTTAGTCGCCTCGCGCCATCTGCTCCAGAATGGGTCGCAGGTGATCTTCTTTAGGAGAGACACCGGTGCTGGCGCACACCATCCAGCACAAAAATGTAGGACAGGTTGCCAACCTGTCCTACGACCACTGTTTTTGAAGGAGCGCAGTGGTGTTGAAGGGATCGGGTTCATGCTCTGTTGGGCAATATGCTGGTTGCGCGTGCGGGTTTCCTGGCATAGATGACATTGTCACCGTGAATGAATTTCATCTCCGAGGTGCGCGATAGGTCGGGCGCCCGGAACTCGGCTGCGAGGACCTCAAATCCCAACTGGTTCAGTTGCTCAAGAAGGTGTTCCATCCGGCTGTAGAATCGGTGGGCCATGGCCACCCCGGTGGCAATCTCGAACTCGACGGACTCTGATCCTGCCGGGCGATGGGCGGTAAAGGGCGGTGTGGCAGCTACCGTTGTGGTCACACCGGTTTCGTCCTCTGCTACCTGCCCATGCCTCTCTGTCTGCCAGGTGCGGAACTGGGGCATATCCTCTGCTCGTGGGGCGGCCATGTTGTCGAAGACGAAAATCCCCCCTGGCTTGAGCACGCGCCAGATTTCCTGTAGATGGGCGATGCGGTCATCGGCATCCGAAAGGCAGTGGTAACAATGCACGCTCAGCGCCACCTCGAATTGCTCACCGGCGAAATCGCCCAAGCTCGTCGCATCCCCAACCCTGAATTGAGCATTGGTCAGGTCGAGTTCAGCAGCGCGACGCCGCGCCCACTTCACCGCAGATGAAGAGATGTCAACCCCGACCACCTCGTAGCCCTGGGCCGCAAATACAGGACGTTTTTGCCCGTTCTGACTCGAGGCGCTACATGCATCCTTTGTTTCTCTTCACGTGCAGACTGAAGCGCATTACGCACCCTACGCTCGTGGTTTTGTTTCATCCCTTTTAGAATATCAACGGTATATCTGTTCGGTTGATCATCTACTAGTTTGTGGTGAACCTTGCACAGTAGAATAAGATTGGAGTAGGAATCAATGTCTTCCTCCGAAATGGTTGGATCAAATCGAGGTCCCCCCGAGCTCCTTGCAATAATGTGACATTCATCACCGACAATAGAATCATCTATGTGAAGAAGTAGTTCCCTCTACGCTCATTATTGACTTCACTGAAAAAACTAGGGAATCTCACGCCAAGGCGCAAAGACGCTAAGAATTTTAAGTTGCTAATAAATTTTGATTACGAAAAACATTAACATTATTTAAGGTAAATTCAAAAAACCTTTGCGACTTGGCGGCTTTGCGTGAGGTCTGGGCTTTTTTCAGTAGAGCCATTATTGTACGCCAGGCCCCCCCGGCAAGCCAACAATTACTCTCACCCGGGGAGCCTCAGCAATAGCCATCCGTTATTCTTGGTACAATTACCAGTCACGCCAATTTTCAATCCTGATCCCTTCCACAAAGGTCAAATGACGATCATCCGTCAATAGAACCAGATCATTGATGCGGGCGACTGCTGCAATCTGCGCATCCAATGGCGGAATGGGGCGACCTTTGGCCTTTTGCTCAGCCTGGATGCGCCCGAATTCCTCCGCCGCCAGCGCGTCAAAGGGCCATAGTAGCAAGGCTCCGACCAGGGCTTGCAAGCGGTTAAGGTTCTCCATACGGTGCTGGCTGGCGTACACGGCATAGTACAGTTCGCCCAGAACAGTTATTGAAATGCCAAACTGCGCGCCGGACGTTTGCGCCTGACGTAAACGGGTGACGATGGGTTCGTGGCGAGCCAGCAGCCAACTGGCGTGGTTGGTGTCCAGTAGATAGTCAGTCACGGCCTTCCAAATCCTTTTCCCGCAGTGCCTGAATCTCGGTCAACAGCGTCTCTAGTTCACCGGGCGCAAATTCCAACGGCCCGGTCTCTTCCAATGTCTGCAATATCGCCTCAGCCGATCCGGGTTGCGACGCAGCGGAGGTGTATTTGGTGCGCAAGTAATCGGCAAAATCAATCACCTGGCGCACCTTGTCCGGGGGCAGACCCCGCACTGCCATTGCTAAATGGGTCTCTGTCTGGTTTCCCATCTCGAACTCCTTTGCTGGTCACGGGTTATCTATAGTGTACCATAAGTGCGCGTTTAGGTCATGCGCCGTCCACGAATCCTTCACCCCAACACATGCATGGGCTTCCGTTTGCCACCGCGCTTGCATTCGTGCATTCGCGCCCGATTCGTGGACGGCGCACAGCTCCCTACACCCCCACCGCCGCCGCCACCTCCGCGCCCCGGAACTGGCTCATGTACAGATTGTAGTAGAACCCCCGCGCCGCCAGCAGCGTCTCGTGCGTGCCCCGCTCGATGATCTCCCCGCCGTCGATGACCAGCACCTGATCCGCGTCGCGGATGGTGCTGAGCCGGTGAGCGATGACGAAGCTGGTCCGCCCCTCCATCAGCTTCAGCAGCGCCGCCTGGATCTGCGCCTCGGTGCGGGTATCTACGCTGCTCGTCGCTTCATCGAGGATGAGGATGCGCGGGTCGGCGAGGACGGCGCGGGCGATGGCGAGCAGCTGGCGCTGCCCCTGGCTCAGGTTGCTGCCCCGCTCCGAGAGCTCCGTCGCGTATCCCTGCGG
Source organism: Anaerolineae bacterium (assembly GCA_034435555.1). Taxonomy (GTDB): domain Bacteria; phylum Chloroflexota; class Anaerolineae; order B4-G1; family SLSP01; genus DAOTXC01. Next base: position 13,635 of record DAOTXC010000025.1, read on the forward strand.
CAGCCGGCGGATAAATTGGTCGGCGTTCGCCAGCCGCGCGGCGGCGATGACCTCCTCCTCGGTGGCGTCCAGCCGCCCGTAGCGGATGTTCTCCAGCACGCTGCCGGTGAAGAGGAAGGTGTCCTGTAAGACGATCCCCAGCTGGCGGCGCAGGCTCGCCTTCTGCACCCGGCGGATGTCCTGCCCGTCAATGGTGATGCGCCCCGCGTCAATGTCGTAGAAGCGGGTCAGCAGGTTGATGATGGTGGTCTTGCCCGCGCCCGTCGGCCCTACCAGCGCCACGATCTGGCCCGGCTCGGCCCGCAAACTCATCTCCTTGATGACGGGCGTCCCCTCCACGTAGGAGAAGTTCACGCCGTCGAAGACCACCTCGCCCCGAATGCCCTCCAGAGCCGGGGCGTCGGGCGCGTCCGCCAGCTCCGGCACCTCATCGAGCACCTCGAAGACCCGCTCCGCGCCCGCCAGCGCCGCCTGGATCTGGTTGTAGAGGTCGCCCAGCTGGCGCAGGGGCGCTGCGAACTGCCGCGAGTAGCTGACGAAGGTGGCGATCTGCCCCACGCCCGCCAGCCCTTGCAGCGTGAGCCAGCCGCCCAATCCTGCCACCACCGCGATGTTGGCGTTGCTCAGAATCCCCATCAGCGGGGGGATGAGCATGGGGTAGACCTGCGCCTTGATGCCGAAGTCACGCACGGCGGCGTTGGCCGCGTCGAAGCGGTTCAGTGTCGCCTCCTGCTGCCCGAAGGCCAGCACCACCCGCGCGCCGCTGAAGGACTCCTCCATGATGCCGTTGAGCTCCCCCAGCGCGCCCTGCAACCGGCGATAGCCCGTGCGCGTGCGCTTCCCCACGAAGCCCACCAGCACTACCATCAGCGGGAGGATGGTGAGCGTCCCCAGCGCCAGCCAGACGTTGATGCTGAACATGGCGATCACCACGCCGACGAGGGTGAAGAGGCTGCCCATCATCTGGGTCAGATTCTCGGAGACGGCCTGATTGACGGCGTCGATGTCGTTGGTGAGGCGGCTCATCAGCTCGCCGGCGGGATTGCGGTCGAAGAAGCGCAGGGAGAGCAGCTGGAGGTGCTCGAAGAGGTCGCGGCGCAGGTTGCGCAGCGCCTGCTGGGCCACGCCCGCCATCAGGTAGTTCTGCCCCGCCTGGGCCAGCCAGACGAGAAGATAGGCGCCCAGCATAAAGAGCACCAGGCGCAATAGCCCCGGCGCGTCGCCGGTGGCGATGAAGTCGTCGATGGCGCGTCCCAGCAGGTAAGGGCCGACGAGGCTCATCAGCGTGCCGATCAGCACCAGGCCGAAGACCACCAGCAGCGTCCCGGTGAAGGGGCGCAGATAGGCGGTCAGCCGCCGCAACGTGCCCCGCACGTCCTTGGCCTTCTCGATGCGCCGCCTGCCCATGCCTGGGCCACGCCCCCCGCTGGGGGCACTTTGTTCTTTAGATGATGATTTTGACATATTCTCTCCTTTCAATCCGCCGTGCCAACCCCGTTGCCCAGCTGCGAATCGTAGATCTCCCGGTAGATGGGGCTGCCGGTGAGGAGTTCCGCGTGCGTCCCCTCGGCGACCACCCGCCCCCGGTCGAGGACGACGATCTTGTCGGCGGTGAGGACGCTGCTGATCCGCTGAGCGATGATGAAGGCGGTGCGGTCGCGCATCAGATCGGTCAGCGCCGCCTGGATCTGCGCTTCCGTCTCCACGTCGACGGCGCTGGTGCTGTCGTCGAGGATGAGGACGGCGGGCCGCACCAGCAGGGCGCGGGCGATGGCGAGGCGCTGCTTCTGCCCGCCGGAGAGGTTTGTCCCTCGCTCTTTGACTTCGGTGTCGTAGCCGTCGGGCAGGCTCATGATAAAGTCGTGGGCCTGCGCCGCTTTCGCCGCCGCGACAATCTCCTCCTCGGTGGCGTCGGGCCGGCCGTAGCGGATATTGTCGCGGATGGTCCCGCTGAAGAGTACCGCCTCCTGGAGCGCCACGCCGATCTGCGCCCGCAGCGAGTCCTGGGTCAGCGCCCGCACGTCCTGCCCGTCGAGCGTGATCCGCCCCCCGGTCACGTCGTAGAAGCGGGGGATGAGATGTACCAGGCTCGACTTGCCCGCTCCCGTCGCGCCCAGGATGGCGACGGTCTGGCCCGGCTCCGCCACCAGATTGACGTCGGTGAGCACCGGCTCGCTGCAGCCGTGATTGTAGCTGAAGCTGACATTCTCGAAGGCCACGTGCCCTCGCGCTCGCTCGATGATTTCCGCCTGGGGCTGATCCTGTACCTCCGGTTCGGCATCCAGCACCTCGACGATGCGCTCGATGGAGGCCCGCGCGCGGGGCCAGTGCGCCGCTAACATCACCATCATAAAGAGGGGGGACATGGTGGTGAGCAGGTAATTGGAGAAGGCCATGATCTCGCCGATAGTCAGCGCCCCCTCAATGGCCTGCAAGCCGCCGAACCAGACAACGCCCACCACGCCCAGGTTGAGGATCAGGAAGATGGTGGGGGGCAGCACCGAGAGCAGCCGCCGCACGGCGATGGTGCGCTCCATCAGGTCGTCGTTGGCGGCGGCAAAGCGCTCGCCCTCGTGCGCGTTGCGGACGAAGGCCTTGACCACGCGCGCACCCGCTAGATTCTCCTGAAGCACCTGGTTCAGCCGATCCAGCTTCTGCTGGACGGTGAGGAAGAGGGGTTGGGCGCGGCGGATGAAGAAGATGAGGAGTGCCAGCGTCACCGGCAGGATGATGAGCATCATCAGCGCCAGGCGTGGGCTGGTGACGACGAGGAGCACGGCGCTGCCCACCATGAGCAGCGGCGCGCGGCTGCCGATGCGCAGGAAGAGCAGGAACATCATCTGCGTGATGGTCACATCGCTGCTGAGGCGCACCATCAGCTCGCCCGTCTGGAGATGGTCGAGGTTGCCGAAGGAGAAGCGCTGGATCTGGCGGAAGAGGGCGCTGCGGATATCGGCGCCGAAGTACTGGGAGACCCGCGCTGCCAGCAGCGTGTTGGCGATCATCATCGCCGCGTTGAAGACCGCGATGCCGATCATAATCAGGGAGGTGTTGAGGATCACGTCGAAGTTGCGCGGCGTCACGCCCTGATCCACCAGCCGTTGCAGCAGCCGGGGGAAAGCGAGATCGGTGACGATCGCGACGATGAGCAGCAGCAGCGCCAGTAGCGCCTGCCTGCGATAGGGGCGGGCGAATTTCAACAAGCGTTTGATATTGTTCATGAGCAGGCTCCTTTTCCCTTACAGCCGCCGCCGAGATTGTCGCGCACGCGCAGCAGCAGGGCGTGCAGTTGCTCCTGCTCCCCCTCGGAAAGGCCGCCGAAGGCGCGGGCCTCCAGCATCTGCCAGAGCGTCTCCGCCCGACCGCGGATCTCCTGCCCCGTCTCGGTCAGATAGACGCGGGAGATGCGCTGATCCTCGGCGTCCTGCTCGCGGCGGATGAAGCCCGCCTTCTCCATGTTTTGCAGGGCATTGGTGATGGTGGCCGGACTGAGATTGAGCCGGGCGGCCATCTCCGACTGCGAAAGTCCCTCTTCCTCCCACAGAATGCGCAAGATGAAGTTCTGCCCGCGATGCAGCCCCAGGCCCTCGAAGTGGGCGTGGGCCTCCCGCCGGATCTGCCGGCAGATGCTCGCCAGGACGTAGCCGAGGCTTTCTTCTTCCCAGGGATAGGTCATCGTTCCTCCCGTATTGGTTGTACAGGCTAATGTTTTGACTGCTAATTATTCGATTGCTAAATAATACTCGAAAGGATCAGTTTTGTCAAGGGGTGGGGGAATGCGGGAATTTGTCACTAGCTTTTGGGGAGAAGTCATCATGTTCCTTCGGTACACCACCGGGGATGAAAATGTAGGACAGGTTGCCAACCTGTCCTACGCTCAGGCTGTTTTCTAGGTAGTACTGTTTATAAAACTCGTGCGTCGGGCTATAATGAAATTGAGGTAATCACGTGCTGGGAATTCATAGCGCAAGGCGTATGGGAGGGAACGATGAGCATAAGCACAACCGCAGTTTTGGAGATCAGTGCGCGGCAACTGTTCCCCAATCAAAGTCTGGAGCAGGTGTTAGCCGAGCTGTTGTTGGAACGCGCACAGAAGAACTTGCTCAAGTATCAGGTGCTGGACCGGAAGTTCTCGGCTAAATACGAGCAGGATTTTGAGGCTTTCCGACAGCAAATTTTGACCTCGGAGCCGGAGTTTGCGGCAGAGCAAGATTACTATGATTGGGAAATGGCTGTGACCGGCATGGCGGATATGCAGCAAGAGATTGAACGGCTCAGGCAATTGCAGCAGCAATGATGAATGGCTGAATGATGGAAGGGGGAGAAATGGCGGAATTACAAGCAGTTCACGCTTTGTACAAAAGGGGCCGGCTCATTTTTGCCGATCCGCGCAAAGCGCCGCAAGACGGCAGCCAGGTGATCGTAACGTATGTAGTCTAACCTTCTCAAGCATCTCTCTCAGAAGTGGATCCAATTCAGGCTTTACGCGGGCGTGGGAAGGGTGAGCATCTGGTGGAAAAACTGTTGCAAGCGCGACGCGAGGAGCGAATGGCTTGACCATTGCCTTACAAATCCTGACCAGTTTTTATAAAAACACAAAGCGTGAGCCTTGCCACTGACAAGGCTCACGTTTCACGCCCCTACTTCAACGCTTCCATCCCCTTGAAGACGCGGTACGGCGAGAGAATCGCCAGCGTCTCCTGATCGTCCTTGGTGATCTCTCGCGTGACCATGCGCGCGAGCAATTCCCCCAGCCCCGGGCCGAGCATGAAGCCCTGCCCGCACATGCCAATCGCCATGAGGTAGCCGCTCACTTCGCGCGCCCAGCCCACCAACGGCGAACCGTCCGGTGTCATCGGATACGTTCCGCGCCAGGTGCGCCGCACGCGGATATTTGCCAGCCGGGGCATGAGATCCACCATCCGCCGCGCCACCATCGGCAGGAACTCGCTCGTCTCACGGCGATCCAGGCCGGGGATGGGCGGCTCTGGCGTGATGCAGAAGACGATCTGCCCGCTGTGCAGCTGGAAGAAGTAGTAGTTCTTCGAGCCAGGCGCAGGGCGGATGTCCACCACCATTGGGTTGAGGAAGTGCGCTACCGGCTCGGTGATGCCGGCCTCGTGCGAGTCCGGGAAGATCGGATGATTCATCCCCACCAGCCGGCCGATCTCCGGCGCCCACGCCCCCGCCGCGTTGACGACGAACGGCGCGTGGTACGTCCCCTTATCCGTGCGGACGCCCGTGATCTCGCGGTGCGGCCCGTGGACAATCTCACGGATGAGAATTTCCACCACCGTCTCGTTGAAGCGGAACTCGGCCCCGGCCTTCTTCGCCGCGTCGTAGTAGGCGTGTCCCGCCAGCAGCGTCGAGCAGTGGCCGTCCTCCGGCGAGAACGTCCCACCGATGAGACCGTCGCGGTTGAGGTCGGGGATGATCTCCAGCAGCGCGTCCCTATCGTACCATGCGATGTTGAGGCCGTAGGTCTGCTGGATTTTCAGCAGCGCCTTGAGCGTCTGTTCCTCCTGCTCGCGGTAGGCCACGAACGAATAGCCGCCCGTCGTCCACTCGATGTTGTGCCCGTGCGTCTCTTGCCAGCTCTTGACGATTTCCAGCGTGCGCAGGCACAGGCGGATTTTCGCCGGATCGGAGTGGGTGGCGCGGATGCCGCCAATCGCCGCCTTGTTCGAGCCTTGCCCCTGGCTGGGGAACTGATCGAGCACAAGCACCTTCAGCCCGGCCTGCGCCATCGAAAGCGCCGCCGGTGTGCCCACGCTACCCGCGCCAATGATGATGATATCGTAGGTTGTAGTATCAGACATGGCAAGCCTCCGGGACAGCGGTATTGCGTATTTCGTATTGCGTATCTCGTGGAACAAATACGGAATACGCAATACGGAATAGGATTCGATTAGTCATGGTGCGCCTCCTTTTCCGTCACGCCTGCGAAAACGCCCAACGGCGCCTCCACAAACAGCGGGCGCGGCACATTCGGGGTGACTTCAGCGAGCGGCACGCCTTCCTCACGGAAGAGACGCAGAATCAGGTTGGTGCAGGTCTTCGCGCCGCATGCGCCCATCCCCGCGCGCGTCACCGCCTTGATTTCGTTCAGGTCGCGGTAGCCCCGCCGGATCAGGTCGCGGAGCTCGCCCGCCGTCACGCGCTCGCAGCGGCAGACGATCTCATCATCATCCATGCGCGTGACCTCTTCTTCCAGCGCCGCGCTGACCCAGGGTTCTTGCACGCGCAGGCCCGCGATGCGCTTGGCGATGGCCTTCGGCGCTTGCACCTTCACCAGCACGGTGCGGTCGTTGCGCTTGATAGCGCGCGCGCTGGCGATCGTAACCTCGCCCAGCACTTCGCCCACCGCATCGAGCGCAGTCATCACGTCGCCCTCGTGGACGCTTTCCGGCAAGAATTCGTAGGCGATCGTGACCAGCGGATTCTCCGCATCCTTGCGGTAATCCACCAGCGTGATTGCCAGGCCGGGGCAGATAGTGACGCACTTCTCGCAGCCCAGGCATTCCTTCCCCAGCTGCACGCCCAGATACTCTGGGATGGCGCGGATGTCGTCTTCGGGGATATGAATAAGCTGCTGCGGGCAGACCGACGTGCAGGGGTTGCACGGAATTTCCTGTGAGCAGTGGAAGACGGGGAAGATGCCGCTTTCCTTCTCCGGGATGCGCTCCTCAATGGTCTTGCCGGGGTGCGATTTGAGGATGGCGGCAGTGCGCACCCAGTCGCGCGGAATCTCTTCCTCCGCCACGCCGAGGGCTTTGGCGATTTCCAGCCCCTTGATCTTGCCGGAGAACATCGCCGCCGACGCCTCCGCAATCTCCTCCGCGTCGCCCGCGTCGAAGACCGGAATGCCGTACTCGCGCGCCTTCGCCGTGAACTCGTTGACCGGATCGAGGCCCACCGCAATCAGCACGGTATCGCACGCAAACGACTTCTCCGTGCCGGGGATCACCTTCCAGGCGTCATCGAGCTGCGCGATGGTGACGGAGTCCACTTGATCCTCGCCGTTGGCGCTGACGACGGTGTGCCGCGTGTAGATCGGCACGCCGAAGCGCGCGAGCTTATCCTTGTGAACCTTGTAGCCGCCGCATTCGGGCAGGGCCTCCACCAGCCCCACCACCTCGATGCCGGCTTGCAGCGCGTGATAGCCCGCGATCAGGCCCACGTTCCCGCCGCCCACGATGAACAACCGGCTCGCCGCCTTCACCAGATCGCGGTTCACCAGCGTCTGGAACGCCCCCGCGCCATACACCCCCGGCAGCGTGTTCCCCTTGAAGACGAGGGATTTCTCTCTGGCGCCGGTTGCCACCAGTAAAATTTGAGGTTCTACCAGCACATAATGTTCGGAGAGGGGGTGAGTGAGTGAGTGGGTGAGTGGATGATTTTGTTCAGCAGTGATCTCCCTCTCTCCTTCTCTCCCTCTCTCTCCATCTTCCCCGCTCCGCAGAATCCCTACCAGGCCGTCGCTAAACACGCCCAACGCGGTGCTGTTGAGCCAAATTTCCACGCTTTCGTGTTGGCGGACTTCGTTCTCCAGCCGCGTGGCGATATCAATCCCGCGCGTGCCCGCGTAGACGGCGTTGATCGAGCCGAAGAAGCGGTGCGTCTGGAGCACGAGCTTCCCGCCGAGGCGATGTTTGTCGTCCACAAGCAGGCAGCGGACGCCGCGCTGGGCCAGCTGAATCGCCGCCGACATCCCCGCCGGGCCGCCGCCGAGGATGAGGACGGGCACTTCCACCGTCTCGATCTCGCGCAGTGCCGGGGTTTCGTCAATGGCGGGCGGATCGGGCAGGCCGTCCATCGGCATGACGGCCATGCCCGGCGTCACCGGCGTCATGCACGCCTTGACGGGCTTGCCGTCGGCCACCACCAGACATTGCGCGCACTGCCCGTTGGCGCAGAAGATACCCTGCGGCGCGCCATCCTTGGGGTGATGTCCGAAGGTACGCACGCCATGCGCAAACAGCGCCGACGAGATCATCTCGCCGGGCCTGGCGGTGAGCGGCTGTCCCTCCCAGGTAAAGGTGATGTCCTCGCCCGGCACAGCGGGCAAAATCGGGTGTTCGGTAATGCGGTATTCGGCCATAGTGCCTCCTGAAACGTGATGTGTAAAGCGTACTACGTAAAACGTACTGCGTAAGGGGAGAGCGCTTTTACGCAGTACGCATTACGCAGTAGCTTCATTATAGCCTTGCGCTTCCCGCGCCTATACTGAGATTACGCTAAAGTTTGAGGGCAAAAAGGCATAACGGCTTACGCGGGTTGTGGTTGCGCTTGCCAATCCTTGAGAGCGAAGGGCGCGTACAGCAGCAGGAACATCGCCAGGCCGATGAGCTCCAGAATGGGGATATACCACGGCCACGCGGGCAGCACGTCGAGCAGGCTGGCGGTCTCCGGCTTGTGCGCGATGAAGAGGTAGTTGCTGCCGAGCAGCGCGTTGACGATGCCCACAAACAGCATGTAGACGTTGCCCCAGAGCGCCACCTTGCCCAGCGAGCGCCAGGTAGGTCGGTAGCCCTCGACCACCGTCATGTAAATCTGCGCAGTGACAATGGCCCCGTGGGAGATCATCACTTGCCAGGCGCGGAAGTGGGGAAAGCCGTAGCTGCCCGCGTCGGGGGTGAGGAGCGCCTGCAGCGCGCCAGCGATCCCCAGGAAGTAGCCGAACTCGTAGATGGTATAATTCTTGGTGATGAGCATGTAGGCGCTGAGGAAGACGAAGACGCTGCACAAGTGAAGTGGCAGCATCGTCTGGAGCGCCCACTGGCCGGTGGCGGCGTTCCAGAGATGCCAGCCCAGCTCATCGATGATGAGTACCGCGGCCAGCCCGTAGCGGAAATTGCGCCGTACCGTCTCGCCGATGCGCCCTTCCCACCAGATGAACGAGAGATTCAGCAGCGCGATGAGCGCCAGCGCGATCAGGTGATAGGTTCCAAAGAGCGCAAAGGGCGCGCCGGTGTAGTCTCTGGCAAAGAGCTCTCCCATAGTTTTGCCTCAGTTAGAACACCACACCACAATGATATTCCACCACCACCTCCCGCTCGTGATGGAGCAGCGTGTGGGGGAATGCCCGACGCAGCGTGAAGGTGTGGCGCTCGAAGCCGCGCCAGTTGGAGTAGGTGAGCAGCGTCACGGTCACGTGCTCCTCCTCCAGCGTCACCGTCGGCGTGGGATTAAGCCTGCGGGCGGCGTTGCGCACGCTGCGCGGGAACTCGCTGCCGAAGTCGTCCCCGCGCGTGAGCCGTGTCGTCAACGCCGCCTCATTAGCCAACACATCAATGTCCCCATAGCCGGCGTGCCAGTAGATGTAGAACCGCCCACCCAGCAGGCGGAGCAGCGTGTGCTGATAGAAGCCCTCTGCCGAATCCTCCGCCCGGACGTGATCGAGATAATTCGCCGCCTGCTCTGTGGGAAGCTCCGCCTCGCTGGTGTAGGGGGGCTGCTCGACCGGGCGGGCGTAGAGCACCGGCGCGCCGCCCAGGAAATCGAGATAATAGACGTAATCCAACACGTACCCCTCTTCCATCGTGAGCCGGTCGAGCACGGTGAAGTAGGTGTTGGGATCGAAGTCCTCGGCGGTGGGGGGGCGGCCCTCCATGAGATGCGCGGGGATGGAAAGCGGCGCGGTGAGCGCGAACAGCGCATCCACCGGCGCTTGCCAGTCAATGGCGGGCGTGGGCGTCGTCTCCCCGCAAGCCAGGGTGAGCAGCAACAATCCTGTGACCAGCGCCGCGATCCAACCGCGTTTCATGTGTTAGGGTACGTTGGCGAAGACGTCCGCCGAGGCGAAGGCGACCCCGGTCATCGTCGGGCCGGTGTGCGCGCCCAACGGCGGCGACATCGGGAAGGTCGGTAGCCATTCGCAGGTGAAGACCGCATCGATCTTCTGCCGCAACAGCGCCGCCGCTTCGGGGTTGAACGAGTGCAACACCTGCGTGCGCAGTGCCGACCCCGCCGGGTGATATTGCTGCATCTGCTTGACCAGGCCGTCGAGCGCCGCCTCGAAACGGCGGGCCATGCCCAACTGTGTGTACGTCCCGCCGACCTTCTCCACGCCGATGAGAGGCTTGATGTTGAGCACCGAGGCGATCAACCCCTTCATGTGGCTGATGCGGCCCCCGTGGATGAGGTATTTGAGCTCCTTGAGCGTGTACATGCTCTCGGTGGCGTCGCCCACCTGTTTGACCAGCGCGAGAATCTCATCCACGTTCCAACCGGCAGCGATGGCGCAGGCGGCAGCCCAGACCTGCCAGCCCAGCGCGGCGGACAGCGTCTTGGTGTCGTAGAGGGTGATGTTGGCCTCCGGCACCATCGCTGCGCCGGCGGTGGCCGCGCTGAACGTCCCGCTCAGCCCGGAGGACATGTGGATCGAGAGGATGTCGGGGTCGTCTACGGCGATCTTGCCGTAGAGCTCTGCGAACTCGCCCGCCGAGGGCAGCGAGGTGGTAGGATACGCGCCAGTCTCTTCCAGCAGCGGGTAGAGCGTCTCCGGGGTGATGTCCACCCCGCTGCGATAGGAAACATTGTCAATGGTGATGATTTGCGGCATCACATGGATGGGCACATCGGGCATCATCTCCTGGGGAAAGTGTAGATCCATTCCGGTATCGGTCACGATCTGCATGTCGAACTCCTTTTGTGGCTGATATTAGAAAGATCCCCTAGTTTACCATAGTTTTTCCACACATGTTACCGCCATTTACCGTGGATTGCTCGCAAGCTAAGTTTGCAATTGCCGGAGCAACGTCTCCAAGCGCAGCGGTTCGCGGCCCAGCTGCCGCGCCAGAAAACGCCCTGCTTGCAGCCAGTAAGCCTCTTGCGCAGCGGGCGGATGTACCCGCTGCGCGCGTTGCAGCGTGCGGATAATCAACGCATCGGCGGGCGCATCGGGGCTGTCCAGCAACGGTTGCATCCAATCCGGCTGCGCGGTAATCGCCGCGACCTCTGCCTCCGGGCAGACGGTGATCTGCTTGAGGATCATCGGCGGCTGGGGCGGATAACTGTAGCGGTAGGCCCCATCCTCGTCGCGGTAGCCTACCGCTGCGACGCTGATCTCCACCGGCACGGCGCGCTGCTGCTGGTCGGCGATGACCTCCTGGTGGGCCGGGTTCGTCTCGTCGAGCGTGACGGCGAGGTTGCGCAGGAAGGGGTCGTCTTGCAGGCGAATGTCGTAGACCAGCCCGATAAGCTGACGGCGGCCCTGCTGGATTGGCGCGCGGACGAAGGTCCCGAAGGTGGGGACATCCGGTGCGGGGATGCGGGAGGCGATGACGAAGCTGCGGATGTCGGCTCGCAGCACGTTCCCGATGGTGATGACTTGCTCGCTCATGTCGTTCTCCTAGAAAATAGCAGGCGTAGGACAGGTTGGCAACCTGTCCTACATTTTTGTCTTTAGCGTCGGCGGGCGCTCAGATAGCCCTTCTGCCGGGCCTTCTCCGAGGGGCGGAGTAGTTCTCCATGCGCCAGAATTTGCCGGTGGAGCTGATCTTCCAGCGCGGCCTTATCCTGGCTGGTGACGAGGGCCAGCTCGTGGGCGCGGGCGAGGACGTAGGGGTAACCCGCGAGCAAACGCGCCTGATGCAGCAGGACGGCGTGCAGTAGATCCAGCTGTTCCGGCTGCGCCAGTGCCCACTCCGGCGTCTCCACCCGCGCGATGACGGGATAGTCGGGCGCGCCGGTGTTGAGATAGCAGAAGCAGATGCGCTGTCCGTGCTGCTGGTGGCGCTCGTTCATCGCCGAGTGCCGCCGCAGCCAGATGGAGCGTCCGCCCGGCGGGAGCAGTTCGGCCATCAACGCCTGATCGCTCAGCAGGGGAGCGAGCGGCGGCAGCGGCACAGTGGGCCGGCTCGTCCGCAGGAGCGTCAGCAGCGGCGCGCCGCCAGGCCGCTCGACGAAGCCGGCGGGGAGGGCCTGCGCCTGTTGCATGCGGGTCAGCGCGGCGAAATAGGCCGGGAGCAGGTGCGCGCGCTCCTCATCGCTGCGCCCGCTGTAGGGCCAGAGGAGCGGCCCATCGGTGAGCGCCAGAATACCGGGTTGCGCGGCGCTCTCGACCAGTTCCGCCAGATATTCGAGCTCCATCACCGTGCGGCGCATCCCCAGCTGGCTGCCGATGAGCTGCTCCTGAGCATCGTAGAGCTCCGAGGGCGCGTAGTGGAGGGTGGGGCGGGTGTGTTCGGTGGGGGCCTGGCCGTTGTAGGTAAAGCGTAATCCGCCTACCTGGAGCAGATAGTAGAGTATGGCGGCGTGGCGGTCCGGCGGGATTTGCGAACCGTCCACCCCGATCACAAGCGCGCCGCGCGGCGGCGCTGTGGCGATGACGGTCACGGTGTCGAGCGGCTCATCGCTCACGGGGACGGCGAGGGCCGGGCCAGGCTCCTCGCTGGGGAGCGGCTGCTCGCGCAGCGCCTCCGGTGCTGGGGCGTGACGCAGCCATTCCTGCGCGGTGACGAGCGCGGCAGCATTTTTGCGGCGCTGGGCCACAGTCTGTTCCCCTAGCGCCTGAATAGCAGCGTGTAATTTTTCCAGGTGTAACATCGCCCCCATTATAATCCAGTTGGCCGATATTTGTAAAGCGGCTGGATTTAGGTACAATGAGATTATCTCAGGTAGCATTGAGGAGGGCGACCCGATGACTGAGAACTTTTCGCGTAGATTCTTGATTGCATTGGTTGTGGTAGGCGTCGCGTTGCTGGTGGGCGCGGGGGTACTTTACAGCGTGTGGCGCTCATCCGATGTTGACGGAGTTCCCTTTGGGGAACAGGCAACGCCCACGCCTTTTCCCGAAATCCAGGTGACGGCCTTGCCGTCGCTGGATGAGGTGATCGCGCTCTATCCCAATCTGGAGCAGGTGCTCTCCGATCCAGACCTTGGGGCGGTCTACAAGGACTTCCTCATCGCCTACGAGGAGGGGGGGCAAGAGGCTGCGCTGGAGCTGGCCCGCATACAGGGGCTGCTCACCCCCGATGGGCGGGGCCTGCGGGTGACATTGGTGCTGGACACCGTCGAGACTGGGGCGTTGATCGAGCAACTCGAGGCGACGGGCGTCACGGTGGTCTCGGCCTATGAGGAGCAGATCAACATCTCCGTGCCGCTGGCGCTGGTGCTGCAAGAGCTCGAATCCGACCAGCCGGGCGCGATCTTCACCCAGCTGACCGAACTGGATCACGTCATCGCGGTGCAGCTACCGGAGACCCGGATGCCTCAGCAACGGCAGGGAGGCATCTTGGGTGAAGGCGTGGCAGTCATCAACGCTGATGGGTGGCATCAGGCGGGGATCACCGGCGCGGGGCTGCGCATCGGCGTGCTCGATCTGGGCTTCCATGGGCATACGCCGCTCCTGGGCACGGATCTACCGGCTTCGGTGGAGATGGCGACCTTCGGCTGGTACGAGGATACCGAGAACCACGGCACCGCTTGCGCCGAAATCGTCCACGAAGTCGCGCCGGATGCGACCCTCTTCTTCGCCTGGTACGATGGCTCCGACGCCGCGTTTGGCGAGGCGGTGGAGTGGCTGCTCTCCCACAACGTGGATATCATCACCCATTCCGCCGGCGGCGTGGTCAGCCCGCGCGATGGCTCAGGCTGGGATGCGCAGCTGGTCAACTCGGTGGCGGAGCAGGGGGTGCTTTGGGTCAACTCTGCTGGCAATGAGGCTGAATCGCACTACCGCACCACATTCACGGATCAGAATGGCAATGGGTGGCACGAATTCGAGAATGGGCGGGAGCAGCTGCCGATCTTTGCCAATCGCCAGCTGATCATCTATGTCATTTGGGACGATCATTGGACGCGCCCGCGACAGGATTACAATATAGCGGTGGTGGATGAGGCGGGAGAGGTCCTGGTCTCCAGCACCGATTTGCAGAGCGGGCGTCCGGGGCAGCGTCCGGCGGAGATCGTCAGGCTGGAAGTGCCGAGTAAGACCGTCTATCTGATGATCTCGATGGAGAACGCGGATCTTCCAGTGACGTTTGATATTTTCGTGAGGGGATGGGGGGCGGGCTTCGATAATCCGGTGGCGGAATACAGCGTCACCGCGCCTGGGGATGCGGTGGGCGCGTTGACGGTTGGGGCGGCCAACTGGGACAATGACAGTCTGGCGGGCTATAGCTCGCAAGGGCCGACCAACGATGGGCGACTCAAGCCGGAGATCTCCGCGCCGACGGGCGTCTCTGGTGTGACCTATGGGCGCGGAGGATTCGATGGCACCTCTGCTTCGGCGCCGCACGTGGCAGGCGCGGCGGCCCTGGTCTGGCAGGCCTTTCCGGAGCTCTCGCGGCAGGAGGTGATTGACTATTTGCTGGAGCACGCGGTGGATCGCGGCCCTGGCGGGCCGGATACCGGCTTTGGTTACGGTCGCCTGCAATTGCCCGCGACGCCGGATCAGGCCTCCGTCTCGCCCAATCCGCGCGGGCGCAACCCTGAGCCTTTGCTTACACCGACGCCTGTGGCCTTTAGCACACCTCCGGCGGCTGGTGATGGGGCGTCGCTGGCGGTGACGGCGCTGGTCGTGACCGCGGGCGGGACGGGCTGTTGCGGCTCGTTGCTGTTGGGCCTGGTCTTAGTGTTGCTGGTGATGCAGCTCAGCCAAAAACGCCGTGCGCCCGCGTCTGCACCAGCGCGGCGCAGTGCGCCCCAACCGCCTGCTGCGCCGCCGAGACCGGCCCCGCCGCCGCAACACGCCGGCCCACCGATCTGCCCTCGCTGTGGCGCGGCTTTGCGTTCCGATGCGCGTTTCTGTCACAACTGCGGGCAGGCCACCAAGAGCGCCGCTGCGCCGGTTTGCCGTCACTGTGGCGCAGCTTTGCGTCCAGGGGCGCGGGTCTGTTCGCGTTGCGGCAAGCCTCTCTGATTTTTTGTAGATTCTCGAAAGAGTGGAGGGAATCATGTCTGATAATGCATCCAATGACATATTGACCCATGAGGAGCGCCTCGAACAGAAGGTCATGCGGCTGGAGCGGATGGTCTACATCAGCCGGCAGCTGAGCTCCACGCTTAATCTTGACGACCTTTTGGAGCTGATCATCGAGACGGCGGCGGAGCTCTTGCAGGCAGAAGCGGCCTCAATCCTCTTGGAGGAAAAGCGCACCGGGGAACTATACTTCGCGGCGGCGACCGGTTCCAGCAGCGAGGAGCTGCGCCAGGTCGAGGTTCCCATGGATAGCAGCATCGCGGGGAAGATTTACCGCACGGGCGATCCGCTCATCGTGGAGGATGTCGCCAGCGACCCCAGCCACTTCGGCGGCGTTGATGAACGCATCCGCTTTCAGACGCGCTCCATTCTGGGCGTGCCCTTACAGGTACGCGGGCAGACGATAGGGGTGTTGGAGGCGTTGAACAAGTGCGATGGCACACCTTTCAATGACGATGATGTCGAGATTTTGCAGACGTTGGCTTCGCAGGTGGCAGTGGCGATCCAGAACGCGACGCTGGTCACGGAGTTGCGGGCGGCGTACAAGCGCCTCTCGGAGCTGGACAAGATCAAGACCGATTTCATCAGCATTGCCTCGCATGAGCTGCGCACGCCGTTGACGCTGGTGCTCGGTTACGCCAACTTCCTGCAAGATCAGGCTTCCGATGAGTTGAAGGCGCAGGCTGCCGGGGTGTTGCGCAACGCGACCCGCTTGCAAGGCATCATTGAGGCGATGACGAACTTGAGCTATCTGGAATCGGGGGAGATGCAGGTCCAGGCAGAGACATTCATTTTGCAGGAGTTGATCGAGGATGTGTGTGCTGACTGGCGCGCGGTGGCCTCTGCCAAGAGGCAGGTTTTGAACGTGAAGATGGGGACGACGCCATTGCATGTGGAGCTTGACCGCGCCAAGGTCGGCATCGTGCTCACTAACCTGCTCAACAATGCGGTCAAGTTCACGCCGGAGGGGGGCAAGATCGAGGTGGCGGTGCGCCCGCAGACCGGCAAGGTCGCGGTTTCGGTGACGGATACCGGCGTGGGGATTCCCGCTGAGCAGCTGGATCGCATCTTCGAGGGCTTTTATCAGGTAGAGGAGCACATGACGCGCCGCCACGAGGGCGTGGGCTTGGGATTGACGATTGCGAAGGGCATGGTGGAGCTTCAGGGCGGACGGATTTGGGTGGAGAGTGTGCCCGGACGCGGGAGCCGCTTCACCTTCCTGCTGCCGATCCGCTGGGTGCAGGCGGTGCGGGACGTAATTTGAGTGTGGATAATTTCGCAGACGCTTTTTTAGCCACGAATTCACACGAATTTTCACAAAGATAGGCATGGCTCTACTGAAAAAAGCCCAGACCTCACGCAAAGCCGCCAAGTTGCAAAGGTTTTTTGAATTTACCTTAAATAAGGTTAATGTTTTTCATAATCAAAATTTATTAGCAACTTAAAATTCTTAGCGTCTTTGCGCCTTGGCGTGAGATTCCCTAGTTTTTTCAGTGAAGTCAGGCATAAGAATTGGGGCATACTAACCTTGCGAAATTTGTCGCCTGCGGTTTTAACCGTAGGCGTACGGGATAACACACGGTGTGTTTACGAGCGTCTATCTCAGTCTTGCCAAATTCGTCGCCTGCGGTAAGATATGCCCCGTGAATCGCAAACAACAGACCTTACGCTGGTGGGCGCTCTTGCTGGCCCTGCTGCTGATTGCCGTTGCGCTGCGCACCTACGCGCTCGAACGGACGCCGCCCGGCCTCACTCACGATGAGGCCAGCAATGGCCACGATGGCGCGGGCATCCTGCGCGGCGAGCTGTACATCTATTTCCCCGTCGGCTACGGGCACGAGCCGCTCTACAACTACAGCGTCGCGCTGATGACCGCCCTCCTCGGCCAGTCCATCTTCACGCTGCGCCTGACCACCGTCTTTTGGAGCTGCCTGCTCTACGCCCTCACCGTCGCCCTGGCGCGACGGTGGTGGGGACGCCGTGCGGCGCTCTTTGCTGCTGCCGCCCTCACCGTTAGCTTCTGGACGCTGATGCTTGCCCGTGTGGGGTTACGCGCGCCTACGCTGCCTGTCTTCCTTGCCGCCTCCTTCCTCGCCTACGACCATGCCCAACACGCCACCAATCCAGCCCGCCGACGCCGCGCCTATTTGCTGGCGGGTCTCTGGCTGGGCCTGAGCTTCTACACCTATATGGCGAGCCGGGGCTTCCCCGCTGCCTACCTTGCCTACCTGCTCGCCCTCGCCCTGCTGGGACAGCGCGAGACGCTCCAGCGTGTCTGGGCGGGTACTGGCCTGACGCTGATAAGTGCGGCGCTCGTGGGCGCACCGCTTTTTATCCATCTTCAGGACAATCCCGAACTCGAATATCGCCTCACTCAACTCGAAGGCCCGCTGGTGGCCCTGCGTACTGGTGATGTGGTACCGTTGCTGCAAAACATCCTCGCTTCCCTCCCGATGCTGGGCTGGCGCGGGGACCCGCTCTGGCTCTACAACATCGGGGGACGGCCCGCGCTGGAGCCGCTGCTCGCACTCGCCTTCTGGGGCGGCGCGCTGGTCGCGTTGCTGCGCTTGCGCCAGCCGCGCTATCCGCTCCTGTTGCTCTGGTTGGGTGCGGGATTGGCCCCGGCCTTCATCACCGGCCCGGAAGCGACGGCCCTGCGCGCTATTGCCGCGCTTCCGGCGATCTATCTGCTCATCGCGCTGGGGCTGGAGACGCTGTGGCAATCACTGGCGACGACTGCGCTGCGCCGCCGTTTGCTGGCTGGCGCGCTGGCCCTCGCTTTTGTCGCCACCGGCAGCGAGGTCGCCCGCGCTTACTTCATCTCTTGGGGGCAAGACCGCGATGTCCGCGTGCTGTATCATCATCATGTTGTTGCGCTGGGCCGCGCCCTGGACGCGACCGCCGATAGCAGCCCCGCTGTCATCACGACGATCTACCCCGGCGAATTTCACGATCCCTACACGATGGAGACGACGCTGCAACGCCGCGATGACCTGCGCCTCTACTGGTGCGATGGGCGCGGCGCATTGTTCTTTCCACTCACGACCAGCCGCCTCTACACGCAGACGCTCGCGGCTGTTGATCCCGTCCTGGACGCCCTCGTCGCGCCCCAGGCGACCGCGCTCCCCACGCTGACCTTCGACCCCGCCGATCTGATGCCTGCTATTTATGGCTATCGTTGGGAGAGTCAACGCGCCTGGGACGCGCTGCGCCCGAATCTGGCGCGGACGGTCTACGTTGCGCCCCACGATCCGCCGCCCGCCGCCGAGCACGCCGCGCAGACGCTGCCGCTCACCTTTGGGGAGAGTGTCGCCCTGGTCGGCTATCGCGTCACCCGCGAGAGGCAGACGCTCGATGTTCTCACCGTCTGGGAAGTGACCGCGCCCGTTGCCTCGGAGCTCGTTCTCTTCACCCATCTGCTCACCCCTGAAGGAGAAGTTGTTGTGCAGGCGGATCGGCTCGATGCGCCTAACTGGCAGTGGCAGCCGGGCGACCGCTTCGTGCAACTGCACCGTCTTGCGCTTCCGCCTGACACGCCGCCCGGCCTTTACTATCCACAGGTGGGATACTATAGCCGCGCCGGGTTGCAACGCCTCGCGCTCGATCGCGCGCCCGGCCCCAGCACGCGCGTGCTGCTGGCCCCGGTGGAGATTCCCGCCCCATGAAGCGTCTCACCCGCTGCGAGCGTTGGGCTGTCCTGGGGCTGGTGCTGCTGGCGTGGGGGCTGCGCTGGGTGGCGCTCCTCGCTGTTCCGCCCGGCTGGCGCGATGATGCGCTCATCAACGTCCACAGCCTCTCCGGCGACGTACTGCGCGAGGGGCCGACGCTCTATCACGCGGGCGCTTCGGGCCACGAGCCGCTCTATCACGGATTGCACGCGCTCATCATTGGCGTGGCGGGGGGCAACGCTGCTACCGCTATCTGGCTCACCGCCGTCTGCGGTACACTCACTGCGCTGCTGACCTGGGCTGTGGGTCGCCGCCTTTTCAATCCGCTCGTTGGACTGCTGGGCGGCGCGCTGACGGCGTTCTCCTTCTGGTCGCTGATGTACAGCCGCTTCGGATTGCGCCACATCGCCACGCCGGTCTCGTTGCTGATCGCGCTCTACTGGGGCTGGCGGCTGCTCCACGATGAGGAGGCGCGCTTCGGCGCGGCGATGGGGGTGGCGCTCGCCAGCGCCGCCGGTATTATGACTTACTACGCGGGCCGTCTCACGCCCGCGCTCCTGCTGGCGATGCTTCCGCTGGCAAGTCCCAGGCGCGGACGTTGGCGGCCTTACCTGCTGGCCCTGGTCGCCGGCCTGTTGCTTGCCGCGCCGATGCTCTGGGCTGCGGCCAACACGGCAGGAGGCGATGCGCGCATGAGCGAATTGGCCGCCCCGCTCAACGCGCTGCTCTCCGGCGATCTCGGTCCCTTCGTGGAGCACGCGCTCACCACGTTGGGGATGTTCCACATCTCCGGCGACCCGGAATGGCTCTATAACATCGCCGGGAGGCCGGTTTTTAATCTCGTGGGGGCGCTGATCTTCCTGGCGGGAATTCTCACCCGATTGAGCCACCTCGATCAGGCCAACGCTCGCGTGCTGCTGCTCTGGCTCGCGGCGGGCCTGGCACCGACCTTCCTCAGCATCCCCCCTTCCAGCCTGGGACACAGCATCGTCGCGCTACCGGCGGTCTATTTGCTGCTCACCATGCCGGTGAAGGCCGCAGCCCGCCGTTGGCCGAGGGTGGCCCTGCCGCTGGCGGCGCTCCTGATCGTCGTCGTCGCCCCGCGCGATCTCTACGATTACTTCGTCCGCTGGCCGCAGGCTTCGATGGTACGTTTCCTCTATCGCGCAGATTATCGAGCCTTGGGCGATCATCTGGAGGCGCAGCCGGAGATTGGCGATGCGGTGGCGGGGAGTTTTCTTTACGGGGTCTGGGATCGCGTCGCTTTCGAGAACGATCTGCAACGTGAGGGGCTGCGCGTGCGCTGGGTCAATCCTGAGCGCGCTCTAGTGGGGCGACCGGAGGCCGCGTTGCCGCTCTATTTGTCGGCGGAGCTGCACGTTCACCCGCAATTTCAGCCGCTCTTTGCCGCAGCGCCCGCCATTGCCGCGCCGGAGGGGATGCGAGGCTTACAGCTTGCCCTACCTGAACCACCGGCGGAGGGGCTGCAACACACTGCTGCAGGGGAACGGTTGGCAGCGTCGTCCTTCGCCGGGGCGCTGGCGCTGCACGCCGCCCACTGGCAGTCGTTGCCTGAACCTGGGGGGACGGGCCATGTCGCGTTTTGGTGGGAGGTGCGCGCGCCGCTGCCGCTCCCGCCGGAGGAGCTCGTCGCCAATCCGCCGCCGCCGGGGGTCTACAATGGGCCACGGCTCAAGGTCTTCGCGCATCTCCGCGCCGAAGATGGGACAATTATCGCGGGGGATGATGGCCTGTGGATGGACCCTTATCGCGCGCAAGTGGGCGACTGGTTGTGGCAATGGCACCAGTTCGCGTTGCCGCCGGACGCGCCGCCGGGGCCGTACACGCTATCCGTGGGCCTTTACGACCCGGCCACGGGGGAGCGGTGGTTGCTCGATGATGGCAGCGATGCGCTCGTGCTGCCGGTGCGTTAACCCCAGCCCAATTTCGCCAGCAGCGGCCCGCCGAAAATCAGCAGGCCTACCACCACCGCGCCGATGGCGCGCATCAGGACGCCCGCGGCAGCCAGGTCCTTCACGCGCTTTGCCAGGGGGTGATAGTCGGGGCTGGTGAGATCCACCAGCGTCTCCGCCGCTGTGTTGACAATCTCCGCCGTCAGCACCGAGCCGATGGTCAGCACCAGCGCCATCCAGCGGTAGACATCCAGCCGTAGCCAGACCGCCAGCAGCGATGCCCCCACAGTGAAGCACAGATGGATGCGAAAGTTGCGCTGGGTGCGCACCACTTCGATCAGGCCCGCGCCGGCATATTTGAAGCTATCCAGGACGCTGGCGCTGCGTGGTGGTTGCATGGCTTATTCCGGCAAGGGGATGTTCACGCCCAAGGGCTGCAGAATCGCTGCCTGGAGCGTCCACATCTGCGCCTTTTCGGATGGCTCCGCATGATCGTAGCCGAGCAGGTGTAACATGCCGTGAACTACCAGCAATTGGAGCTCCTGTACGAGCGCGCCTGCCGCAGATTCTGCTTGCTTCTGCGCGCGCTGCAACGAGATGACAATATCGCCAAGATAGTTGGGGAGACCCTCCACGCCGCCGGCAAAGGGGCCACGGCTGTCTTCCGCAAAGGAGAGCACATCGGTGGGGTGATCTATGCCTCGGAAGCGGCGGTTGAGCTCCTGCATGGCTGTATCATCGGTGATGACAATGGTCACTTCGTAGGGTTGTTGCGCGTCAAGATAGGCGAGCACGGCCAGGGCGGTTCGCTCCAAGAGCGCGAGCGTCTCCGCCTCAACGACCAGCGGCGCTTCTACCAGGGCTTCAATTTGATGTTTTATCTTCGTCATGGTTCCTCTTTGGGGTGGCCCCAGGATACTGGATGCGGGGATGGAAAGCGCCCCGCAATATTTCGATGTAGGTTTCGCGCACCAATTGTAGCTCGGCCAGGGTGAGCGGACAGGCATCCAGCTGCCCATCTTGGATGCGCTGGTCGAAAATGTACTGCACCGCCGCTTCGATTTCCTCGCCGTTCTTGGGGCGGCGCGCGCGCGCCGTGGCCTCGCAGCCGTCGGCCAACATCACCAGCGCCGTCTCCCGACTTTGGGGGCGCGGGCCGGGATAGCGGAATTGCGCCTCGTCCAACAGGCCAGCTTCGTTATCTACCAGCTTGAGCGCCTTCTGATAGAAAAAACTGACGCGCATTGTCCCCTGGTGTTCTGGGATGAAGGCGCGGATGTCCGCCGGTAAGCCGTATTCGCTGGCGAGCTTCAGGCCGTCGCGCACGTGCCCGATGACGATTTCTACGCTGGTGTGCGGATCGAGGCGGTCGTGCGGGTTACTCAGCCCCTCCTGGTTTTCCACGAAAAAATAGGGGCGCGTCAATTTGCCCACGTCGTGATAATAGGCCCCCACGCGCGTCAACAAGGTGTTGGCCCCGATGCGCTCGGCGGCTTGCTCGGCCATGCTGGCGACCATCATGGTGTGGTGGAAGGTGGCCGGCGCCTCGCGCAGCAGGCGCTGTAGCAGGGGGTGGTTGGGGCGACTCATCTCAAGCAGCCGGAAGGTTGTCGTCAGGTCGAAGAGCGGCGCCAGGATAAACAAAGCGCCCAACGTCAGCCCCCCGGAGATGATTCCGCCTGTCAGGCTGACCGCGATCTCTAACAGGAAACTCAACGATTGGAACGGATCGTCGGCGGGGGATAGGGCGAGCACCATCACCGCGCTGATGAGGCCCGAGAGGATGCCAGAGCGAAAGATCGCGGTGGTGTCTTCGTTGTTGGGCAGCGATAAGATTGCTACCAGGCAGCTCAGCATAACCAGAACGGTGATGGACAGCGAGAAGCCCGCCATCCACCCGCTGAGCAATCCCAAAAATACGGCGCTGCCTACCGCTGCCGGATACCCGATGGTTGTGGCGATGAGCATCCCCATCGCTGCGCCGGGGAACAGGTAGGGCAGGAGGGTGCTATCGGGGATCAACAAGCGCGCCAACGCTGCAAATAAAGCCAATAGCAGCAAGAGCAGGTATTCTTGCCGTGCGTGATCGAGCACGGCAGGTTGCATCCGTAAGAGATAGACGCCTAACAGTAGCGTACCCAACAGCGCGGCGCTGAAGACGACCGTCCATTCGCGCCAATCGCGCTGCTCGCGGGCCAGCCCCAATTCATCGAGGGTTTCCAAATGCAGATCGGTGATCAGGCTACCCTCGCGCACAATGATCTCGCCCGCCTGGAAGTTCTGGAAGACGGGCGCAGTTGCTTCAGCGGCCTGTTGTCTAGCGGCCTCCGTTGCGGCTTCATCATAGAAAGAGTTCGGTACGAGCAACCCGCTTACCAGGCCAGCCACCACTGCGGCTTCATCCTGTGCGTAATCCATGGGCACCAGTGAGGGGAGCCGCTCGCGCAATGCCGGTAAAGAGTCCTCACGCAGGTCTTCTTGTCGCAGGAGCTCGTCTAATAGCTGCATCACTTCCAGCTGCACTTGGTTCCAGTTGGCTTCGGGTAAGGTGAGGATGGTGTTGACGACGGTCATCGAGAGCGCCCGCATCTCTGCTACGGCCAAAATCCAGGCCTGTTTCTGCGCGGTGGTGGCGTAAGGGTCGGCGCGGATCGCGTTGATGAAGTCCAAAATCTGGCGCGAGCGCGCCCTCTGCAAGCGCGCGATTTCAGGATCGGAGCGCGTGTATACTGGGGGGACGTTGCGGATGGCTTCGGCTAAGGCTCGCTCGCTCAAAATATTGCTGACGAAAGAGGCTTTCCGTGGCGCGCGGATGTCTTGAGGCGCTACATCGCCTACAACGAGGTCGTACTGGCTCTGGTAGGGGAGGCTGAGGGCAAATGTGGTCACCAGCACCAGTACAAGAGCGCACACTATCTGGCGCACTATCCAGTGGCGTGAGCGATGTTGACGGTCAGTTTTGCCGCGCCTGATCATAATCTAGTTAGCAAAGAGGGAGCGCCTGTACAGGACAGGTGCCCCCTCTTTTATTTGTAGAGACAGAGTCAAACTTGAGGGGGTCAGCCAGCGAGCAATTCGCGCACAACTTGATTGACCAGACGGCCATCGGCTTTACCTTTGAGTTGCGGCATCAACTTTCCCATGACTTTTCCTATGTCAGCGGGTGAGGTTGCGCCCACCTCGGCAATGACCGATGCTGCCAAAGGGGTGATCTCATCTGCGCCCAGCAGTTCGGGGAGATAGGCGTGCAGAATTTCGAGCTGTGCCTGTTCTTCCGCGACCAGCTCCTCGCGGCCCCCGGCGCGGATCATCTCCAGAGCGTCTTCGCGTCGGCGCGTTTCTTGCTGGATTACCCGAATAACGGCGGCATCATCCAGGGGGCCGGATTCCACCTCAGCCAGCTGAATTCCAGACAGCACCATCCGTAACGCGGCTTTGCGCACCGCGTCGCGTTGACGCATGGCGTCTTGTAGGTCCTGCTGTAATTGCTCTTTGAGGGCCATCTTTACCTCCTGGGTTTGCTCCCGCTAGAAGCGCCGGCGCTTGTCTTTAAGCGTCGTGCGGTGGCTCTTGCGCAGCTTAGCGGCACGTTTGCGTTTGCGAACGATGCTTGGCTGCTCGAAGTAGCGGCGCTTGCGCAATTCTGAAAGAATACGGTCATTTTGCACTTTTTTCTTGAAACGGCGTAGCAACGAATCGAAGGATTCGTGCTCATCCGACACAACATACGTCACTCGTATCACCCCTTTCTTGCCCCCGACATCTGCTGTTGTATTTGATGTCGGCTAGGGATCGTTGTCTACTGCTTTCAGAGGCAGGTTTTAAGACAGTTGTATTATAGCAATTGCCTATGGATTGTCAAGAAATCGTTTTTGGCTTCTCGTTGTGCCTGCAGCTGGGGTGGGGGAGGGGAAATTATTGCCCTTTCGACGAAGTCGGCTATAATGGGAGAAAGTGAACCGGATGATATTCAGATGGATGCAGGAGAATTGCAATGAATCAGCCGTTGAAAGTTCTATTTCTTGCAGCAGAGGCCGCGCCATTCGCGCAGGTGGGGGGGCTGGCTGAGGTCGCAACCTCGTTGACGCAGGCTTTGCGGCGCTTGGATGTGGATGTGCGGTTGATGATGCCACGCTATGGGAGCATTCGCAGCCGAGACTATGATTTCCAGCGGGTGGGTAATTCCATCGCGGTGCCGGTAGGCCCTGAGGAAGAGCATGTGCATCTGTTGGAAACGCATTTGGGTGAATTGCCTGTTTATCTGATCTGGGATGATCAATATTTTTCTGCCCGCGAGAAAATCTACGGTTTCAATGATGATCCTCAGCGGTTTACTTTCTTCTCGCGCGCGGTGATTGCCTCGCTGGCGGCGTTGGATTGGCAGCCCGATGTTATCCACGCTAATGATTGGCATACCGCGCCCGTGGTCGTCTGGCTGGATGTTTATGGGCGCGCGTTGCCAGCCTATCGCGATATTGCCACGTTGTTCACCTTGCACAACCTGGCTTATCAGGGGGTTTGTGGCCGGCTCATTCTCACCTTCGCGCGCATGGATAAGGTGAAGCATTTGCCGGTGGAGCCGCCGGGGCAAGTCAATTGGATGGCGCAGGGGATTGCCCACGCCGATCTTTTGAACACGACCAGTCCCACTTATGCGCGGAATATCCTCACGCCGGAACGCGGGCGGGGCCTGGAATCGCTGTTGACTGAGCGCCAGGAACGCCTTTTTGGTATCCTCAATGGCATTAACATAGACTTCTGGAATCCTGAGACGGATGAGGCGCTGACGCAGACCTACAACCGCGATTCGTTACGGATGCGCGAGGTGAACAAGGCGGCGCTCCAGCGCGAGATGGGCCTGGCGGCGCGCCCTAAGACGCCGCTCTTAGGGTTTGTGGGGCGAGTGGAGGCTCTGAAGGGCCTCGAGATCCTCATCGAGTCATTGGAGGCGCTGTTAGCCGAAGCGGAGTTTCAGTTTGTGCTGCTAGGCACGGGCGATCCCCTGCTTGAGCAGGCGTTGCGCGAGCTACAAGCGCGTTATCCTGCGGCGATACGGGTTTACTTGAAGTTTGATCCACGGTTGGCGCGGCGCATCTACGGCGGCGCGGACATTTTCGTGATGCCGAGCGAATCCGAGCCGTGCGGGTTGGGTCAAATGTTGGCGATGCGCTATGGTGCTGTGCCGGTGGTACGGGCCACAGGGGGGCTGGTTGACACTGTCGTAGACGTGACAACTGCGCCGCAACGCGGTACCGGCTTCGCGTTTGAGGATTATACCGCTGCGGCGCTGACTGTGGCGCTGCGACGGGCGTTGCTCGTCTATGGCGACGAGGCCGCATGGCGCGCTATTCAGAAGCGGGGTATGGAGGTGGATTTCTCCTGGGACGCCTCCGCGCGTGCTTATCTGGATCTCTATCGGCGCGCACAGGCGTTGCACGACCGCTAGGATTTGCCGTAACCGTTCAAGAGAGGGGGGACGATGAGTGTGAATAAGCCTTTACTCTGTATTCATGGACACTTTTACCAACCGCCGCGTGAGGACCCCTTCACTGGCGCTTATCGCGTTGAGCCAGAGGCAGCCCCGTATAGCAATTGGAATGCGCGGATTACGGCAGAATGTTACGGGCCTAATGCGAGAGTGGGGAATTTCGAGCGAATTAGTTTTAACTTTGGGGGGACGTTGGCTCGCTGGATGGATCAAGAGGCCCATCCCACCTATCAATCCATCGTCAATGCCGCGCAGCGCTACTATCGGCGTTACAATGTGGGCAATGGCATGGCGCAATCGGTCCATCACACGATCTTGCCCCTGGCGCGGGGACGTGATAAGCGTTGTCAGGTGCGGTGGGGGATTGCGAGCTTTCAGCACCGCCTCGGCTATCGCCCCGATGGTATCTGGCTGCCGGAGATGGCTGTGGATGAGGAGACGTTGGAGGCGGTTGCTGAGACGGGGGTTTGGTTCGTCATTCTTTCAGATGAGCAGGTAAAGGGCGATTTGTCATCCGGGGCCGGCCCGTATAAAGTGAGGCTGTCCCGCGACCGCTTCATCACCGTCTTTGTGCGGGATCGCTCCCTTTCTAACCATCTCTCTTTCAACATGCCCCCGGCGAAGGATGCCCGTGACTGGGTCAACGGTGTTTTGCAGAAGCGCAAGCCAGGTTCCCTAACCCTTATCGCCACGGATGGGGAGACCTTTGGGCATCATCATCGCCACGGCGCGGATGTATTGCACGTGTTATCCATGCCCGGTTATGAGGATGCTTATGAGATCACGACATTGGGGCTATATTTGCGACAACATCCGCCAACAGCAGAATTGGAGATTGTGAAGAACACCTCGTGGAGCTGTGACCACAATTTGGGGCGTTGGGCCACGGGTTGTCCTTGTACGCCGGGGTGTAATCACTGGAAGGGCGCCTTACGCCGCGCGTTGGACAATCTATCACGTGGCATAGATGAGATTTATGCAGAGGGGGTGCGCTCGCGCGATTTGGCGCCGTGGTCGCTGCGCGATGATTACATCGCGGTGCTGTTAGGGCAGGTGGATGGGCCGACCTTCCTCTCCGAGCACCATTTGGGCCATCTTTCCACCGTCGCACAACAGCGCATCCTCGGCTTATTGGAGGCGCAAATCTATCGCCAGCGGATGTTTGTGAGCTGCGCCTTCTTCTTCGAGGATATCGAGCGGTTGGAACCGCGTTACGCCATTGCAAACGCGATCAAGGCCATTGGGCTGGTGCGTTATGCGACCGGAGACGATCTCACGCGGGCTTTTCAGCGCGATTTGAGCATTGCCGTGAGTCCCAGCACCAAGCGCACCGGCGCGGATATTTTGGAAGAAATACTGGCACAGGCCGATTTTGGAGAGAGTCCCTTCGGCCAGTCCATGGCTTTGACACGCCCGGTGCCTTGAGATGTACTTGCAAGCGTAAGAAGGAAGGGGGGGGGGGCTTTCTTGTGGAAGCCCCCCTTCTGTACTCCTATCACTTCGCGTAGTCATAAATATCTCAAGTAAAATAGGGTTAATTTATTTTCTTGTAATAAAAAATGACTACGCGAAATCAGCCGCCGGTTTGCAATAGCTCATTGATTCGTTGACTCGTATTTGTCAAAACCCCCCTTTGCATTACAATGCTGCCTATGGCGAAACCTTTGAAAGATTGGCAAGAGACTCTTGAAAAGCTGTTGCTTCTGGGTCTGATTCTGGCTTTAGGCTTTAGCGTGCGCGCTTTCAACCTTAACTGGGATGCGGGCACACATCTGCATCCCGACGAGCGGTATCTGACGATGGTCGCGGCGGCGCTGGAGTTCCCGGAGTCCTCCGGCGATTATTGGGACACCGCCAACTCGCCGCTCAACCCGGCCAATCGCGGCCAATCCGATTATGTCTACGGGACGTTGCCGCTCTTCCTGGCGCGAGGGGTAGGGGAGGCGGTCAATCGCGCCTGTCTTGATCCCCGCTTCAGTCTGGCGGATCTCTTCCTGCAAGTCTTTCTTGGATCGCAGCCGCCTTGCTGGGAGGGCCTTTACAGTGGTTATGGCGGCGTGCATCTGATTGGCCGCGCGCTCTCGGTGCTGGCGGATCTGGGGACGCTTGTCGCGCTCATCTTGCTGGGACGGCAGCTCTACAATACCTGGGTGGGATTGCTCGCCGGAATGCTCTATGCCGGAGCGGTGTTGCCGATTCAACATGCACACTTCTTCGTGGTGGATAGCTTCGCCGCCGTCTTTGTCATCTGGACGCTCTTCTTTGCAGCACGCGCCATGCTGACTGGCCGTAGCGGCTGGTTGCTGCTCAGCGGCGTGACGACGGGCCTGGCGTTGGCTTCCAAGGTCAGCGTGTGGCCTTTAGCGGCGATGGTCACGCTAGCGGCGGTAGTGCAGGTTCGCCAACACGAGGACCATTACCGCTATCGTTTCACCTTAGCCCCCAAATACCTGCCGGTGCTCTTCCTGGCGGGCATGTTGGCCTTTGTAGCCTTTCGCGTCGCTCAACCCTATGCCTTCACCGGCCCTGGATTTTTCGATATTCGCCTGAACGAGCAATGGGTCGCCAAGATGCGCTTCATCCGCGAGTTGGTCAGCGGCGCTATTGACACCCCGCCAGGCCATCAATGGACGCGCCGTGCGCCAATCCTTTTCCCCTGGCGCAACATAGTCGTCTGGGGACTGGGGCTGCCCCTAGGACTTGCCGCCTGGGGCGGATGGGCCGCGCTCAGCTGGCGTCTCTGGCGTCGCCGGGAGTGGTTGCATCTGCTCCCATGGCTCTGGGGGACGGGCTACTTTCTCTATCAATCAACTCAGTGGGTAAAATCAATGCGCTACTTACTGCCAATCTATCCGATTTTTGTACTCTTTGCGGCCTGGGGATTGTACGAGCTGTGGCGCTGGAGCCGTCAGCGTCGCTCCGACTGGCGCGGCTGGCGACGCGCGCTCAGCTACGCACCGCTCGCGCTCTTGTTGGTGGTCGTGGCAGGGACGGCGCTCTGGGCCTACGCCTTCCTGCAAATCTACGTCAGGCCCGTCACCCGGATCGCCGCCTCGGAGTGGATGTATCATCACATCCCCGTCGCCGCGACGCTGAACACGGAGGAGGGCGTGCGCGTGCAGGTTCCCCTCCAGCCGGGGAGTGTGGCTGATGTGAACGCGCCGCCGCTCGTCGCGGCCTTTTCTGCGGATGTGACCGTTCACTACACCGGCGGAACGCTTAACAAGGTCAGCGGGATGGGCATGCCCGGCGCGCGCACATTGCATCTCTCCCTCACGCGGGATCCCCTGGGCGCAGAAGTACTCAGCGAAACAACATTGACCGTCGAGCCTGCCCCGACCGGACCGGAGCGCGTGGCCTTTGCGCTTCCCCCGGTCGCGCTCAACGCGGGTGAAACTGCCTATTTGCGCGTCTCGGTGCTGGAAGGCCCACCGCTGACGCTGGACACATCGGTCATCGCCAACGAGCACTGGGACGATGGGCTACCCTTGCGCCTCGGCGGGCGCGATCCCTTCTGGAATTGGTATCGGGGCCTCTCTTCCAGCCCCGACGGGCAGCTGGGCCTCTACAACGAGGATACCCCAGAAAAACGTATGCAGCTCCTCAACTGGTTGGATGAGGCTGACTATATCGTCCTCTCCAGCAACCGGCTCTACGCCTCGATCTCTCGATTGGATATGCGCTTTCCGCTCACAGTGGCATACTACACCGCGCTCTTCGATGGCAGCCTGGGCTTCGATCTGTTGGCGGAGTTCGTCTCGTTCCCCTCGTTGGGCAGCTACCAGTTCCCCGACCAGGAAGCCCCTTTCCCCATCCCTGCCGCGCAGTACACCAACGCCTTGCCGTATTCGCTTCACTTGCCGCCGGCAGAAGAGGCCTTCAGCGTCTACGACCATCCGCGCGTGTTGATCTTCGCCAAGAGCGCGGCCTACTCGCGCGCTAACGCCGCTGCGCTGTTGCCGGAGACGCTGCTGGACAATGTCATCTATCGCACACCCTTGCAAGCCACCCGCAACGATCCCACGTTGCTGATGGACGAGGAGCTCCAGGCCGTGCAGACCGCTGGCGGGACGTGGTCGGCGCTCTTCAACACCCAGGCGCTGCAAAATCGCTCCCAGCCGGTGGCCGTCTTTCTTTGGTGGCTGCTGTTGACTGTGTTGGGCTGGCTCGCCGTCCCGTGGTTGGCGCTGGCATTTCCGGCGCTGCGCCATCGCGGCTACGGGCTGGCCCGGATTGCGGGCCTGTTGATCTGGGGCTATCTCACCTGGTTGCCAGCGGCCCTCCGCATTCTACCGCACACGCGCGCGACGCTCTGGGGCGGCCTCGCGCTCCTCGCGCTGGGGAGTGGCTGGCTCGTCTACCGACGCTGGGATGATTTCCGCACCTACTGGCGCAACCACAAAAGCCACATCCTCCGCATCGAGCTGCTCTTCGCGGCGCTCTACCTCACCTGGGTCTTCATCCGCTACCTCAACCCTGACCTGCGCCACCCTTACACCGGCGGCGAGAAGCCGATGGACTTCGCCTATCTCAACGCTGTCATCAAATCCACCTGGTTCCCGCCCTATGATCCCTGGTTCGCCAACGGCGTGATGAACTATTACTACTTTGGCTTCGTGTTGGTCGCGGGGCTGGTCAAAGTCACCGGAATTGTGCCGAGCGTGGCTTACAATCTGGCCGTACCCGCCTTCTTTGCGATGACCGGGGTGGGGGCCTATACGCTGGCGGACAATCTCGCCGGGGGCGACGCACGGCGCGGGCGCCGGGCAGGCTGGTTCGGCGTGGCGATCTTCCTGCTGCTTGGCAATCTCGGTCAGTTGCAATTGCTCTTCGAGGGCTTCAAAACGATGGGCAATATCACCTTCGAGAGCCTCATCCCCGGCTACCCGGAGGTGGTCTCCGCGCTGCGCGGCTTCTGGCTTGTGCTGTTCGAGGGCGAAAAACTGTCCTTCCGCCCGGAGTGGTGGTATTGGAACGCCACGCGCATCATCCCGGCGGAACCGGACGGCGTCGGCGCGATCAACGAATTTCCGCTCTTCACCTTCTTGTACGCCGATTTGCACGCGCACTTGATGGCGTTGCCGCTCACCCAGCTGGCGCTGGGCGTCGTGTTGCAATGGGCTACCGGCCCGCTGCAGAGGGAAATCGCAACCGGGCGCTGGGCCAAAGTCAAGACGTGGCTCCCGCATCCGCTACCAACCTTCTTGCTGGCGGCGCTGGTAGGCGGTGCGCTGCGGGCCACCAACACCTGGGATTACCCCACCTTTCTGGGGCTGATGGGGATGGCCTATCTACTTTGCTTCTTGGGGATGGCGGATCCCAGGCCCGACTTGCGTCGCCTGCTGACGCCCGTGCTGCTTCTACTGACCGCGGAGCTGCTCTTCAGGCCCTTTACCGCCAACTACGCCATCGTTTACAGCAGCTTCGGCCCCTGGACAGGGGAGAAGACGACCCTGGTGGACTTCCTGCTCATGCAGGGACATTTGCTCTTCCCGTTGCTGCTCCTGGGCGTGGCCCAACTCTGGCTACTGGGTGGGCGGCTGTACCGCCTCGCCGATCCCACCGCCATGATGACGTTGGGGATCATCGCCATCATCACCGGGCTGCTCACCTTGCTCCTGGTGCGTCTGGGTGTGACCATCGCCTGGATCGTGCTGCCATTGGCGATGACCGCTGCCTTTTTGGTGCTCGACCCTGAAAGCACGCCTCGCACACGGGTGCTCTGGCTGCTCGCGGGAACCGCCCTGGTCCTATGCCTGGCGGTGGAGCTCATCGTGCTGGAAGGCGACATCGGGCGGATGAACACCGTCTTCAAATTCTACTGTCAGGTCTGGACCTTCCTGGCGCTGGGCGCGGCGGTCGCTGTGGAGCGCATCCTGAGCACCGGCCTGTTGACCACGGCTGGGGACGAGCGCCCTGCAGATGACGCGGAGCATAGCGTCTGGCCGATCATGCACAAAGCGCCTACCTGGGTGGGGGATTGGGCGCTGGGGCTGGTGATCTTAAGCCTCTTCGCCACGCTGCTCTACCCGCTGCTGGCGATCCCCTGGCGCATCCGCGACCGCTGGGTGGAAGATGCGCCGCGCACGCTCGATGGCATGGCCTACATGCCCCACGCGGTGGTCTACGAGCGCGGCAGCCAGATCAACCTGGCCGCGGATTATCAGGTCATCCGCTGGCTCCAGGAGCATGTGGAAGGCTCGCCGGTCATCATGGAGATGAACGCCCATGTGGAGTACGTCATGTGGGGGAACCGCGTGAGCATCTACACCGGGTTGCCGAGCGTGATTGGGTGGCGCTGGCATCAGGTGCAACAACGGGGTGTGATGCCGCCCGGCACCGTCGAGGCGCGGCAGATGGCGGTTATCGAGTTCTACGAAACGCCCGACCCCGACCGCGCCCTGGAGATTCTGCGGCGGTACGATGTCACATACGTCATCCTCACGCCCTACGAGCGCGCCTACATGTCGCAGCCGCCGCTTGAAGGCGGCGGCGAGGGGAGCGCGCCCACTGCGCACTCCGCAATGGATAAGTTTCGCATCCTGGTGGAGCGCGGCGAGTTAGACATCGTCTATCTGGATGGGCAATCGCTGATCTATCAGGTGCGCCGCTAAACGCCACCGAGCCGAGGAGTGTATCCCCGGCTCGGTGTGTTATGATCAACCGTCCTCTGTCTAGGCCGCCGTTGCGCGCGCTGGCGGCAGTCCCGCCAGTGGTGCATATTTATCGTAGCCCACGCTGCCGATAATCACCACGGGATGCGAGCGCAAGATGGCTAATAGCACCTGATAATCGAACTGCTCGCGTGAGTATTGGCAAAGGGCTAGTGCGCGCGTGCCAGCCAAAACATCGTTCAGCTGCATTTCGTATTCCAGCAAGGTCTCCCAAACGTCGGGGCGTCTGGCGGCCCAGTGCATCTCACCAGTAGCACACAACCCTGAAAGGCCGGCGTCCAGGGCATCTTTCAGTTCCCTCTGGACAATCTTGAGCATCCGCTGTGGATCGAAGTGGCCCTGATCGTCGAGATAGACCGATTCGCTATCGCGAAAGACCAACTGCCGCTTGTGTTGATAATACTGCACGTCAATCCCCGCTGCTTCGAGATGCCCCAGAATGTCCTTGGTCTCATGCGCTGCCGTCACGTAGAGCACGCGCTCCCCCCAATAGCCCTCGCCGCAGAAATGGGGTCAGCACGGCGCGATGTTCGGCTTCCGTTTCGTAGATGCAACAGAGATGATCTCCGGGGCCTAGCCCCGTGATGCTCCAAGGGTAATGCGTGTAGCTCATCAATTTCCCCTTTCTGTGGGTTGTCGCCTCACGGAATGTACAACCTCATATCTGAGTCCTCTTTCTGCCGTGGCCGCAAGCCAAGATCGTGCAACACCTTCTCCGCGAGGGATTGTTGCGTCACGTAGGTGGGGAGTTGCCAGGTGGTGTGCGGGTGTTCGCTGAGATTCTCCAGCCATTGATCGAGCGCCCAGCGTGGCGTCTCTGCGCCGGGGATTTCGACCATGGGAAGATAGTAGAAATTCTCGTAGACTTGCTGCCCAACGATTGCCAGCGGATGGGTGCGCAGCACCCCCAGCAAGGTCGAGGGGCCAAACTGGTGGCGGTTGTATTGGCACAGGGCGGTGCAGTTGTCATCCACAAAGAGCTCGTTCAAGCGAGCCTCGTATTCGAGCAGGCGCTCGCTGCCGGGGAATCCCGCCAGCGCCCAGCTCATCTCGCCGACTGTGCGCAAGGCGGAGTAGCCCCCCGCTTGTGCGTGCGCCACCTCGTCCTGCAGTAGATCGAGCATGGCATCGGGATCGAAGACGCCATCGCGGATGTAGGTACCGCAACAGCTCACCAGGGATAACTGCCCGCTTTGCAGATACCGCTCCGTTTCGATGCCCGCAACCTGCAAGTAGTGTAACACCGTCTCAGGCGCGTGTTGATCAACAGCCATGATGACCCGTTCCC
>DAOTXC010000026.1:0-5829 GCA_034435555.1 Anaerolineae bacterium
ATGGACTAATTGGGTGTTCATTCAAGAAACGCTATCAGCGCTTTACTCAGCTATCAGACATTCAAATTGTGTATAACAAGATTATAACATAGGGGGGGCGGAGTGCAAGGTTAATCGGTTTTTTCTTCAGGCGATGGCAGAAGCTGTAGCCATTGCACAGCGAGCAGGTAGAGCAAGGCCAAGCCACTGCCAAGCAATCCCAGGTAGAACCGGGGATCGCCGAAGAAGAGCGGCTTGTTGGCAGTGATGCGGTCGAGCAGATAGCGGAGCTGTTGATTGAGAGGCGGTGTGTAGGTAAGCCGGAAGGCAAGGTCTTGAATCTCGTGATCGTCAAGATCGTGAAAGTAGGCTGCGCCGTCAGGATAGCGGTCGGGATCGGCGGTGCCGCGTACGGTAAGCGCGTGCGCCTCGGTCATACCGATGGTTTCCACAACGAAGTAGAGCTCACTGCCGGGGGGGACAGTCAACGGTTGGAATTCGAAGGCGTGGAAGCTGTTGTCCAGGATCTCCGCTGCGGCGACCTGCTGTGTGACGAGATTGGTTGTGCTGGTGGGTGTTTCCCGCAGGTGGAAGATGACCTGCCCGTGCGTCAGCGTCTGTCCAAAGGTGGCAAACAGCACCTCAACACGCTGCAGGCCGGTGAACTCGGCGACGATGCTCTGCCCGGCGGCGGTAGATGGCAAGAGCGGGGCAGCCACAATCGAGCCGGCCGGCTGCACAGTGAAAAGCTCACGATAGGCCAGGTGGAGGCCAAAGAGCGCCACCAACACCAGGCCGCCGACGAGGCCGGCGGCCTGGAAGTAAGCGCGGAGACGCTTAGGGGCAGGGCATGACATAGATCGGGCGATTCTCCTCGTGGATGCCGAGCGTGATCCGGCCATTGCCCGCGCCATCCCAATCCCAGTGGGGATCGCCATCGTAGATGGGGCTGTATTCAGTGCCGGTCGTTTCGACCCTACGCACACAGGTGTAGGGGAAGGTGACGGTGGTGGCATCGTTGGTGATTTTGGTGGCCCAGAGCACGGTCACTTCGCGCCCGGTGGGCAATCTGAAGACATAACCCTCGATTCCGCTGAGGTTGAGCTCGCGAAGGTAGTGCGCGCCGCGCAATTCAGTCGTCATTGTCTGAAAAGCGTAATAAGCGGGTTTGGGATCGCCTTCAACATCGAGCAGACCTGCAGTGCGATCTGGATTAACATCATCAGCACTCTCAGGGATTGCAGCATCATAGACTTTGTACCACATCAATGGCTGCATATCCATTGAAAGCGCGCGGGTGAACATCTGCACCAGCCGGTTGGCCTGATTGTCCAGGCTGCTGCCAAATCTAGGGCTGCTCCAGTACCCCATCTCAGGGCAGATGAGGGGCAGATTGCCAACATTGTGAGCGTTCATAATACTTTGGATCTCGGCGGTTTTTTCGCGAATGGTGGCCCAGGTATCGGGTGCAGTGGGATAGAAGTGGAATGCAATCGCGTCAATATACTGGGTGGCCCCACCGGGATAGTTGTTCAGCGCAGTCAGTGTGTCATCCAAAAAGGAGCGCACAAAGGGGCCGCCATCTTCTTCGAAGTAGTCGTAGGCCAGACCGCCGATCAAAATTTGCGCATCAGGGTTAGCGGCATGCATAGCCGAGGCAACGTGGGAGAGCATCTCGGCGTAGCCAGCGCCATTGTGTCCCCAATAGCCTTTGCCCGCGAGCGCACGTTCATAGTCACCGTTGTCAGGTTCGGCGTAGAAAGACCAATAATTGACTATTGGTGAACCAGGGGCATCATCAATTCCGTCACCGTCGTAACGCTCCGCCAGGGCAGTGGCAAAATTGACCAGGTCTTGAAGATCTTCCACAGGTCCGCCAGGCAATGGCGCGGCCCACTCGGGATTTTCCCTGATGAGAACAAAGAGCTCCACGCCGGCAGCTTGGGCATTCTGGACACTTACATCAAAACTGCTCCAATTGTACTCGCCTGGAGTAGGCTCAATGGCGGCCCAGCTGAGAGAGGTGGTGGCCCAACGCGCGCCAGCGTCAGCTACGATTTGGAGGCCGGCATTGTCATTGATGGAGCCATACATTGTCACCCCAAAGGGGTTCACGTAAGTGGGATCATACCAGGCAGCGATCAAGGGAACGTAGACGGTGTAGGCGTCAGTCGCCTGGAGGCCAGCAGGGGCATGGGAAGAGACTGCTGCTTGCGTAATCTGGGGATGCCAGGGCAGCACTTCAAGTTGGGTGAACAATCCTGCAAGTAAGAATCCGCTGAGTAATAGTACGCCGATCACAGAGCTCTTTTTCATGGATGACTCCTTTTTGATTAACCATAGAAATAGGGAACAATGTATTGGATCAGAGACCAAACATCAAAAGCGATCAAGAAGCCTATAAGAGCGGCCAATGTCAACAACTCTACCCTGGGACGTACATAACGTTGGAGACCCGTGACCCAAAAATAAATCGTCGGGGCAAGAATCGGGAAGAGGTATCGGCCCTGGAATTGATAATAGCCCCCATCTTGTCTACCAATAAGGGCAATCGTGACAAAACTTCCCATTGCTAACAGGCAGGCGACAGCAAGCTGCGGAGCGCCTCTATGCAATGTGGCTGTACAGTTTTCTTGAGGAAGCAGCCACCCAGCTAAACCGGCAATTGTGAGTAACAGGAGCGCCCCATACCAGCGATCACTGACTGGCACACGCATCCATCCGAAGTTGGCCCAGGCACTCTGGAAGGTGAGTAGCAGCGCATCGGGTAAGGTGAGACCACGTTTGTCTCTAAGTAATATACCCGATTCCGCAAAAGTAGGAGAGAGTGTGGTCAAACGGTCCAGGGTGCGCATGCCCAGCGTGGTGTGGCTCCAGAGCCAGAGTCCGCCCAGCAAGATAAGTGCGCCCAAGACCAGGCCAATCAGCGCGCGGCGTTGCAGAGGACGCTGGCGGTTTTGAAGCCACCACCACAGGCCGAAGAGCAGATCGAGTGGGATGAGAAAAGCTGCAGTGGTCTTGCTGGCGATGCCCAGCAACGTCCCGGCAATAACAGCGATGAGACGCACGGGGCTAATGCCGTGTTGAAAAATCCGTACCCAGCTGTAGAGAACTGCCAGCGCCATCAGTTCAGCCAAAGGCCCATCCCCGACCATGCTGTTGATGTAGGTGTGTTGGGGGATGAAGCTATAGACAGCCGTCAGGGCAAGTGCGACACGAGGACGGTGAGGCAACAGCGCTTGAAACAGACGATAGGCCAACCAGACATTGAGCGTATAGAGGACAACAGAAGCCAAGCGAGCGAAGTAGAGTTGAGTGATAAGCTCTTGATGCCGCACCAGGTAAAGAAAGGGTGCGGCCCAGAGATAGGCGAGAGAAAAACGTTCTATCATAACCGTGCGGGCGTTTCTAGCGAAGCTATCTGGCGGTAGTTCGGCCAATCGCGCAGGCATGATCTCCGGCAACGGACGCTGAGTGTATTCGCCGTAGCGCCAGGCGTAGAGGGAACTGAGCAGCTCGCTTTCGAAGGTGGGGGAAAGCGTCTCGGCTGTGGGCAGCCGCTCCTGGTTAACGAGCAGCCAAACGTATTCGAAATGTCCGGTCTCATCGGGGGCCTGCCAGGGCGGGATGAGAGCAACATAGAGCAGGCCACGCACTAGAGCCAGACCTAGGAAGATGAAGAGCCACAAGCGCAGCAAATGTTTAGCTGGGAGGGAACCATGGGTAGTCACAATTACTCGGCTGAGAACTTTTGGAGAGTGATCTGGTAGTTGGGGACGATACGTTGGATTTGCGCACGCAGCGCGGCAGGGTCGCCCTCACTGGCGAGTTGGTGAAGAACAGTGAGCTGTTCGGTAAAGCGCTGATAATCCAGCGGCTTTTCATCCCGCGCCATGAGGATCTTTTCGTGGGCGGTCGGAAATGATTTTTCGCCCGAGTTGAACAGCGCCTCGCTGAGCTTCTCGCCGGGACGGGGACCAGTGAAGACGATTTCAATATCGCGACCCGGTTCCAGGCCGGAGAGGCGGATAATATCGCTGGCGAGGTCCACAATGCGAAGCTGTTCGCCCATGTCAAGCACCAGGATATCTCCCCCATGTCCCACCGTTGCTGCTTGAATGATGAGCTGGACGGCTTCGGGAATCGTCATAAAGTAGCGGCGCATTTCGGGATGCGTGACCGTGACCGGGCCGCCCTGGGCAATCTGGCGCTGGAAGAGCGGGACGACGCTTCCCCTGCTGCCGAGCACGTTACCGAAGCGCACGACAACGTAGGCATTGCCCGTGCGCTGTGCGGTGGCCTGCACCAGCAATTCTGCGATGCGCTTGGTCGCGCCCATCACATTGGTGGGATTGACGGCCTTGTCGGTAGAGACAATGACAAAACGTTGTACCTGGTGTGTCTCGCTGGCATGAAGCAGGCAGCGCGTGCCGAAGACGTTGTTCATGACGGCTTCAGCAACGTTGGTTTCCATCAAGGGAACGTGCTTATGGGCAGCGGCGTGAAAGACCGTGGTCGGGCGATAGGCATCAAAGACTTGCTGGAGCCGTTCTTCGTCGCGGATATCAGCAATGAAGGCACAGAGAGGAAGGTGCGGATACTTTTGCTTAAGCTCGGCATGGATGTGATAGATGCTGTTTTCGCCATGGCCTAGCAGCAAGAGCTGACGGGGACGCTGACGCGCGATCTGTCGGCAGAGTTCGGAACCAATGGACCCACCGGCCCCGGTGACGAGAACGGTGGTATTGGTGAGGTAATTGTCGCCCTCTGTGATGGCAAGGCGGATAGGCTCGCGGCGCAACAGGTCTTCAATGCGGACCTCGCGCACCTGTCTAGCGCTGACCTGTCCGGAGATCAGCTCGTAGATGCCGGGGATGGTCTTGTAGCGGATATTGGCCTGTTGGCAGATAGCGACGACTTCACGGATGGCGCGCCCTGGCGCGGTTGGCATGGCGATGATGATCTCGTCCACATCTTGCTCTTGCACGAGCCGGGGGATATCATCGCGGGTTCCCTGCACGGGCACGTCATGGATGACCATGCCGATCTTTGCACGATTGTCATCAAGCAGGCCAACAGGCACAAGTCCCAGGCCGGGATTGGCCTGCATCTCACGGATGATCATGGCGCCAGCGTCGCCCGCGCCCATGACGAGGACGCGGCGCTGCTCTTCACTCTGAATACGGTTGGTTTGAAACAGTCGGCTCAGCGGACGCTCGGCGATTAGACGGATAATAAAGCGCAAGGTGCCGGTGAGGGCGAAACTGAGCATCCAATCAATCAGGAAAAAAGCGATAGGCAGTTTGGAGAATTGAGGCATAGAAAGCGCTAGGAGGTAGAAGGCGAGCACAACGAACAGCTCGCCGGTCACTGTAGCGGCAGCGAGAATAAAAAGTTCACTGATGCTGGCGTAACGCCAATGGTGGCGATAGATGCCCAAAAGATAAAAGCTGCAGGGTTTGGCAAGGGCCAGAGCCGCAACTAGCAGAATGCTGATCCGCAGATTAGAGAGCTCTGACAAGTTGAATCGCAACAAGGCACTCAAAATAACGGAGAAGGGTAAAAGCACGAAATCCGCTATGAGGTAATAGCGGTTGCGAATGACAGGCGGTTTAGGGTTGCTGAGTTTATCTATCATGCCAGTCTACCAGCACGACATTATAATACACTTTGCAGCGTGTTGCAAATGCGCTCGATTTGTACTTCCTCTAAGGTACTGGAAAAGGGTAACGCAATCGTGCGCTCGGCAATGGATTCGGTGACAGGCAGCGTATCAGAAAGATTGCCAAAGAGATCGTGGATGTAAGGCTGCGTATGGATAGGGGCAAAATAACCCCGCGAAGATATGCC
>DAOTXC010000027.1:0-19405 GCA_034435555.1 Anaerolineae bacterium
GCCGCCCCGCCGAGGCTTCGAAGCCCGACCTGCACCGCTCCCGTCTCGCAGCCCGGAAAGGCAACCCGCTTAGGCAGACGTGGCGGCTTGTTCAGCAGCACCGCATAGCGCAGGCCGGAGGTGTTGGAGAGGTAGACCGGCAAACCGCCCAACGCCGTGCTCAGGTGGTGTAACAGCGCCTCGCTCATGTACTGCTCCAATCGCTCCACCTGGCGCACATCCAGCACCCCAAAGAGCCAGCACATCCCCGCATCTTCGGTCAACAGCCAATCGGAGAACGCCGGTTTCAGTCCCCGCTGCTCCAACGTCGCCGGCGCGCGTTGCGCCAACTGCTCCGCCAATCGTAACAGTCCCCTATTCATCCCCCACCTCCTCAGTTCGCTTGCTGCTTGCTACTTGTCGCCTGCCGCTTGAAGCGCCCCGGCCAGCGCCTGGGGCCTCACATCTTCCAACCAGGGGCGCACGGTGTCAGCCTCGACGATCTGCACCCTCCCCACCGGCGCGGGGGCCGTCTGCGCCAGGGCCTTCGTGCGCTTCGCGCGCGTCGCTCCGCTCCGGCCCGGCAAGTCTCGCGTCAACCCGTCTACAATCTGGTCGCGTCGCGTGACCTCGGCCTGATTGTCTCCCTCCGGCATCTCGAATGTCCCATCTCTGCGCCAGATCACCATCGCCCCGGTCTGGCGATCCGCGTCCACCACGCCCAGCGCGCCACGTTGTTGCAGGAGCATGAGGGGCGCGTCTCCGCGCGCGTCGCGCTCTACAATCCGCATCCGGAGCGCGTGCGCCTGGATCAGCGTATAACCGGCCCACACCACCAGCAGCGCAACCAGCCCCAAGACGATCCACGGCCCATAAGCACGCGCCAGATAGGAGCGTTCGGCGGCCTCGGTCTCCAATTCTACCTGCCGGAGACGCTCTTCTCGAAGCCGCGCCGTCTCGCTGAGGATGCCGGTTTCTGCCGTGGCGGTAACATCCATTGCGCGGCGGGTCATCTGCACATCGAGGTCAAAGAGAATGGCGTCGGCGGTCGCCGTCGCCCCGGCTGCCAGCCGCGCCTCGGCGGTCGCGGTCGCCTGAGCTGCTGCCGTCGAGGTCGCCTGCACCTGCGAGGCCGTCACCGTCATCTCCCACGCCTGCGCCGTGGCCGTCGCCCCCTGCCATTGC
Organism: Anaerolineae bacterium; assembly: GCA_034435555.1. Classification (GTDB taxonomy): domain Bacteria; phylum Chloroflexota; class Anaerolineae; order B4-G1; family SLSP01; genus DAOTXC01. The sequence goes on from DAOTXC010000027.1 coordinate 1,165, forward strand.
ACGGTGGCGGTTGCTCCATCCCAATGCGCGGTGGCAGTGCCCTGGACACTTTGAGCCGTTGCTGTCTGTTGCACCTGTCGAGCCTCGGCGGTCGCGGTTTGCTGCGCGTAGATGGCTACAAGCGTCGCGTTGATTGCTTGCTGCTCCTGCTGCGCGCGGATTTGCTGCTCGTACAGCGCCACACCCGTCTCGTCATACGGGTCCGGCACCGGCAGCCACGTCGAAGTCGGAGGGACCCCCAGCGCCGATGACGCCGGCGCGGTTGCCTCCCCACACGCGACCACTAACACCAATAACACCAATAGCCCGATCATGACCAGAACCAACTGCCACCGCTGCATATCACACCCCCAAATCGCGCTCTACCATCCAAAACGGGCGCCTCCATCCCGGCAGAACCAACTGCCCCGGCACGAAGCGCGCCTGGATGTGCAGGTGACATCGCTGACACAGCGCCACCAGATTCCCCACCGTGTTGTTACTCCCATCTCCATCCAGGTGATGCACTGTGAGGGTATGGCCGGAGGCCGGATCGTGCGGGTGACTGCAATGCTCACACCGCCACCCCACCGCCGCCTTGATGCCCTCGGTAATCGCGTCCCAATCGTCAGGATACTCGGAGACTGGAGCGCGTGCACTGCCGCGCTCCCGATCCGCATCCATGCACTCCTGACAGAGCGCCCAGGTCAAGCCACCCTCGGAAACGCTGCCATACGTGAGTTGCCCACAACGTGGGCAAGTGTGCTTTATCATCGCTATCCTCCTTCCTGAGCGGCCTTCAGCGCGGCAATCTCGCCTCTTATTTCCTTCAGGGTGGAGGCTAACGCTTGCTGCGCTACCGCTGCGACTGCATCCCAACATTGGCCGCAGATGTACTTTTGCATGTGTTCGTCTTCCTGCCCTTCTACGGGGATTTCCACGCCGAACAGATAGCCGCCGGTTCGTTTGCAAATCTCACAACTTTTCTGATGCGCTACCACGGGGGACATATCACCTCCCCCAAGTCATTCCAACGGATCGGGCCGTCTACGGAGACCTCTGCCAGAATGGGCGCGGGGATTTCCTCGCCGCGACAAGCGTAGCAGGTGTATGGCCCGTCCTTTGATGTGACGTTTTGCATCCCGACAAGACTTCCACACTGAGAACAATACAATGCTGTAACTCCTACTGGCAACATGACTAACCTCCTCTGTGAATAGTTGTTACCATGATGGCCAATCTTCGGTATCTGCGGGCAACGCCGGGGGCGTCGCCTCTGCTCGCATCTCGCGCAGTGCGCGCCATACCTCCAACTGAATCAACGTATCTAGCGGGGAAGAAGCCGCCGGCAGCTCCGGATCACCCCGGCCCCAATACGCATTCGGCCCGGCGCGCCACGCGCCGGACTCCCTGCGCCGTAAGGCACGCCGTTCGGCGCGCCGCGCGCGTAACAGCAACACCGCAATCGCCACCACGCCCACCAGCAGCAGGCCGAGCAACACCCCTACCGCCAGCACTAAACCCACGCTGGAGACCGTATGCCCCGCCGCCGAAACTGCCGCAGCCGTGGCCGCCGCCTCCGTCGCCCGCGCCTGGCGCGAAATCGTGCTCATAGCCCACACCACCAACACCACAATTACAATCACCAGCACAATCTCAGTTATGCCCATTGTGTGCCTCCAAGACCACTGGCACCCACCCCCGCGCCGTCCCCTCGGGAACCGGCGCGAACCCGCGCGCTTGAAGCCACTCGTTCAGCACCTCCGCGCGATTGACGCCCTCCTCGCTCAAAGCCGCGCTAAGCGGCGCGAGTTCTCCATTGAGCCGCGCGACCTCGCGCCGGAAGCCGCGCTTGTCTAGGCGAATCGGCGCGGATTGGCGCGAAACTGGCGCGGGTTGGGTCGTAGCCGGCGCGGATCGACGCGACTCGCGCGACTCGCGCGCACGTTCCGCGCGCATCTCGGCCCGCTGCGCCTTCGCCCTGGCTGCCGCCCCCTCCCGCTGATACTGGGCTACTCGCTCGGCCATCAGCACCGTCGAAACCACCTGCATCAGCGGGAACAACAGCGCGGTGAAGCGAACCCACTCACCCGCCCAGGCCAGCGGAATTTCGAGCGCGCCCACCAACAGAAAATCGCTGGCGAAATAGACCACGCAGAAGCCGAGCAACAGCCCCTCGTTGGCCCGCGCATCCGAGACCAACTTCGTCGCATTCCACTCTCGCGCTTTGAGGTACGAATTTACCACCGCCTGGCCCACCAGTTCCAGCGCCACCGCCGAGGCCAGCGCCACCGGCGCGCCCAATTCAAAGACCACCTGAATCGTCCGTGCGGCGAGTACGATGGTAGGTAATGCGGCTACCCATCCCGCCAGGCGCGCCAACACCGTCAACAACAACGCCTCAACGCCGCCGGCGAGCTCATCCACCAGCGCCACACTGCCCTTCATTCTCGCTGCCCACACCTGTAACCCCATTGCTATTTGCCTCCGCTTTGTGCTATAATAAATACGTGCTGGATGCCTCCGCATCCACCCACGGGGAGCGCGACCCCACGCGCTCCCCAACCCCACTTTCCAAACCCCCGGCGCGAAAAATCACGCGCCGCCAAAACCCAGAAAGAGAGAAGAAAAGATATCCCAGATTCTTCTTCTTATTTCTTCTTCTTAGATGCTGGTCATAGTGACCAGACTATCTGGTCATAGTGACCAGACGTGTGGTCACAGTGTCCAGACTATCTGGTCATAGTGACCAGACGTATGGTCACAGTGACCATACGCGGTGACACCAGCCGCCCATGATTAGCCCTCACTGTCACCATCCAAAACCTGCGATAACGAAGGAATTTGGAGCTGCTGCCACTCCTCAAAGTCAATATCACACCGCCGCACCCAACCCGCGTGCATCTCCTGTAGCCGCTCCGGTAAAAGGCTCACCTGCTGCGGCGTCAGCAGCGGAAGATGCTCCAACACCTGAAACTTATACCAGCCATTACGCACCAGCCGCTGCACGCGGATGATCCGCTCGCGCTCCAAAATCTCCAGAGCGCCATCGTAATGCTTCCCCTTGACATCGCGCCCCGTTAACTTCTTGCGGCTCCCCCCGCTGACAATCTCCGCCAGCGTATCAATACACGGCCACTGATTCCCCTGCCGCACCGTATGCGCAAACGCACACAACGCCTGCCACAGATTAAACGCATCCCCGCCCAGGTACGGCAGCCAAAACCGCACCGCATAATTACTCATCTTGAACCAGCCGCGCCGCGTCGGATCGAACTCCATCAACTCCACCACCACCCGCGAGGGCGGAGCCGAGGCCACATCCGGGGGTGGGGGCGCGACCGCCCCCGACTCCACCACCACAAAGCGACAATCCGCCACCTCCGGCGACAGCCCCTGCAGCGTCCGCGTGATCATCGGATAAAGCCGATTTTGCAGCCAGGCCACCGCATAGGCATTCTTCACACCGATGACCAGCACCCCCGCCTCAAAACCCACCACCGTTGACCCGCGCAGCCACGTATCAAACGTCGCCCGCGTCATCTGCAGCTCCAACTCCCCCAACACCTGCTGCCAAAACTGCTTCAAATCCATCGTTGCTTGCTCATCCTGCATAGCTAACCTCCCTGGTCAGCAGATTGAACAGTGCACATAAACGTGTTACAATAAGTTAGGCTCGGAGAGCCGAGACTCAGCCTTGTCCCCGGTTAGAGATCTCGGCTCCCCTCAGAAACCGTCTTGTTTTTTTGACAAAAACGGTATCCTTCGGTATCAAAAAAACGGAGGGATATCGTGTTGAAAATAGAAGCAGCTATTGAAATCTATCTAAATGCGCGTCGTGTGCGTATCTCCGAAGCCACCACCAACCTGTACCGCCGATGCCTGTTGGAACTATCCGAATTTCTTGGAAATCCAAGCATCACCGTGGTAACCATTGATGACCTACGCGCCTATCGAGCTTCACTGCTTGATCAGGATACCCGTTGGGAATCTCACCCCATGCGCCCTATGGAAAACGGAGGACTTTCCCCGTCAACCATCAACAAAAAAATCCGTGTCATCAAGACCTTCTTCAAATGGCTGACCGACGAGGAGCGCCTGGACAAAAACCCCGCCTATCGCCTCATCCCCCCTGATCCCGTAGAAAATCCGCCGAAGGAAATCTCCAAAGAAAACGCCCTCAAAATGCTCTGTTATGCCGAAACACAATCCAGTGCACGCGACTACGCCATCTTCTGCTTCCTGGCTAACAGCACCAGCCGCGCCTATGGCGTTGCCACCCTACAGATTGACCACCTCTACTTGGAAAGAAAGAGCGCCTTGATCTACTACAAAGGTCGCAACGCCCAAAAACAACAGCGCTACGTTCACTACAACCAACGCACTGCGCGGGCCTTACAGACCTACCTGGAACAACGCGGCAACAACTCTTACCCCGAGCTCTTCATCGGATGTCGTGGCCCCCTGACCACTCGCGGCATCTACTACGTCCTGGATCGTATCGCAGCTGGGGCCGGGGTGGGGGACCCTCACGGGCCGCACAGCTTCCGCCACGCCTGGGCCATGAACGCCTTCCGTGCTGGAGCCGACACCGCCACCGTCCAGAAAGTCATGGGCCACCGTACCCCCCTCACCACCATCAAACACTACTCCCGTTGGGCCGAAGACGAACTCTCCGAACGCCATGAAAAATTCAGCTGGTTCCCGGACGAAGACGAGGAGATTGCCGAACAAAATTGAGCCTTTTGTTGTCAGAACGCCCCCATCCATTGGGGGTGTTGTTCTATAGCAAATAGTGATATACTTACTCGCAAGAGAATAACATCATATAGAGCAGGGGCCTTTTAAGCCCAGGGCCACAGGTTCGAATCCTGTACGACCCATTAATCCAACAGAAGCCCTCAGGGCGGACATCCACATGCGAGTCGGCGGATTTTTGACAACCCGCCGACTTCCCCTATACTGGAAGCGTAAATCGTGAGGGAGTTCTTACGTTTCACAGCGCAGCTAACGCAAATGAACGCACCCAAGTGATTTTTAGATTCGCCGACTCACACATTTTCCAGGGGGCCAACATGCTATTAGCCATTGACATCGGCAACACCAACATCATCTTCGGCGTCCACGATGGGCAGACGTGGCGCTATCGTTGGCGGGCGCAGACCGTTCCCGCCAAGATGCCCGACGAGTACGGGACGCTGCTGCGTTCCTTCTTCCGCGATGTGGGGCTGACGCCCGCCGACCTCCGCCAGACGATCATCAGCAGCGTCGTGCCCGCGCTGACGGGCAAGTTCCAGGAGGTGCTGGCGCGCCAGCAGTTCCCCGCGCCGGTGTTGGTGAACCACACGACCGCGACGATGCTGCACTTCGTCGTGGGCGATCCCGCTGAGGTGGGCGCCGACCTGATCGCGGATGCGGCGGCGGCCTACGCCCGCTTCGGCGCGGCCTGCATCATCGTGGACTTTGGCACGGCGACGACCTTCACCGCCGTCTCCGCGCGGGCGGAATTCATGGGCGTGGCGATTGCGCCGGGCCTCAACCTCGCCGCCTCGGTGCTGGCGGGCGGCACGGCGCAGCTGCCCAACATCGCGCTGGCCGCGCCGCCCCACGCCATCGGTACGAACACCGTGGATTCGATCCGCTCCGGCGTCGTGCTCGGCTACGTCGGCCTGGTGGAGGGGCTGGTGGCCCGCATCCGCGCGGAGCTCGGCGGCGAGGCCCACGTCATAGCGACGGGCGGGCTTTCCCGGCTCATCGCGCCGCTCACCACCTGCTTCGATGCGGTGGATGTTGACCTGACCCTGGAGGGCATTCGCCTCATTGCCGAGCGCCACCGCTGACCGCCGCTGGCTCTACTGGCTGCCGCCCCTGCTCGCGGTCGCGGTGCGGGCGCTCTGGGCGGCGCGCATCCCCGTTGCGCCCCTGGCCCCTGTGGATGCAGAGGGCTTCCACCTGCTGGCGATCAACTGGCTCGCCGGGCGGGGCCTGGCGCTGGCCTGGGAGCCGCCCTTCTGCCCCGACACCCTCCGCACGCCCCTCTATCCGCTCTGGGTGGCGGGCGGCTATCGGCTGCTGGGGCCTGATCCGGCGCGGATCGTCTGGCTGCACTGGCTGCTGGAGGCGCTCACCACCGCGCTGGTGATGCGGTTGGGGCGCGAGGTGGGCGATGCGCGCGTGGGCCTGGGGGCGGGCCTCTGCTACGCCCTCAACGGCTCAACGCAGCGGTACACCGGCGTCCTCTACAGCGAGACGCTGCTGCTGACCGCGCTCACGGCGGCGTTGTGGCTGACCGCGCGCGTGGCGCGGCGTCCGCGACCGGGGCGGGCGGCGCTGGCGGGTGTGGGGTGGGGGCTGGCGCTGCTCGTCAAGCCCAACGCGCAATACCTCGCGCTGGCGGCGGGCGGCTGGCTGGCGCTCGCCGGGCGCGATGGCCGGCAGCGCCTCCGGTTAGGACTGGCCTTCGGCGTTGCGATGGGGGCCGCGCTCGCCCCGTGGCTGCTCCGCAACCACGCCCTTCTGGGACGGGCGACCCTCTCCACCGCCTTCCAGGAGAACCTGGCGCGGGTGAGCGTCGTCGCCACGCTGGCGGAGGCGCAGGGCATCGCCGCCGAGCCGTGGACGCCCACCTGGGAGGCGCTCTACACCTCGCTGGCGGATGCGGCGGGCGAGCGTCACGGCTGGACGCCGCAGGCTGCGCTCACCTTGCCTTGCCCCGAACGCGAACTGCGCCGCGCGCAGCTGGCGACCGTGGCGCGGGAGATCGTGCTGGCGCATCCCGCCGCCTTCGTCCGAGGTCATCTGCGGGGCGTGGCGCGTTCGCTGCGCGACCTGGGCTATCAGACCTGGTATCCGGCGCTCACCGGGCGGACGTGGGCGAGCACGGGCCGCGTCGCGGATTTGGGGCCGCGTCTGGCGGCCTCGCTGCGGATCGGCGCGGTGGGCGATGCGCTGCACGCCCTCTGGTTGGAGCGCGTCCTCTATCCCCCGCTGGATGCGTTCTTGCTCTGGTGGGGGCTGTTGGCGGGGCGGATCGCCGTCGCGTGGCTGGCGCTGCGCGGATGGCGGCGGCTCGGTTGGCGCGCGCCGCTCGCGTGGCTGCTGGTTGGCGCGGCGGCCTACTTCATCCTCCTGCCCGGCCCCATCGCCTACGACCGCTTCTACCTGCCCGCGATCCCGGCGGTTGTCGTCCTGTTTACCCTCGGCGGATGCTGGTATAATGGGGAGGGGATGGGGTGAGAGGGTGAGTGGGTGAGTGGGAGATAGGGCGACCTGCTTGAGTGTGGTGATCGCTTTGCATGAAGCCGGCGCTATTTTAGCCACGAATTAACACAAATTTTCACAAAAATGGGATAAAAATTGAGGTTAATTTGTGAAATTCGTGGCAAATCTTGGAGGAGCACACTATGGAACAACAGACAGATCGTCGCGCGGCGTTTTTGGCGCGGCTGGCAGAGGGGCCGCTCTTGGCCGATGGGGCGATGGGCACGATGCTCTACACCTACGGCGCATCGTTCGAGCGTTCGCTGGACACCCTCAACCGCAACCGCCCGGAGTGGGTGGCGGAAATTCACCGCCATTACATCGAGGCCGGCGCGGAGTTGATCGAAACCAACACCTTCGGTGCGAACCGGATTCGGTTGAGCCGCTACCACGAGGAGGCGGCAGTGGCGGAAATCAACCGCCAGGGTGTGGCGCTGGCCCGGCGCGTCGCCGATGCTTTCATCCGCCCGGTGTGGGTGGCGGCCTCGATTGGCCCGACGGGGCAGAAGCTCATCCCGCTGGGGCGCTTGCGCCCAGAGCAGGCGCGCGAGCTCTACGCCGAGCAGATCGAGGCGGTGGTAGAGGCCGGGGCGGACGTGCTGATCCTGGAGACCTTCTCCGATCTCAAGGAGCTGGTCATCGCCGTGGAGACGGCGCGCGCGCTCTGTGAGCTGCCCGTGGTGGCCTCAGCGACCTTCCTCGAGGAGGGGCTGACGCCGTTGGGCCACAGCCCCAGGCAGGTGGCGGAGGCGTTGCGCGAGGCCGGGGCGGATGTCATCGGCGCGAATTGCAGCACCGGCCCGGAGGGGATTCTGCGGGCGGTGCGAGGGCTGCACGCGGCGCTCGGCGCTGGCCCGCCCTACATCTCGGCGATGCCCAACGCGGGCCTGCCCACGCGCCGGGGCGAGCGCCTCTTCTATCCCGCCACGCCGGAGTATTTCGCCCGGTACGCGCTGGCCTTCGTGGATGCGGGGGTGCGGTTGCTCGGTGGCTGTTGCGGCACCACGCCGGAGCACATCGCCAGCATGAGGGCGGCGCTGGATCACCCGGAGCAGATCACGCGCTTCGAGACGCTCGTCCACCTCCCCGATGCGGAGGAAGCGGCGGTCGGCGCGGAAGGCCCGACCCTCCTGGCGCAGAAGCTGGCGGGCGATGATTTCGTCGTGAGCGTGGAGCTGGTCCCGCCCAAGGGGCCGCACGTCGCGCGGATGATAGAGGCGGCGCGCACGATGCGCGACGTGGGCGCGGATGTCATCAACATCTCCGACAATCCCATGGCGCGGTTGCGGATGGCCCCGTGGGCGGTCTGCTACATCTTGCAGCGCGAGGTGGGGCTGGATACCGTCCTTCACTTCCCGCTGCGGGGGCGCAATCTGCTGCGCCTGCAGAGCGATCTGCTGGCCTCGCACGCGCTGGGGACGCGCAATCTTTTTGTTGTGATGGGCGATCCGGTGGCGATCGGGGACTATCCAGAGACGCACGACTTCTACGATCTCACCTCGATTGGCTTCATCGAGCTTATCAAGCAAAAGCTGAACCAGGGGGTGGACTACGCCGGCGGGGAGATCGGGCAGGCGACCAGCTTCTTCATCGGCGTGGCGGCGAATCCCTCGCTCGACGATCTCGACGCGGCGCTGGAGAATCTCCACGTCAAGGTGCAGGCGGGGGCCGATTTCGCCATCACGCAGCCGGTCTACGATTTGGAGGTGCTGGAGAAGTTTTTGGCGGCCTATCGGCAGCGTTACGGCGCGCTGACCTTGCCGCTGATTGTGGGGATGTTGCCGCTCTATTCGTCGCGGCACGCGGAATTCCTGCACAATGAGGTGCCGGGCATCCTGGTGCCGGCGGCGATCCGCGAGCGGATGCGGGTGGCGGGCGAGCAGGCTCCGGAGGCTGGGGTGACGATGGCGCGCGAGCTGTTGCTGGCGTTGCGGGCGCTGCCCGGCGTGCGCGGCGTCTACATCACGCCGCCGTTCAAGCGGTATCACCTGGTCGCCGACGTGATCGAGGTTCTCGGTCGCGGGGAATAGTTACCCTGGCGCAAAACAGCCCCTCGAAAGAGGGGCTGTTGGTTTTGTGGGGTGGGGCGTTTATTCGGGGCCCTGCTCCACGCGCTGGCGGATGTTGACGTTGGCGTCGCGCAACTTGAAGGTGAGCTCCGCAGCCATGCGCTGCATGATGCGGAAACCGATTTCGGGATAGTCGCTGCACAGACGGCTCAGGCGCTTACCCGGCAGGCGGAGAAGTTGCGCATCGGTGCGGCAGCGGGCGGTCGCGGTGCGCTGCCCCTCTTCCACCAGGATCGTCTCTCCGAAGACCTGATCCTTTTCCAGCACCGCCGCGATGATCGTCTTGCTGGCATCGCTCTCCGGCTCCAACAGGATTTCCACCTCGCCACGGGCGATGATGTAGAGGGCGTCGCCCGGATCGTTCTGGCGGAAGATCACCTCGCCGCTGACGCAGTTGACCTCCTCGCAGACCATCAGCACCAGATCCAGGTGGATCTCGTTCAGGTCGCGGAAGAGATAGGAGCTGCGCAGAACCCTTTTACTCTCTTGCAGATGCATACGTCGCCTCCAGATAGGTCATTAGCTCTCATTATAGAGGAGAATCGGTGGATTGCAACGGGTCACGCCCAAAACTGTTGGAGCGTATCCGTTTCCAGATCGAGCGTGGCGAAGCTGGGCGCTTGCCAGCGGGTGTTGCCCAACGCGCCGGGGTTGATGACGCGCATCTTGCCGAGGTCGTCGTCGGCGTAGCGGTGGGTGTGCCCGTGGATGATGTAGCGATGCTGCCGGGCGGAGCAGAGCGCCTGCAGGCGTTCTTCATCATCGCCGTGGAGCAGCGCGAGGCGCACGCCGTCGAAGGTGAGCTCGTGCAGGTATTGCCAGCGCCCGCTGCCGAAGAGCTCGGCGGCGACGAAGGGGAGTTGCGGATCGCGGTCCATGTTCCCCTGCGCAATCCATACGTCAAAGCCGGACAGCATGGGCAGCAGCCGGGCCTCGGTTACATCGCCTGCGTGCAGCACGGTCTCGATGCCGACCTCGCGGAAGTGGTCGAGCGCGCGGGTCAGGGCGTGGCAGTTGTTGTGGGTGTCCGCAATCAACCCAATGCGCATAATCAGACTTCGCGCAAGTCCAGGATCGTGATGTCGGGGGTATCGAGCGCGGCGGTCAGCGTCTCGACGGCGACGCCGCGCAGCTTGATGACGATGAAGAAGAGGCCGGGCGTCTGATCGGCCAGCGTCCCCAGCGCGGTGATGTCGCCGCCCAGCTCCGCAACTTTCGCAGTGATGGTGTTGAGCATGCCGGGGCGATCTGGGACGTGCAGAGTCACGCGCACCCCCGCTTCCTGCGCGCCGAGCATTTCGGCGACGGTGGTGAAGACGTCGGTCTCGGTGAGGATCCCAACCAGCTCGTCGCTCTCATCCAGGACCAACAGACTGCCAATCTTGTTTTCGGCCATGATGTGCGCGGCCTCCTCAAGCGGGGCGTTGAGGTCAATGGTGCGCACGTTTTTCGTCATGATGTCCGCCACGGTGATGCGGGAGAGGAGATAGCCCTGCTCGTGGATGTTGAGGCTGCTGGCGGGCGAGGGGGAAGCGTGCAGCAGGTCCTTCTCTGAGATGATGCCGACCAGTTCGCCCTCAGCGTCTACCACCGGCAGCCGGCGGATTTTCCGCTCGTGCAGCAGGTTGAGCGCCGCCGTGACCGAGGTTTCCGGCGGGATGATGGCAAGTTGTGTGTGCATTCGATGTTTAACCAGCATAAGTCCCCCTTTCTGTGCGGGCGTTATTCAGCCTGGAATACTTGCATGATAGCATAGTTGCCGGCGGATGCAAACCCTCCGGTCACCCGTACGGGCGACCGGAGGGTGGAGGTGTTGAAACTGGGACTAGAGCAGGCCCGCTGCGCGTTTGGCGGCGGTGACGGTGTTGGAGAGGAGCATGGCGATAGTCATCGGGCCGACGCCGCCGGGCACGGGGGTGATGGCCCCCGCGACCTCTTTCACGTCCTCAAAATCCACATCGCCCACGAGCCGGTAGCCGCGCTTGCGGCTCTCATCGTCCACGCGGTTGATGCCCACGTCAATGATGATTGCGCCAGGCTTGACCCAATCCGCCTTGACCATCTCCGCGCGGCCCACGGCGGCGATCAGGATGTCGGCGCGGCGGGTGACTGCGGGCAGGTCCTGCGTCCGCGAGTGGCAGATAGTGATGGTGGCATTGCGCTTGAGCAGGAGCATCGCCACCGGCAGCCCCACGATGTTGCTCCGACCCAATACCACGGCCTCTTTCCCTTCGATCTCAGTTCCGGTGCGATCCAGCAGCTCGATGACGCCGGCGGGTGTGCAGGGCGCAAAGAGCGGGTCGCGGCCCTTCATCGCCAGCCGTCCGATGTTGATCGGATGGAAGCCGTCCACGTCCTTCTGCAGGCTGATGGCATTGAGCACCGCCTCTTCGTCGAGGTGGTTGGGCAGCGGCAGCTGCACGAGGATGCCGTGGATTTTGGGGTCGGCGTTGAGCTGCGCGACGAGCGCCTCGACCTCCTGTTGGGTCGTCTCTTTGGGCAGCTCGTGTCCCTCAGAGTAGATGCCCACTTCCGCACAGCGTTTGCGCTTCATCCGCACGTAGGTCTGCGAAGCGGGATTCTCGCCCACCAGCACCGTGGCGAGGCCCGGCGTGATGTCGTGCTTCTCTTTGAGCGCGGCGACCTCGGCGGTCAGTTCTTCCTGGATGTCTGCGGCAATTTGTTTTCCGTCAATCAGATTCGGCATGAGTATTCTCCTTTTAGTTTTCAGTCGCTCAGTCGGCTGGTTGTTTTCATGCTCTGTAGGACAGGTTGCCAACCTGTCCTACCTACGTTATTGCTTGCTAAGACAGCCCGACGATCTCGCCATTGATCAGGTCAATGTTCATAAATGCCGGGGTGCTGGGCAGGCCGGGCATGGTGCGCATCTCACCCGCCAGCGGATAGAGGAAGCCGGCCCCTACGCTGGCGCGGATATCGCGGATGGGGAAGGTGTAGCCGGTGGGGACGCCCTTCCACGCGGGTTCGTGGCTGAGCGAGAGGTGCGTCTTCGCCATGCAGATGGGGGTCTTGTCGTAGCCCAGATTAGTGTAGAGCTTGATCTTGGCCTCGGCCTCGGGGCTGTAATCCACGCCATCCGCGCCGTAGACCTCGCGGGCCAGCGTCTCGATCTTCTCCTTGATGGGCTGCTCCACATCGTAGAGGAAGCGGAAGTCGGACGGCTCCGCGGTCGCCTTGACGACGGCCTCAGCGAGCGCCGCCGCGCCCTCGCCGCCATCGGCCCAGTGCTGGGTGACGACGGCATCGAAAGCCCCGGCGCGCAGGGCAGCCTCACGCACGGCTTCCCACTCGGCGGGCGTGTCGGTATTGAAGGCGTTGATGGCGACGACGACCGGGATGCCGAATTTGCGGGCGATGCGGATGTGCGCTTCGAGGTTGGCGCAGCCCGCGCGCAGCAGTTCGAGGTTCTCCTCTGTGTAGGCGCGGTCAAGGTCACGGCCCGCGATGACTTTGGGGCCGCCGCCGTGCATCTTGAGCGCCCGCACCGTAGCGACCAGCACAACGGTGTCGGGAACGAGGCCGGAGGCGCGGCACTTGATGTCGAAGAACTTCTCCATGCCGATGTCGGCCCCGAAGCCGGATTCCGTCACCAGGAAATCGGCCATCTTGACGCCGATCTGGTCGGCGATGACGGAGGAGTTGCCGTGGGCGATGTTGGCGAAGGGGCCGGCGTGGACGAAGGCGGGTTGCTCCTCCAGCGTTTGCAGCAGGTTGGGCATGATGGCGTCCTTGAGGAGCACGGTCATCGCGCCGGCGACGCCGAGATCGTCCGCGGTGATGGGCTTGGGGTTGCGGATGCTGTCGTCGGTGCCGATGACGATGCGCCCGATGCGCGCCCGCATATCCTCCAGCCCGGTGGTAAGCGCCAGGATCGCCATCAGCTCGCTGGCGACGGTGATATCGAAGCCGGCCTGGCGGACGGGGCCATCGCCCTTGTCGCCCAGCCCGATGAGGACGTTGCGCAGCGCGCGGTCGTTCATATCCACGACGCGGTTCCAGGTGACGCTGTAGGGATCAATGTGCAGCTTGCGCAACCCCTGGCGCTCGAAGAAAGCGTCGCTCCAACGGCTTTCGTGGTAGATGCGCGCATCAATGGCGGCGGCGCAGAGGTTGTGCGCCACGCTGACCGCGTGGATGTCGCCGGTGAGGTGGAGATTGAAGTCCTCCATCGGGATGATCTGGCTGTAGCCCCCGCCTGCTGCGCCACCCTTGATGCCGAAAGTCGGCCCCATCGAAGGCTGGCGGATGGCGCAGATGGCCTTGTGGCCCAGCGTCCCAAGCGCCTGCGTCAGGCCGACGGTGGTGGTGGTCTTGCCCTCGCCGAGCGGGGTGGGGGTGATGGCGGTCACGTCAATGTACTTGGCGTTGGGGCGCGTCTGGAGCTTGTCGCGCACGTCCAGGTGAACCTTGGCCTTGTATTTGCCGTACAGCTCGAGATCGTCCTCCTCAAGGCCGACGGCGGTGGCGATCTCTATGATGGGGCGCAGATGCGCAGCCTGGGCAATGTCCAGGTCGGACGGTACAGGTTTCTTTTTTTCGATAGACATGTTGCCTCCTTATGGGGTATGGCGCAATTAGAAAGCGCCGAGTTGACAGGGTGTGATCTTGATGTTGAGTTGATTGGCCAGATAGCCGACCAGCATTTTTGAAACGTGGAACTCTTTGGCCAGTTGCCAGAGGGTCAGGCAGGCTAGATTTCCGTTTGTATCGCGCCGGGATTGCAGGGCGGCGGGCAGGCCGTCGGGGATGGGTTGGTCGGCGATGTGCGCTGCATCCCAGCCCTTCGTGTGCCCTGGGTAGCCAAAGAGGCCCAGCTGGCAGCGGGTGAGATGGATTTGGAGCACATCAGCCGTTCGCCCAACTTGCAAGGGGGTGACATCATGGGCGGCGGCGATTTTGAAGGCGGTCGCGCAGGCCAGTTTCCCATCGTCGAGCTGGTCGCGGATCGCAGCGGCTAGGGTTTCATCAACGGCGAAATCTTCGGGGATAGTTTTATCTTCAAGCACCATCAATATCTCCTTTTGTTGAGCGCAGATTACATCACCCTAAGGATATACCAGTTCTGCTACAGTACAAGTGCAGCGCGCTCCAGGTTGTTCAATTCAAGGCTTGTGCTACACTAAAATAGGTGAAAGGATGGAAGCAAGTTCGCAGCAGCATTCCTTCTCAGATTCACTGACTCGTAAAAGGAGATTCCCTAATGCAATTCAACCCAACCGAGCATCCCCATCGGCGTTACAACGCCCTGACCGGTGATTGGATTCTGGTATCGCCGCATCGCACCAAGCGCCCCTGGCGCGGGCAGGTCGAGAAATTGCCGCCCGATACGCGCCCGGCCTACGATCCAGGATGCTATCTCTGCCCCGGCAACGAGCGCGCGGGCGGGGTCCGCAATCCCGACTATGCGCATACCTTCGTCTTCACCAATGACTTCGCTGCGCTGCTGGAAGATACGCCCGACATGGGCGTGACTGATCATCCGCTGTTGCGCGCCGAGGCGGAGCGGGGCATCTGCCGCGTGATCTGCTTTTCGCCGCGCCACGATTTGACGTTGCCGGAGTTGTCCGTGGCCGACATCCGCCAGGTCATTGACGTGTGGGCCGCGCAGGTGACGGAGCTGGGCCAGATGTGCCGCTGGGTGCAGGTCTTCGAGAACAAGGGCAGCATGATGGGCTGCTCGAATCCGCATCCTCACGGCCAAATCTGGGCCGGGAGCGCGTTGCCCAACGAACCCGCCAAGGAGGAGCGCCAGCAGCGCGCGTACTATGCGGAGCAGGGGCGTCCGCTGTTGGTGGATTACCTCGCTTTGGAGCTGGCGCAGGGGGAGCGCATCGTCGTCGAAAACGATGCCTGGGTGGTCATCATCCCTTATTGGGCCGTCTGGCCCTTCGAGGCGCTGCTATTGCCGCGTCGTCACGTTCTGCGCTTCCCCGATCTGGACGATAGCGAACGCGACGCGCTGGCCGATATTCTCAAGCGCTTCCTCACCCGTTACGATAATCTCTTCGAGACCTCCTTCCCCTACTCGATGGGCTGGCATGGCGCACCGACCGATGCGGGCGATTATCCCCACTGGCAACTACACGCGCATTTCTATCCACCGCTGCTCCGCTCGGCGACGGTGAAGAAGTTTATGGTGGGCTACGAAATGTTGGCCGAAGCGCAGCGCGACCTCACCGCAGAGCAGGCCGCTGCGCGTCTGCGCGCTCTTTCGGAAGTCCATTACAAATCAGCGCCAGAAGTGTAACTCCTGGGTAAAAGGTTGGGAGTTGGTTTGACTTAGAACGAACTTTAGTGGATAATTGGGGCATGGGCAACTGTCCCCAAAAGGTGGAGTAGCGATGGAGCTAAACTTACAGCCTCAAGAAGATCAACGTCACGAATTGACCGCAGGTGAGTACGAAGCCTTTTATTTCTGCTTCACCGCTCCAGATGTCAGCCTCTTTGGTTGGATGCGCCTGCTCTTCGGCGTGGATCGAGTGTTGGAGATGGTGGTGCTCCGCGCCGGAGAGACGACCTGGGTTCATCAGGAAATCTTCCCCTGTGAGCCGTCCGTGGCCGAGGATGCGCGCCCAGCAGGGCGCTTCCTCTCGTTGACTTGCGACGCGCCGTGGGAGCGCTGGCAGCTGCGCTTTGCCGCGCCTGCCGTATCCCCGGCGAAGAGGGGCGCTCCCGCCGCCATCCATGCCGCGTTGACCTTCCACGCGAGCAATCCCCCGGCGCGTTATCGCTTCGGCCTCTATCAGCAGGGTGAGCAGGAGGGCCGGCTGGAGGGTGCGGTGCAGATCGGGACGCGGCGTTGGGAAGGCCCGCTGCTCTGCTACCGTGATCACAGCTGGGGCCAACGTCCCATGGGCGCGGCGGCGAATTGGGATGCGCTGGTGCTTCCCGACCACTTCTACCTGGCGGCGGTGCAGACGCACACCGGGCCTTTTTACATGGGCCGGGTGGCAACGGATGGGGGCAAGTTCCGTCCGGCGGGGCGGCCCACGCTGTCTCAGGTTGACGATCTGTGGCGCTTCGAGGATGCGGAGGCCGGCCTCGCCCCGTTGACGGTGCGCCGCCCCGCGCCGCCCATCGTGGTCTACCTCGGCTCTGCCGGGCATGAGACGGTGCGCGATGTGGCGCAGCCCGATGATCTGCTGCGCGACGAGCTCGGGCCGGCGCTCTTCACCACAGCGGATGGGACGGAGCGCCTTGGCTTCTGGGAGCGGGCGCGCGCGTTGTGACCCAATTTTTCTGGGGGTTGACATTGTGCCTTCGGCACACCACCGGGGATGAAAATGTAGGACAGGTTGTTAACCGGTCCTACGCTCAGGCTATTTTTTTAGGAGGATGGTATGGTCGAGTGGTTATTGAGTGGGCAAAATACACAGGAATCCATGCAGGTCTCGCGTCCTATGACGGTGAGCACGGCTGAATCGCAACTGAACAACGAGATCACCTGGTTCACGGAGCAACTGGCCGGAGACACCTCCGATTTTGACCAGCGGATGCGCCCCACTGCGGTCGTGCAGGACTGGGTTTACCTCAATATCAGCTATTTTGTGCGCAACGTCGGCTCTGTGATGCCCTTCGATCCGACGTCGTTGGGTGCGCCGCCAGATTTGATTACGGAGAAGCCCAAAGTGCCGCTGGGCCGGATGCTGGGCTTGCCTATCCGTTTCTATCGCGTTTATAGCTGGGCGGCACGTTACTATCGGGAGTCGCTGCCGGCGCTGGATGCACAGCTGCGGGAGATGTACGCGACGCTCCATGCGGGCGGCGGTGACCTGCTGGACTTGATCTGGCGCATCTTCTCGCCGGAGTTCTACGCGGAATGCCGGCTGCCGGGCCGCGCACACATCGTCATCTCGATGATCGTGACCGGCCTGGATAGCACCTTGCGTCAGCAAGTGCCGGAGCTGCTGGGGCTTTTCGCAGGCAATGAGACGACAACCTCGTTGATGGGGCAGCGCATTTGGGAGTTGAGCGAAACGGCCTCCCGCTGTGGCGAGGAAGTGCGCCAACTGCTCAAGAGCGGCGTCACCGATTTGGATGCTTATAACGCTCTGCCGGCAGCCGCGCCCTTCGTGGAGGGCGTCCGTGTCTTTTTGAAGACCTACGGCCATCGGGGCTTCAGCCGCGAGCTGGACTTCGAGGCCGAGCGGCTGGCCGATCACCCGGAGCACATCCTGTTGGCGGTCGGCAGCCACCTCAACGAGCATCAGCCGCCCCAGGCGCGCGCAGCAGAGGTGCGGCAGGGCGCGGAGGCGGCGTTGGCGCGCCTCTTCTTCCCCAAACGCGCCCTCTGGAAGCGCATCCTGGGGTGGGGGCAACAGCTCCTCTCCTGGCGTGAGGATTCCAAAAGCTGTGTCTCGGCGTTGCAAGCGGTTTACGGTCTCTCCACCCGCTATCTTGCGCGCCATTTCTATCCCGATGATCCCGACGATATGATGCTCTTTTACACGTTGGAAGAATTTCTGGCCTTCGCACAGAGCCAGGGCGAACAGCGCCTTCCCCGCGACCTGCTCGACCGGCGGCGCGCCGAGTTCGAGCTGCACAAGAATCAAAATCCGCCCCCCGAGCTGATCTGGTACGATCCCGACACCTACGGTTGGCGTCCGGCGCTGGCGGAGGGGGCCGAAAACGACGCGGTAGAAATAACAGAGGCGACCCGGCGCTTCCAGGGGCTTGGTGCCAGCCAGGGGCGGGGGCTGGTTGAGGGGATTGCCTTGGTCACAAATGATCCCATCGAGGCGGGCCGGCGGCTGCTAGATATCGAGGGGCCGGTCATTCTGGTCACGCGCCTTACCGATCCGGCCTGGTCGAGCCTCTTCGGGCGGCTGACGGCGGTGGTGACGGAGCTGGGCGGGCTGATCTCCCACGCAGCCATCGTCGCGCGCGAGAACGGGTTGCCCGCCGTGGTTGGC
>DAOTXC010000028.1:0-13724 GCA_034435555.1 Anaerolineae bacterium
GCATCCCCGCTGCCTTTGCGCCCGCGATGTCATGCGTCACCGAATCGCCAATGTAGAGCGCGTCTTCCGGCGCGACGCCCAGCTGCGCCAAAGCGTGCCAGAAGATGTCCGGCTCTGGCTTGTAGCTGCCCACTTCGCAGGCGATGACGATACTATCGAAGTAGCGATCCAGACCGGCATGGGCGATGCGCGCCCGCTGCTCTTGCACGTCGTAGGCATTGCTGATGAGACCCGTTTTCGCCTTGTGCCGTACCTGTGCCAGTAATGGTTCGACGCCGACGAAGGGGACGCACGCTTCTATCAGTTGGGCGCGATAGAGATCCACATAGGCATCATCCCAGGACAGATCGTAGCGGGCAAAGGTGTTCTGCAAGCGCCATCTGTGCATCAGCAGCGGATCAACCGCCTGCTCCGCGACCAGCTGATGAAAGGCCATGATTGCATCCACCGCCGTTTCCAGAAAAGCCTCGCAGCTGACCGCCGCGCCGCTGTGCACGTGCAACCAGCGCAAGCTCTGGAGGTCGGCATCCACAAAATCAACCAGGGTGCCGTCGAAATCGAACAGAATAGCTTGGAACATTCTACCGCAACACCGCCTCCATCCACGCCGTAATCCACTGCTCGCGGTGTTGCTCGATGGTTTCAGCGGGCATGGCGACTGGCTCTTGTGCGGTGAGGGCGAAATCGCGGAAGACCTGGGGTAGCGTGGCGCGCTCGCTGGCGGGGAAGACCCACATTTGCAGCGGGATGTCATTCTGGAACGTGTCGCTCAGCAGGAACTCGATGAAGGCTTGCGCCAGCGCCTCGTTCTCCGTCCCGGTGAGGATGCCCGCGAACTCGATCTGGCGGAAGCAGGTCCCCGGCGCGATGACCGCGCCCGTCGGCGGCTCGGTGAGCGCGCCCTCGCTGAAGAAGACCTCGGCAGCGGGGCTGGTGGCGTAGCTCACCACGAGCGGGCGCACGCCCTCGCTGTACGCGCCGCCGCTAAATTCGGTGTAGTAGGCGGTGCTCCACCCATCCACGACGAGCACATCATTGGCCCGCAACGCGCGCCAGTAGTCGAGGTAGCTCTCTTCGCCGAAGACGCCTACGGTGGCGATGAGGAATGCCAGCCCCGGCGATGACGAGGCGGGATTCTGCACTACAAGCAGGCTCGCGTATTCGGGGCGGGTCAGGTCGGCGAGGCTCTGGGGCACGGTCAGCCCGGTGCGCTCGAAGTAAGCCTTATCGTAATTGAGGCAGACGTCGCCATAATCCACCGGCGTGACGCGGTGCTCCGGGTCGAGCTGCAAGGCGGCGGGCACATGCGCCAATCCTGCCGCGCGATAGGGGATGAAGATGTCTACCTCCAACGCCCGGCTGAGGAAGGTGTTATCTACGCCGAAGAGCACATCCGCCTGGGGCGCGGCTCTGCTGAGGATCGCCTGGTTGAGCATCGTCCCGGCATCGCCCGCCTGGAGGAATTGCACCGTGACGTTGTGTTCCGCCTCGAAGGCGGCGACGACTTCCTCGCTGATGCTGAAGCTGTCGTGCGTCATCACCCGCAACACGCGCGGGCCGGTGGGCGTCGGCGCGGCGCAGGCGGTGAGAAGCAAAATCAAGGTGAGCAAAAATATTGAACGTTTCATTACATGTCTCCTTACTGCGTACTGCGTACTGCGTACTGCGTAATTTCCGGATTACGCATTACGCATTACGGATTACGGATTACGCAGTACGCATCTCTTCAATAAAAGCACCACAATAGCCCTTTACCTACCTGCACCGTCGCCACTTCATCGGCAAGCGCATTGCTCACGCCGCGCGCGGGGCCGAAGCGCAGCGTCCCGTCGCGTAGTGAATAGCGCAGCCCGGTCGTGGTCACGCCGTGCGCATCGCCGCCGAGGGGAATGAGCGAGACGGTATCGCCGGGCGCGCCGCGCAAGGTCAGCGTCTCGCCGCCGCGAATGCAGCGGATAGCCCAGTCGCCATCGGCAAGGATGACCTCGCGCCCCGCCAGCGCGGGCAGCGCGAGCAGCAGCTGGTTGGCGAGCGCCTGGTCGGGCCGTCCGCCCAGCCCGCCGAGGATAATAATCTGCTCCGCCGCTTGTTCGGCGGCCCAAAGCAACGCCAGCTCCAGATCGGTCGCGTCTTTGGCGGGCGGATGGGCGTGGAGCTCGGTTCCGGCGGTCTCCAGACGCGCGCGCAGCTCCGCATCGAGCGAGTCCAGATCGCCGATGACGTGCGCGGGGGGCAAACCTGCCGCCAGCGCGTGGCGCGTCCCTCCATCCGCCGTAACGATAACATCGCCCGGCTGCACCCAGCGGGCGGTCTCGGCGCGGGGGTCAGCCATGATGCCGTTAGCGAAAATGATAATGCGCATGGAAACTCCGTAAGGTGTACTTCGTAATGCGTGAATGTGAATAGTACGTTGCTGGCTTACGAATCACGTAGTACGTATTAGAAAAGAAAATCCCCGCCGATGTTTGCCCTGCGGGGATTGGTCTCACAGAATGATTCCTCCCTCCGCCGGTATGACCCGGATCAGGTTCAAGGGTCGGCGCGGGATGTTCGGCGCCCTCTCAGCCCGGTTCCCCGGACTCCCCTGGCTCTCTATATTGATAAGGTACGCTGTCATTATAGCATATCTACCCCACATGTAAAGCGGTTGTTGCTTCTGGTTGGGGATGCACTATACTGGGCCGCGTGCGAGCGAGTCGCCGCCGATTCGCTGACTCGCTAATTTCTGTGAGGAGTGCTGGTATGCGCCGTTATCAGGCCGTGTTCGCCTTAGTTCTTATTACCGCCATCTGGGGTTCGACGTTTATCATCGTCAAGCAATCGCTCGATTTGTTGGGGCCGTTTGCCTTCATCGCAGCCCGCTTCTGGCTGGCCGGGTTGACCTTGTTGCTCTGCTTACTTCCGCGACGCCATAAGGTCTCGCCGCGTCTGGTGCGCGATGGCGTGCTCGCCGGATTGGCGCTTACGGTGGGTTTTGTGACCCAGACCCTGGGCCTACAGACGATCTCTGCGGGCAAGGCGGCCTTCATTACGGGGATGAGTGTGGTGTTGGTGCCGTTACTCACGGCGCTGTTGTTTCGCCGCTGGCCGCGCCGCGCTGCTGTGATCGGAGCGGCGCTGGCCTTCCTGGGCCTCGGCCTGATGACTCTCTCCGGAGCGACGCGCCAGCTCGCGCGGGTGACGTCGGGCGATGGTTGGGCGCTCGCCTGCGCCTTTGGCTTCGCCGCCCACATCATGCTCACCGGACGCTTCTCCATCCGTCACGATACACTGCTCTTCACGCTGATACAGCTGCTCACCGTGGCGCTGCTCGCGACGATAGCGGCGCTCTTGCTGGAACGTGACGCGCTTCTTCCGCCCCCTACGCTGTGGCTGACGCTGGGTTACATGGGCGCGCTTGCCACCGGCGGCGTCTATTTTCTGCAATCGTGGGCGCAGCGTTACACCTCATCTACCACAACCGCGCTGATCTTCACCCTGGAGCCAGTCTTCGCGGCGCTTTTTGCCGTCGCCTTTGCTGGCGAGCAACTGGGACTGCCGCAGTGGGTGGGCGGTCTGCTGATCCTGGGCGGGATGTTGGCTGCCGAGTTGGGCCATGCCCCGTCCCCTGTTGCTGAAGTGGAGGGCTACGCATGACGACTGAATCCCGTGACTCCAAAGAACACTCGTTGCGCCAGCGGATCGCGGCGGTGCTGGGCTGGAATCGCGCCAGCTACTTTCTCCTCAGCGTTTTCTTCGCCACCGTCGCCTTGATTGTGGTGGTCTGGTGGCCGCTGGCCGAAGAGGTGCTCTCGTATCTCGACCCGACGCGCCCGCTTCTGCCGCAGTTGGATTGGTTGCTGATTGGCATCTTTGTGGCGATGTCGCTGCTCATTATGGGCGGGGCCGACTGGCGCACGGATGTGCTCATCGCGGCGGTCGGGTTGGCCGGGGGACTGGTGATCGAGGCATGGGGCACGCAGACGGAGCTGTGGACCTACTACACGTTGGAGCGCCCCCCGCTGTGGATCATCCCCGCGTGGCCGATCGCCTTCCTTTCTATTGACCGCCTGACGCGCTTGCTCGATGCGCTGGTTCCTCGCACGCCGCGCTGCTTCTTCAAGGTCAGCTACTGGCTGGTAGGGGCGATCTTTTTTGCGATGCTGGTGGTCTTCGTCTGGCCGACGCGAACGGAGCCGCTGACCTTGCTCGCCGTGTTGCTCTGCGCGCTGCTCCTCGTCAGCCCCCGCGATGAGCGCCTCACCCTGCTGACCTTCCTTGCCGGCGTGGGGCTGGGCTATTTTCTGGAGCTCTGGGGCACGACGCGGGCCTGCTGGACCTACTACACACGGCAGACGCCGCCGCTCTTCGCGGTGTTGGCGCACGGGATGGCGGCGGTTGCGTTTTGGCGGACGCGGCTGTTGCTATTGTGGATCGGTTCGCTCATCGGCGAGCGGGTTGCCCCTGCGCGATCTGCGCGATGAGCGCGCGCGGCCCATCGGGGAAGCTCTCCCGCGTGGCGCGGAGCGCATCGCCGAGCGCCGCCTCTTCGGCGAGTGAGAGCAATCCCGTCCAACCCTGCGCGCGCCACCATTGTTCCAGGGAGGGCTTATCGCGCACATGGGAGAGGATTTGATCCGTCATCCACCACAGGAAGGCCTGTGGGCGCACCTGCCAGCCGCCGGGGAGCGCTGCGTTCGGCTCTACAAAGCCCTGCTGTTCCAGGGTGCGGAGGGCCAGGCGCAAATTGCCGAGCAGCGTTGTCAGGCCCGCCGTGGCCTCTTGCAGCGAGAGCGGCGGGCGCAGATCGCAGAGCGCGTTGAAGCTTGTGTCGGTGAGCCGGAGCGCCAGCTGATTCAGCTGTGCGATGATTTGGGCGCGTTCGCTGCGGCGGGTCTCCGTGTTGCCGTAGCGGCGGCATTGTTGCAGATTTTCCAACAACCGCTGCTCATAAATCAGCGCCTCCGGGTGATCACGACCGATCAGGGCGAAGAGCTGGCTCAAGCCCACCTCGAAGCCGCTGTACTCATCGTGTGGGGTAGGCCGGGGACGCGCTGCTGGTAGCGGTCCCAGGCATTGCCGAAGGTGCTGGAGTTGTTGCAGTGTCGCGCTGACGAAGGCGCAACGCACCTCCGGCGCCCAAAGCCGCCACGTATCCTTCAATGTCAGCGAGACCTCAGGGTAGAGCTGTTCAGCGACTTCTTGACGCAAGGCGGCGGCATCCTCCGGGTCTTCCTCGTAAGCATCCCACAATTCGCTGGCGACGGCCTGGAGCAGATAGGGATGCCCGCCCGCGACGGCTGTGCAGAATTGCACATCGGCTGTAGTGAAGCGGTCTCCGGCCCGGCTCAGAAGCGCGCTGGCATCCTTGGGGGTGAGAGGGCCGAGCGTTACCTCGGAGAGGAAGTTGAAGTAGGGCGATCCCGTGCGGCTTAATTCCTGGGTAGCGGTGTTCAGCTGCGCGAGTGTGCTTCTCCCGGCGGTGACGAGCGCGAGCGCGCCCCGGCTCCGCGAGGCCAGCGAGCGCAAACTGCCGAAGAATTCTGTCTGATTGAGCTGTGGATGGTGGAGCAGTAGATCGAACTCATCCAGCAGCAAGACGAGGCGCTGATCAGCGGCCTCGAGCTGCACGAACAGCCGCTCCAGGGCCAGGGGGGCGTAGCATTCCTGCTGACAGGCACGGTACGCGGCGGCCACCGGCGATGCGGGAGCGGGCGTCACCAGTGTCTCGACCAGCGGGCCGAGCACGTAGTCCCAAAACTGGGGTTGCGAGAGCGTCTCGCCGAGCGTCTGCGCATCGAGATATGAGAAGATGAGGCGGCGCACCCCTTCCGTGCCGTAGAGTCCCGCGCGGGTCTCCGGCGCGGCGAGGTAGAGCAGCAGCGAGGTCTTGCCGCTGCGCGGTTCGCCGACAATGGCGGTGGATTGTCCCAGATTGGTGATCCGCCCGACGATGCGCCGCAATTCCCGGCGGCGTCCCAGGAATTGCTCGTGGGAGACCGGATTGCCGTAGTAGAAGGGGTTCCTGGCGGGTGTGGTCGTGTTCATAGCAGCTGTATCACCAGGAGTATGAGCGCCACGGCGAGCGCAGCGCTGGCGATCCAGCGCCAGCGGCGCACAGCGCGGCGGAGCGCGTTGGGGTCCTCGCCGCGCACGGCGTAGTAGAGATAGCGGGCGACCTCCTCGTAATGCGGATCGGCTCCGGCGACCTGGGCGAAGCGTTGCTGGGCTGTGGGCCAATCGCGGGCCTCGAGCGCGGCGAGCGCCTGGTCATACAGCTCGGCAAGCGCGCCGCGCCGCTCCAGACGCTCCAGGGTGCTCTGCCAGCCGGGAACGGCGGGGTATTCTTGCGCCAATTTCCGCGCGAGGGCGATGGCCTGGGGATAATCGTGCGCCTTTTCGAGCGCATCCACCGTCTGCAATTGCTCGGCGAGGGCGCGACGTTGCAGCTCTATCTCCACCTGCGTCGCTTTGTCGTAGAATCCGGCCTGACGATAGGCGTGCATCGCGCCCTCCAGATCATCCGCGCGGCGGGCGGTCTCTGCACGCTCCACCCAGATCTCCTGGCGCGAGGCAATCGCCTTCTGTTGCGTCGGGGCGATGTGCAACACCTGCTCGTAGAACTCCAGGCGGGCGGCATCGTCGGGGGCGCGGAGGGCCATCGCCAGGAGCACCTGAATCAGCCGGGGCCGTGCGGCGTTCGGTTGGTACTCGTAGAGGCGTTCGAGCAGCTGGCGGCCCTCGTCCAGCTGTCCCTGATCCAGCATAATATCGGCCAGGAGTTGATTGGCGGCGACGTGGTTGGGGTTGAGCTGAATGGCTTGCTGCAAGGGCGTGCGCGCTTCTTCGAGTTTGCCGCTGCGGTAGAGGCCCAGCGCGGCGCGGTAAAAATTCTCGGCGACCGGCTCGATGCGGTCGAGCTCCTCCTGCACGCGCTCGAGGGGCTTGTGCTCCGCGAGCCAGCGCCGTAGCAACTCCACGCGGAAGCGATAGCCCGCCTCGGCAGGCTCCAGCAGATCCCAGTTTTGGAGCAGGTCGGGGGCGCTCTGTAGTTCGCGGATCATCACGCGGACGCCGCTCTCTTGCAGGAGATTTTCCAGGGCTTCCTGATTGAGCAGGAGCGGCCCGGCGCTCGCCAGCGCCGAGGCGACGACGCGCTCGGCGGGGCCGAGGCCATCCCACAGCCATTCGAGGGTGTTGCGGCTGGCATCGAGCACGGCGGCGATCACCGCCTCCACATCCGTGGGCGTGACCTCCGGCGGTTCGTCAGGCTCCTCTTCGTAGCTGCGCTCCCAGATGTGGGAGCAGAGCTGCTGGGTGAGGAAGGGATGGCCGTTGGTGAGTCCCCAGACGGCCTCGCATGCCGCTGCGGACCAGCGGAGTGTCTCATTGCCTTCGGAGAGCCGGATCAGCTTGTCGGTGTCCTCCCGCGAGAGGAGGGAGACGCGGCGGTAGGGGACGCCCTTGAAGAGGGAGAGGGCGATGGTGTCAAGATCGTCCACGTTGCGCCCGATGACGAAGACGAACTGGAGGCGGTCGCGGTCGTACATCAGGAGCTCGCGCAGGTAGGCGAAGAAGGCCTGAGCGGTCTCCTTGCGTTGCGGGTCGGCCAACACATCGAACTCGTCGAAGAGCAGCACGAGGGCGCTGGAATGTTCGCCGGAGGGGGCGGGGAGCGCCTCGAAGAGGGTGGGGAGCCAGGTCTGATGGAAGGTGGATTTAGGATCGGGGCCGAGGTCGGGTTCGGGCAGCGCGAGTGTGTGCGCGATGGTGGCCGCCAGGTCTTGGAGGATGCGATCCAGGGGCAGATCGGCCTTATCCTGAAGATCGAAGTAGACCGGGGCGTAAGGGCCACGTTGGGGCAGCTGCACCATCAGCTGTTGGAGGATAGAGGTCTTGCCGATGCGGCGTTGCCCAAAGAGCACGATGGCGTTGTCCTGAGAGCGTCGGAGCACGCGCAGTACGCCGCGCAAGACATCGGCGCGTCCGATGAAGGCGGGGCTAGCGCCAACAGGATTACCCGCAATGTAGGGATTGAGCGGCAACGGCATCATGCTAGTTCCTCATTATAGATTCGCTGCAAAATCATTCTGATATTGCTTTCAAATTTATTGTAATGAGGTTGTGATTTTTGTCCAGTAACGTATTTCTAACCAAGTGGTCGTTATTCGGATGGCTGATAGTGCGCGCAGCCCGCGATGAGGGCGCTGAGAAGCAGCATGACGGTGAGGGCGGGGGCGTTGAAGGTGAGGTGGGAGCTGTCTACTGTGCCGTAGGGCAGCGCGTAGCGTCCGCTGGTGGTGAGCCAGGCAAAGAGCCAGAGGAGACCGGCGCTGCCGGCGGCGATGCTCAATCCGGCCAGCAGTCCGGCCCCGCAAGCGGCCAACAGCACCGGCAGGATGTAGCCCGCTGCCGAGGGCGAGCCGAGTCCGAAGCCGGCGAGGTTGGCGGTGATGAGGCTGGTGAGCAGGCCGATGAGCAGCCAGAGCGCGCTGCGCACCCGTCCCGACCGCGCGAGGGCGGTGATCCCCAGCAGCAAGAGGCCCAGGACGGCGCTTGCAATCGCGGTTTCAGCTTCCAAATCGCCGCTCAGGAGCCAGGTGAGCAGCAACAGGGCGAGGGCAGCGATGATTCCCAGACAGGTGACGGCAACCAGGCCGGCGCGTCCGCGCACGTGCGGCGCAAGATGCGAAGGATAGAGCCAATGTTTGAGAGCGTGCATCAGTGCCTCCTGCTCTTTCTTGATCTGTGATCAAAGTTAGTATAGCGAACTGTAAGGCTATCTAGAACTTACGCAATCGCGCGACCTGAACATCTTTAACCGCAGAGCACGCAAAGGACGCGGAGTTTTTTCTTAAAAATCAGCCGAAGCGGCTTAAAAAGACAACTTTTATCACGTAAAGATGTTGAAAAGTGCTGATAGATAATTTTCTTTGTGCTCTCTGCGTACTCTGCAGTTAGATTCTCGATACTCGCGTAAGTCCTTTATCTTATCATAAGTATGCCGGTGAGCAAAAAACATGGGGCGCGATTGCAGGTATAATAGAATTGGTAACAGTGAGTAGAGAGCCGTGAGCAGTCAAGGTGGCGCAACCTGCTCACGGCTCACCAGCTACTATTTTCGATGGAGGCACGGATGAAGACATTGTTGATTCTGCGACATGCGAAGTCGAGTTGGGATAATGCGCGGCTGGCGGATCACGACCGCCCGTTGAAGGCGCGTGGCAAGCAGGATGCGCCCAAGATGGGGCGGCTGCTGCGGCGGCTTGACCTGACGCCGGAGCTGATCATCAGCTCCACGGCGCGGCGGGCGCACGATACGGCGGAGCTGGTGGCCGAAGCCTGCGGCTATGAGGAAGAGCTCATGTTGACCGAGGATTTCTATCAGGCCGGCCCGGAAGAGTACCTCGAGGTTTTGCAGCAGTTGCCCGATACGCTGACGCGCGTCATGGTGATAGGCCACAATCCGGGGCTGGAGATGCTCTTGGAGACGCTCACGGAGGATTGGGAGCGCCTGCCGACAGCGGCCCTGGCAGAGGTTGCCCTGCCGATTGCGCATTGGGCGGAGCTGACCGAGGCCACGTCCGGCGAGCTGCGGCAGTTGTGGTGTCCGCGCGAGGTGGAGGAATAAAACGCCGCCCAGGGGTAAGCTGGGCGGCATGAGAGGACGCTATTTGCTATTCGCCGTGAGGTGAGGGGAGCTCTTGTTCCCCTGTCTCGGCTTCCGGCTCTACCGCTTCCGGCTCCGGCTCGAAGGGCAGCGCGCCCGGCAGAATCGGCGCTGAGGGTGCTCTAGGCTCTCTGGGCGGGACAGGCGGCGGCGCGACTGGTGCTCCCACGCCACGGGTGGCGTAAGGAACCGTGCCGAAGCGGGTCAACATCACAGCGCCGGCCACGAGCGCGAAGAACGGGAATACCAATACGGTGTTCAGACAGCCGCTGATGATGCTGACCAGTTGGGCCATGGTGGTGATGACCAGGGTTCCCACCAGGGCGGAGAGCACCGGGGTGGGGTGCGATTGCTTTAGCAGGCCCTTGAGGATCGGTTCTCCCAAGATATAGCCGAGCGCCACCCAGCCCAGCGCAATCGCCAGGCCCACCAGTATTGCGCCGATGAAGCCGATAGGGCTGAGGCAGATGGTGATGAAGAGGATGCCGATCACGATGGCGGCGATGAGTAGCGAGAGCAGCCCCATGCCGAAGGAGAGCGCCGGTGCATCCACCAGGGTGCGTCCCACCTGTTCCAGCTGTTGCGGCCAGATCGCGGAGATGATGAGAGCGAAGATGCTCATCACGGTGATCATCAGGAAGGCGCGTCCCATTTTCCACAGGAGCGTCGGGCCGCGATTCCAGCCGTCGCTTGGCTCGATAACGATGGGGCCGGCAAAGGGGAAATCCCAGGAGAAGCTGCTGCTGCTGTCGAAGGGGGTGAGGGAGCCTTCGATGATGGCGCCTTCCGCTGCATTGATCTCGCCGGCAGCGGAGACATCGCCCGTGATGCGTGCCGTCTCGCGCAAGCGCAGCGCGCCAGCCGCGACCAAGCTCCCTTCGATGACGCCCGCCACATCGCCGAAGCCGAAGACCGCCACATCGCCTTCGATGAGAGCTTCTTCCTCAATTGTCACCGGCCCGAAGCCTACCAGATCACCGGCGAGCGTCGCATTGGCCTCGATAGTCACTGGGCCAAAGACAACCAGATCGCCGGATAGGTAGTTCCCCGAGGCGAGCGTGTAAGGCCCAAAGTGAACGCCGCCGCCGCCCTGCATCGCCAGCGCGGGGGTGGCCCACGTCACGAACAGAATCGCCAAAAGGGTTGCCTGTAACCACGTTTTTGTTTTCATAAAATCAGCCTCCTTCAATCGGTAGGTAAGTTTTTCTCGTTAAGCCAGCATGGGGGGCTGGACGTGCGGCTCACGCTGCCAGTTTTCGCGCGTGAGCCAGATAAAGGCCAGGGTCGCAAAGACGCTGTTGGGCGTCAGGAATAGGGTGACGATCCCCGTCGCGGCGAGGGTGAGCGTCAGAAGCGCCGGTCCCGCCTCTAACAGCCGGGCGAGGGTTTGGCGCAGCGCGTTGAGCCAGATCGCGTGGCCGGTTACAAAGGCGACCAGCGCCCGCTCCAGTGTCGAGAACGTCGTCGCCAGCACGTATATTTCGGCGCTGAGCACAATCGCCACCAACACGAAGCCTCCCAGCCACATGAGCAAGCGGCGGACGCGGCGGGTGTGCATCACTTGGGCCACAGTGCGGGCCGTGAAATCTGCCGGTAAGGGGGGCGTGGGGGGCGGTGTGGCGAGGAGTGCGTCCACTTGTGCGAGCGCCTCCCACTCGCAACGACATGTCGCGCATTCCTCAAGATGGGCCTGCCACGCCTGCGCTTCCTGTGGTGAAAGCTCACCTTCGAACGCCTGTTGCCACCAGGCATCGCTGTGCATGTTAGGCATAGATCTCCTCCTCTACCAGTTGGCGCGCCAGCGCGCGGCGCGCGCGAAAAAGTCTTGATTTGATCGCCGAGATGGTCATCCCCGTGATCTGGGAGATTTCCTGATAGGAGAGCGACTCCCAGTAGAATAAGGTCACGACCATGCGATCTTCCGGCGCGAGCTGCTCCAGGAGCAGCTGCACTTCGGCGGTGCGTTCTTGGGCGACCAGCTCGCGTTCGGGGTTGGGGCTGCATCCGGCGTACCATTCCCAGGCGTCATCCTCGCCCATATCGTCGAGCGAGGCGATGGGCCGTCGTCGCCGGAGGCGGTCGGTGCATTCGTTGGCGGCGATGCGGTACATCCACGGGCGGAAGGGCCGTTCGGCATCGAACTTATCCAGATTGGTGAGTGCCTTGATCAACGCCTCCTGCGCGGCATCCTCGGCCTCGGTGCGCTCACCGAGCATCCGATAACATAGTGCGTAGATCGGTTGTTGATAGGTCGTCACCAGCTGGGTGATGGCCTCTTCGTCGCCTTGACGGGCCGCCTGTATCCACATATTTTCCATCGTTGCTCCTAACTGGTTATACGCAGAATCGCGGGGGCGAGTTGCATAAAAGACGGGGACAACTTGCGAGTTGTCCCCGTCTGAGTGAACTGAGCGCGGCGATTTTAGCCGAAAGGTTGCTCGAGGTCCGAGAGCAACAGCGTGTCGGGTTCGCTGTCTTGATCGCTGAGTAGCGTCCCCTTGGGAAGTTCTTTCTCGATGGTGACGCCCTCGTATTCCTCGATAGGCCCATCGGAGCCTTCGATATCGCCCCGATACGCGGTGCCGGCCGGGATCAGCTTGCCGATGATCACGTTCTCTTTGATGCCGTAGAGCGGATCCTCAGAGCCTTCGACCGCGGCGTTGGAGAGCACCTTGATGGTGTGTTGGAACGAGGCCGCAGCCAGGAACGAGTCGGTTGCCAGGGCCGCTTTGGTGATCCCCAGGAGCACCTGGCGCGCGCGGGCGGGCTGCCCGCCCTGCTCCACGATGTCACGGTTGGCGCGCTCGAACTTGATGCGATCCACGGTGTCGCCGGGGAGGAAGTCAGTGTCGCCGGTCTCCGTTACCAGGACGCGGCTCAACATGCGGCGGATGATGATCTCGAAGTGCTTATCCTTGATATTCACGCCCTGAGAGCGGTAAACCTGCTGCACCTCGCTGAGCAAGTACTGCTGCACGGCCTTGCGCCCCTGAACCTGGAGGATGCGGTGCGGGTTTTTGACGCCCTCGCAGAGTTGCGTCCCCGCTTCGATCTTCTGCCCTTCGGCAACCAACAGGCGCGTGGTGGCCGGAATATCATAGTTGCGCTCCTCGACGACTTCGTAGATGAGGATGATGTCGCGGTCTTCGCGCCAGATGCGGCCCTTGGCTTTGGCGCGCACCTGTTGGGTCTCATCCGCTTCGTCGCGGGCCAGGATCGCTTCGAGATTGACCTCGTCGCCATCCTCGACCAGAATTTCCCACCCTTCAGGGATGTCGTAGCTGTTCTTCTTGACGCGACTATCTATCACGTGAACCTTGGTCATATCGCCTTCGCGGAGGATGTGGACGGTGCCACCGATGTCGGAGATTTCCGCTTCACCCTTGGGCTTCTTGCGCGCCTCCAGCAGCTCCTCCACGCGCGGCAGACCGCTGGTGATGTCGCCGCCGGACGAGGCCGTACCTCCGGTGTGGAAGGTGCGTAGCGTGAGCTGTGTGCCCGGCTCGCCGATGGATTGCGCGGCGATGACCCCGACCGCGGTTCCGATGTTGATTAGTCCGCCCCGACCCAGATCGCGCCCGTAACAGTAGGCGCAGATGCCGTGCTCGAGCTCGCAAGTCATGGGCGAGCGCACGTAGACCTTTTCAATGCCCAGCGCGTCAATCAGCGAGGCCTTATCTTCGTCTAATTCTTCGTTGCGGTTGACCAGGATTTCGCCGGTTTCGGGATGCACGACAGGGGCGGCGACGTGGCGCCCAATCAGGCGCTCGCTCATGGATTGTCCGGCGATGTCGTCCTTACGGCTGATCCAAAGCCCTTGGCGCGTCTCGCAATCAATGGCGTTGATGATGACATCCTGCACGGTATCCACCAGGCGGCGGGTGAGATACCCTGCGTCGGCGGTGCGCAGGGCGGTATCGGCCAGACCCTTGCGCGAGCCGTGGGTGGAGATGAAGTATTCGAGCGCGGTCAACCCCTCGCGCAGGCTGGAGCGGATCGGCAACGGGATGATGCGCCCGGATGGGTCGGCCATCAGCCCGCGCATCCCTGCCAGCTGGGCGATGGGGCCGAAGCC
>DAOTXC010000029.1:0-20120 GCA_034435555.1 Anaerolineae bacterium
AGATCCGGCGTGGAGGCACAAGCAAATTCCAGGCTGCTATACAATGTAGTCCTAGATAATTCTGACTTGACGGGGATCTGACGATCCCCTCGGAGCCAGGGTGAGTAGTTACCTCTGGCGCGCCATTATACCCTATTTGGCGCATAAAAAACGCGGAGGGGTCTCCTCCGCGTTGTGGTTTTCGGGGATGATCAGTCGGCGGCGGCCTGGACGGGGCGGAACCCCTCCCCAAGCACCTCGTTGGCCTCGGTGACGACGACGAAGGCCTCCGGGTCGAGCTCGGCGATGAGCCGCTTGAGCCGGGTGATCTGCGTGCGCGAGACGACGACGTAGAGCGCAGGGCGGGCGTCGAGCTTGTAGCCGCCGCGCGCCTCCAGGACGGTCACGCCGCGATTCAACTCCGTGAAAATGGCTTCGCGGATCTCGGCGCAGTGTTGGGAGACGATGAAAGCGGCGCGGGCATATGACACGCCCTCCTGCACCACATCCACCACGCGCCCGGAGACGAAGTTGACGATGAGCGCGTAGAGGACAGGGACCAGCCCCACCACAATCGCCGCCAGCAGCAAAATCACGCCGTTGAGGATGATGAAGAACTGTCCAAAAGGCACCCCGTGATAGCGGTTGACCAGCTGGGCTACGATATCGGTGCCGCCGGTCGTGCCCCGCCCGCGCAGCACCAGGCCGATGCCCACGCCATCCAACAGGCCGCCGAAGAGGGTGTAGATCAGCGGATCTTCCTGAATCGGGGGCAGGTGGGGGGCCAGGAGGTCAATCGCCAGGGTCATCAGAACCACGGCGTAAATCGTGCGGAAGAAGAAGCGCAGCCCGCCGCCCCATTTGATGCCTGCCAGCAGCAGCGGGACGTTGAGGCATAACGTGACCAACCCGATGGGCCAGCGCCACAAGTAGTAAGCCAACATACCCAACCCCGTCACCCCGGTGGAGATCACCTGGTTGGGGGCCAGGAAGAGACTGACATTCGCAGCCAACATCAGCGCGCCGATGGTGATCAGCAGGTAATCCTGAAGTCCGATCCACCAACGGGTGCGGCGAATTTTCTTGGTTGAGGTTTGCATATCATCGTCTCCCTATGGGATGCGCTCAGCGCCGCCGCAGGAAGAGGGCGATGCCCAGCAGCCAGGCGCACCCTTGCAAAAGCAGGATGATGAGCAACGGCCAATCGGTTGTGGATGGTTCACCTTGCAGCGTCGTATCGAAGGGCAAGGGCGTCCAG
The DNA here is from genome assembly GCA_034435555.1 of Anaerolineae bacterium. Classification (GTDB taxonomy): domain Bacteria; phylum Chloroflexota; class Anaerolineae; order B4-G1; family SLSP01; genus DAOTXC01. The sequence continues at coordinate 1,238 of DAOTXC010000029.1, forward strand.
GTGGGCAACGGTTCGGGCGATACGAGCGGCGCCTCCACAGGCGCTAACGGCGTGACAGTGGGCACGCTTTCCGGCGTGGGGAGCGTCTCGCCGATCTCGCTGGGGATGGGCGTCGCTTCCGCCACATCCGGGGTGATTTCGGGCTGGGGGGTGGGCGGCAAGGTAATCTCTGGGGTCGGCTGTGGCAATTCCGCCCCGTTGAGTTCCAACCGGATGGTATCCTCGGAGACGGTCGTCCGCCCGGCTCCATCACGGTATTGCACGTAGACCGCATACTCGCCGCTTTCGGTCGCCTGTAGCATCCAGGGCAGCAGCGCGCTCCACGGTTGCCAGGGTTCGCTATCAAACTCCGGCGAACCGCTCAGCCGCACCTCGATGGCCTGCCCGATCCAGGTCCCCTCCCCCAACGGCTCGGTGTTCTCATTGGTGAGGCGGACGCTTACCTGTGGGGAAGTGGCGGTCTCCGCGCCGTCGTTGATGAAGATGGGCAGTACATTGGGCCGCGATCCCAGCGTCAGCACAAAGTAGTTGACGCCTTGATCGTCAGTGGCGTACCCCACGCCGATCTCACGAAAGCGTTCATCAAAAAACTTTTCCCACTCATTGGGATGATTTTGGTACCAGTTGAAGGCATTCTCGGCATTGCCCAAGCCGGCCCAAAGCGTTTCGTAGACTATCAGCCCATCGTTCCAGGCGCGATAGCCGGTATCGCGGATGCGCTGGCGGTAGGTTGACCCATCGGAGCCTTCCGATTGGATGAGGTAATGGGTGGCCATATCGTTCGCGTGGCGCTGCGCGGCCTGCGTCAGCAGGCGCGACCAGCCCAACGGGGCCAATCCCTCGTTGAGCCGGGCCTGGTTGATAGCATCGTAGAGCGTGCGCGCGGGGTCCGTTTGTCCGTAGGCCGGAGGCGCAACGCTCACGAATAAGATCAACAACAGGCCGATTCGCCAAAGCCAGGATAATTTCTTGTGCATGTTTAATTCTCCTCTGCTAAACGGGCCTGGAAAGCCTCGAGCAAGGCGGGCGTGGCGCTCATAATCGGGGCGCTGGCCTGTGGCGTCCAGGGATCACCGCTGAAGGTGCGCGTTGCGCCGCCAGCCTCCTGCACCAATAACCCGCTCGCGGCCTGATCCCAGGGCGATAGCTGCAGGGCGAAATAGAGATCAAGCCAGCCAGCAGCGACGTAGGCCATGCCCAACGCCGCCGAACCCAGCGCGCGCAGTGTGCGGATTTCCCCCAGAAGCCGGATGCAGAGCTGCCCAAGTTGTTGGCGGCGAGCGTTGTCGCGGGGCCAATCCACAGCGCAGATAGCCTGCTCCAGTGTGGTCGTCTCTGCGGTGTGGAGCGGTGCGCCATTGAGAGTCGCGCCGCACCCGCGTTGCGCGGCGAAGGTATGCCCGCGCAGCGGGTCGTGAATCACACCGACGATGGGCTGTCCCGCCACGACCGCGGCGATGGAAAGGCAGAAGGTGGGATGATGACGCGAGAAGTTGGTCGTCCCATCCAGCGGATCAATCAGCCAGTGGACCGTATCGCTGCCGGGCATCCGCCCCTGCTCTTCGCCGATGATGGTGTGGTGCGGGAAGGCCGCGTGCAGCCGCTCGGTGATCAACTGCTCCGAGGCCAGATCGGCCTCAGTGACGACGTTGCGCGGCCCCTTGAAGTGTAGGGTGTGGGCCTCCTGCCAGCGGCTTCGCAACAGCGCGCCCGCAGCGATGGCGGTATGCTGCGCCACCTCGAGCCAGTGCGCGGCTTCGTTCATGGCAGCTCCCCCGTAGTGCAGCTGTGCAGCGTCGCCTCCAGGACCGCGTCCGGCAGGCGGTTCCGCCCCAGTGCCAGGAGCGCCTGGATGAAGGCAGCGCGGCAAGTGGTTGCATTGGTGCGCAAGGGCCAGGCGCGCCAATAGCCGCGCTCGGCAGCGCGCAGGGTCAGCGTCAGCAGCTCCACTTCCACCAGTTCGAGATCGGGATCGGCCAGACGTTCGGTGATGAGGGAAGCACGCGCGGGCAGGTAATGGGTGGTGTTACTCCAGGTTGTCTGCGCTTCTGGCGTGAGGAACCAGCTGAGCGCGCGACGGGCCGCTTCGCGCCGAGTGGCGCTCCCCTCTAATTGGATGACGCCAGGGCCGTACCACAGCGTGGGGCCAGGCCCGTGAGGACCGGGGATCGGAGCGATCTGGAGGGTGAAACTGCGCCCCTCTTGCAGCGCCGTCTGGATGGTCTGGCGCTGCAGGCTGGATTCCAGCAGCATGGACTGATGGGCGTTTTGCAGGCCCAGCAGACTGGCGGCGGGCGTCGGATAGATCGCGCCACAGGCGGAGCCGAGCAGTTCGTGGAGCGCGGTGGTGGCTGCGACGCCAGCAGGGTTGGCAAAGGTGTAGTCGCCAGCCTCATTAACCAGCGGCGCCTCACCGGCGGCGAGGATAGCCAGCAACACACCCGGCTGTGGGGGTATTCCCAACCCCACTTGCCCGACCAGGGGATCGGTGGAGGTACAGGCGACCCGGCGCAGCCCATTCCAATCGGTGTTGGCGGCATCGTAGCCCAGGCCGCCCAGCCAATCGCTGTTGTAATAGAGCAGATAAGTCGCCAGCCCCAGGGGGATGCCTCGAAGCGCGCCGGTGCTGCTGTAAAGCGCTGTCGCCATCGGCAACAGATCGGCGGTTTCCAGCGAGACGTCGCGGGGAAGCGCATCGGTGGCGGGGAGCAGCCCCGCTGCTTCATAGCGGTGGAGATCCTCAGACCAGATGACGACCAAGTCAGGGCGGTGTTCGGGAGCAACTGCACGCACCTTGGTGTAGATATCTTCCTGGTACTCGATGATCAGCTGAATACCCCACGGGTTGGCGCGGTTGAACTGATCGCTGATTGTCTCCAGGGCCTCACGCTCCACGCCGGCGAAGGTGTGCCAGAGCACGACGATGTGATCATCCGGCGGTAGCTGCGGGCCAGGCGCGCAGCCAGCGAGCAGAGCCAGCAACAATAGCACCGATAGGATACGATAATTCGACTTCATATACGTTCCTTGCATGAATGTGTTCAGGGTTATCGAGAGTTCCGCCGCCGGTTCTTGAGCAGCTGGCGCAGCAGGGCCACCTCTTCGACGCCCAGCCATTTTATAATGCCCAGGTAGCAGAGTAAGCCGATGCCGCCCGCTGCCGTGAGCTGTAGCAGCCCGCCGAGCGCACCGGTTTGGGCGATATCGTGCAACAGATGGACGAGGCCGGCCATCGGCAGCGCCATGATAATCGCCGCCACCAGCGCGCGCAACGTGGTGCGCGTCACCTGATAAGCGGATAGGCTGCCGACTTTGCGGTTGAAGAGATAGAGCATCAAGAGCGCGTGCGCGGTCAGCTTGAGCGAGTTAGCCAGAATCAATTGCCAGAGGTACAGCTCGCCAAAGAGCAGCGGGGCCAGCGCCAGGCCGGTGTAGAACAGCACCGTGATCACGCCCACCAGGGCCGGGGTCCAGGTATCCTTGCGGGCGTAGAAGGCGGTGATGAGCGGCTGATCAAGCGCCGCGAAGACCAGGCCGAGCAGGTTGAACCGCAGCGCTTCGGCGGTGGCGAGGGTATCCACGTAGGTGAACTGGTTGCGCTGGAAGACGAGGGCGACCAGCGGCTCGGCCAGCACCAGCATCGCCATCGCTGCCGGTAGCACGAGGATCAGGACGAGGCGCAGCCCCTGGGCCAGCGTCGCGCTGAAGTTCTCCTCGCGCGCGTCGGTGGCATAGCGGGCCAGCGTGGGCAGGATCGCCACGGAGACCGCGGTGACGACCATCCCCAGCGGGAATTGGATCAACGTCGCGGCATACTTCATCCAGGCGATGCCGCTGGGACCGGTGCGTGAGGCCAGATTGTAGCTGAGCGCCACTGCGGTCTGATCTACGATGAGGCCCAGTCCGATGGGCAGGTAGAGCCGTCCGATGGTGCGCAGCGCAGGATGGCCCTGTAACGGTGAGATGAAGCGGAAGCGCACATCGCGCAGCGCCCCCAGCTGGAACAAGACCTGGGCCAGACTGCCCAACAACAGTCCAATCGCCAGGCTTTTCGTACCCAGACGGGTGCCGCCGAGCAAGATGACGCAGACGACGAGCGTAAAGTTGGAGACGGTGCTGATGAAGGCGGGGCGCTCGAAGCGTTCGAGCGCGTAGAGCGCGCCGGACATCAGCGCGGCGACGCCCAGGAAGAGCGTAGCGGGCGTGGTGATGCGGAGCATCTGCGTGGCGAGCGTGAGATATTCGGGGGGCAAACCGGCCCCCAAGAGCTGCGCCACCTGCGGCGCGGCGAGCTCGATGCCCACGGTGAAGGCCCCGAAGATGATGACGAGCAAGGAGAGCAACAGATTGAAGAGCTCCCACAATTCCTCGCGGTCTTTGGAGCGCACATAATCGCTGAAGACAGGGATGATGGCGGAGCTGAGCAGCTGCCCGGCAAGCAAATCGTAGAGCATCGTGGGGACCTGCGCGGCCACGTCGTAGGCACTCACCGCGCCGCCTGCCCCGAAGAAATAGGCCTTGACGATCTCGCGGGCCAGCCCCAATATCCGGCTGGTCACATTGCCCACCGAGACGAGCGCAGCGGCGCGCGTCATCTGTTGCGCTTGCACTGAGTATCGCTGTTCTGCATCCATCACAAGGAGGCATTCTACCTGCTTTTAGGGGAGTGGCAAGGATGACAGACACCGACGAGGCCGGCGCTTGATTCGCCGGCCTCGGTCATAGTGGGGACAGGGCGTGCGTTAGAATAGCGAGAGTTGCTCCGCTGGCGGGGGCGGCGTGTAATCCTCGACGGGGCCTTCGCCATTGAGCAATTGCCGCAATTTGACGAAATCCGCCTCCACCGTGCTGCGCAGGCTGGGCTGATGCAACGCGGCTGCCGGATGGTACATGGGGAAGTAGATCAAAGCGCCCAGCTTGCGGGGCTGGCCGTGGACGGCGGAGATCTTTTCGTTGGGAAAGGCCCGCGCCATCGAATGCCGCCCCAGCGTGACGATGACGCGCGGCTGGATCAGCGCGATTTGGCGGTCGAGAAAATCCTTGCAGGCTTCTACCTCTGCCGGTTGAGGATCGCGGTTGCCAGGCGGACGGCATTTGAGGACGTTGGTGATGTAGACCCGGTTGCGGTCAATCCCGGCTTTTTCGAGCAACTCGCTCAAGAAGTTACCGGCAGCGCCGACAAAGGGCACGCCTTTCTGATCCTCGTGAAAGCCAGGCGCTTCGCCGATGAACATAATCTCGGCATCTGCCGGGCCTCGGCCCGGCACGGCGTTCGTGCGCCCCTGACTCAAGGGGCAACGTTCACAAAGGCGGACTTCGGCGTGGAGCGCTTCGAGTTGTCTTTCGCGGTCGGTGTTCATACTACCTCCTCATCGGTAACAGTTTCGAGCCAGGCGAAGCTGTGCTCCAGGGCGCGGCGCTGGCGACCCACCCAGCGGCGATAGGCCGTCGTGTGCGTTTCAGCGCGCATCAGATAGGCATCCTCGCCATTGGCGTAGTAGCGCCTTTGACGATCCTGGATGGTAAACTCGTACTTTTGATACAGACGTTGGGCCGCCACGTTGGAGACGCGCACCTCCAGTGTGACGAACTGCGCGCTTGCTTCCAACAGGGCCTCCAGCTCGGTCACGAGGAGGTACTCGCCTAAATGTAGCCCCCGCAAGTCGGGGCTAACCGCCAACGTGCTGATATGGCCCCTGGGTAATTTCAGGCGTCCGCCCACAAATCCCACGATTTTGGGGCGCTGGAGCCAGTTCCAGGGCAACAGCCGTCCCTGCGAATCGGTGCCAGTGTTGCTCTCCAACACAAAGTAGAAGGCGTTCGGATTGAAGTAGACCTCTTCGATGTAGGCGGATTCGGGCCAAGGGTCCTTGAAGACCTCACAATCCAGCTGATGCACAGCCTTGATATCGCGCGGCGTCATGCGGCGCGTCTGGTAGCACAGGTGCGCGCCGACGTTCATTGGGCATAGAGGGGGCGGATGAGCGCCGGATCGCCTGGCTCGCCCGCGCGCAATCGAGACCAGGCCAGCTCTGCGAGGAAACCGGCGCGCCGCAAGTGGCGTGCAGCAGGGGGCACTTCGAGCTGTTCGCCCAATGCAGCGAGCGCCGCGCGCCCCTGACGGCCCAATTCGCCAACAACCAGCGCCGGCTCGGTGAGCGCGGCGCGCAATTCGTCCCACTCGGCGAGCGTCACCTTCGTCTCGGCGACCCAGCGGTCCTCCTGCCAGCCGTAACGTGCGTAGCCGATCCGCCGTCTTCCTGCCGAGAAGATCGCGTACAGCGGGCGCGGATCCGCGGGCTGCGCGGCGACGAGGATGTCGAGGGTGTGCGCGCCGTAGAGCGGCAGATGGCACGCGAGCGCCAGCCCTTGCGCCACAGCGATCCCGATGCGCACGCCGGTATAGGAGCCAGGGCCGATGCAGACCGCCAGCGCGGTAAGCGCCTCGGCAGTGCGCTCCGTTTCGGCGAGCAGCGTGTGGATGTGCGGGACCAGCGTGACGGTGTGGCGATTGCGGGCCGTCCAGGTGCATTCTCCGTGCAGCGTCACGCCGTCGTGCAGCGCGATGCTGGCTTGATGGGTGGCAGTATCAATGGCGAGCAACATCAGTGTCCTACAATCTCCTTGCGGAATTCATCCAGCAACGCCTGGTGCTGCGGCCCGTGGGCGAAGCAGGTGAGCGCCCGGCGGTACTCATCGAGCCAGCGCAGCTGAATCTGGAGCCGTTCGGGAGGGAAGAAGTCGGGGTGGCGGTCGCTCCATTCAACGATGGTGATGGCGTCTGGCGCGCCCAGGATTTCCTCGAGGCCCAGGTCTTCGATTTCCAATGGCGATTCCAGGCGATAGAGGTCAATGTGATAAAGCTGCTGGCGGTCGTGGGCGCGTTGGTGGCGACGGATGAGGATGAAGGTGGGGCTGAGCAGCGGATCGAGCGCGCCCCACCCCTGCCCGATGCCCTGCGCCAGTACCGTCTTGCCGCTCCCCAGCTCGCCTTCCAGCGCCACGATGCTGCCGCCCGGCAACATCGCTCCCAGACGCGCCCCCAGGCGGCGGGTCTGGTCGGGATTGCGGCTGATGAACTCCAGGGTATTGGCATCCAGGATCGGCATTGTGTTGGGCCTACGGGTATCTATCCGCTGAACTCAGTAGGCGCGGCCAAAGATGGCGACTTCCGCCGCCGATTGACCGCAGCGCACGCACTGTCCCGCGCCGCCCGGCTGCTCCAGAGGGATGCAGCGCGTCGTCGCCTTGGTCTCATCCTTGATGGCTGCCTCGCACGCGGCATCGCCACACCACCAGGCGCGCGCGAAGCCCGTCTCCACGGCGCTCTGGAAGGCAGTGTAATCCGTCACCTCGTGGGTGTTGCGCTCGCGGAAGTCGAGCGCCTTCTGGTAGATGCCCTGCTGCACTTCGGCGAGGAGCGCATCCAGCGCCGCTTCCAGCCCCTCCAGCGGGAGGAGCGTCTTCCCCTCACGTCCGGGGATGTCGCGGCGAGCGGCCATGACCTGCTGGTTGGCGATGTCGCGCGGGCCGAGCTCCAGCCGCACGGGAACGCCCCGCATCTCCCAATCGTTAAACTTCCAGCCGGCGGTGAAGCCGTCGCGGTCATCGAGTTTGACGCGGACACGCGGTTGCAGGCGATGGTAGAGCGCCTCGGCGGCTTCCAGCACGGCGGCGCGCTCGTGGTCCTTGCGCCAGATGGGCACGATGACCACCTGGATGGGGGCCAATCGCGGCGGCAGCACCAATCCCTGGTCGTCGCCGTGGGTCATCACGACCGCGCCGACCATGCGCGTGCTCACCCCCCACGAAGTCGTCCAGGCGTATTGCAGCGCGTTGTTCTCATCTAGGAATTTGATATCGAAGGCTTTGGCGAAGTTCTGCCCCAGGAAGTGGCTGGTGCCGGATTGGAGCGCCTTGCCGTCCTTCATCATCGCCTCGATGGTGTAGCTGTCAATCGCGCCGGCGAAGCGTTCGCTCTCGCTCTTGCGTCCGGGGATGACGGGGATCGCGCCTTCGTTGACGGCGAAGTCGGTGTAGACATCGAGCATCTGGAGCGTCTCGGCGATGGCCTCCTCGCGGGTGGCGTGCGCCGTGTGCCCCTCCTGCCAGAGGAACTCGGTGGTGCGCAGGAAGAGCCGGGTGCGCAGCTCCCACCGCACGACGTTGGCCCATTGATTGATGAGCACCGGCAGGTCGCGGTAGGATTGGATCCACTTGGCGTACATGTGCCCGATGATCGTCTCGGAGGTGGGGCGCACCACGAGCGGCTCTTCCAGCTCCTTGCCGCCCCCGTGGGTGACGACAGCCAGCTCCGGCGAGAAGCCCTCGACGTGCTCGGCCTCCTTCTCCAGGAAGCTCATCGGGATAAAGAGCGGGAAGTAGGCGTTGACGTGCCCGGTCTCCTTGAAGCGGCGATCGAGCTCCTCTTTGATGCGCTCCCAAAGGGTGTAGCCGTAAGGTTTGATGACCATGCAGCCCCGCACGGGGGAGTAGTCGGCCAGATCGGCCTTTTGTACGATCTCGTTATACCATTTTGAAAAGTCGTCGCCTTGCGGCGTTAGAAAATCAGCCATGATTCACCTCTCACTTTCCGGGATAAATGCAGTTTTACGATTCTACGTCAAGGCGTCATTTAGGTCAACCTCGGCGGGCGGTTCCGGCTCCTCAAACGTCGTCGTGATCCTGGCGAGCAGCTGTTGGATCAGGTCGGCGGCGCGGGCCAGGGGCGGGCCGCCCTGCTGGGCCGCGAGGTCGGCAAGGAGCGGCGTCTCGTCGGCGGTAGGGAGGCGGCGGCGGTGTTCCATCAGCCACAGGTAGAGATCGGTTTCCGTGCGGTTGGGGAATTCGGCGAGGACGGCGTATTGGCGGATGAGTTGCGCCACCGGTTGGTAGATGTGATGGTACCAATCCTCTTGCGCCTCGGCAGCGGAGATGTGGCGCTGTTGTTGCTGGCCCAGGTAATAACGATGTTCGGCGATTTGCTCGCGCAGCCGTTGGTGTCCGCCGGGGATCGTGACCGGCAGCGCGGCTTCCAGCTGGCTCAGATCGTCCTCGTCAGCGGCGAGGAGGGAGGGGCGCTCAGGCGAAGCAGCGTTCTGGAATGCCTGCAATTGCGCGATGGCCTGTTGTGCGGCGCGGGTGGTGTGCTGGCGAGTGAACGCATCCACCATTTCGGGGATGGGACGCCCCCCCTCAGGAAAGCGCTCGCTGATCCACAGGTAGAGATCGCCTTCCTCCCGATCGGGGAACTCTTGGAGGAGCGCCTCTTCGCGCACCACGGCGATGATCGGCTGGTAAAGATTATCGTACCAATCGTTGGCCGCGATGGAGAGGCTGACTTCCCGCTGTTGTTCCAACCCCATGAAGTGCCGATGCACGGCGATGTGTTCGAGCAGCCGTTGGTAGCAGCCCTCGCCAGTGCATTGGATCTGCTGTCCGGGGCGCGAGATATGCAGTTGTGTTTGTTGTAGGAATTCGGTGCGGGCATCCACAGCGCCAGCGCCAGCGGTGGCTTTCCACAATTCGCCAATGAGATGGGCGGCGCGCTTGAGCAGATTCGCGGTATAGCGACCGGCGAAATGCTCGGCGGCCTCCTCTGCCGTGATTTGGGCATCCTGCTCGCGCAGGAAGTGCAGGTGCTCGATCACCCACAGGTAGAGATCGGCAGGGGTGCGGTCGGCGAACTCCTTGCTCAGCTCGTGCGCTTCGATGACATCCACGACGGGGCGGTAGAGATGGATGTACCAATCGGTGACGGCCTCCGCCTCGGAGATGAAGCACTGTTGTTCCAGGCCCATGAAGTAGCGGTGGACGGCGATGTGCTCGAGCAACCGCTGGTAGCCGCCGGCGATGGTGAACTCGATGGCGGCTTCGGGGTGCAGCTCGTCCAGATGCGTGCGCGCCAGGAAGTCGGCGTATTCGCCCTTGATCTCCAAATCGGAGGCGTTAAGGTCGGGGCCGATGGGGACGCGCGTCTGCGCCTCGATGACCTCCGCATCAATGAACTCCTGCCCCCGCTCGCGGGCGACGGAGACGCGATGGTTGCCATCCAGCACGAAATAGGTCTCGCCGATCTGGTAGAGTGTGACCGGCGGGAGGTTTTCTTCGCGGTAGAAGGCGCGACTGATGCCTCGCCAGCGGTCGGCGGTGAACTCCTGGGCGGGGAGGAAGGCGCGGTCGAAATCCCGATAGCGGTTGACGCTGCCGATGATCTGGCTGATTGGCACCTGTTGGATGCCGCGATAGATCTGTCCGCCCATGTGAAGCTTATCTTTGACCTCGTCCCAGGCGAGGAGCTGATTGGGGCGACCGGTCAGCGCGGCCAGCAGGGCGTTCCAGAGAGCTTTGCGGCGGGCGCGTTTGAAGCTCTCTCTAGCGGCGGTAAATTCGGCCATAGGTCACTTTATCTCCCTCCAATTCAAGGGCGCGGAAGGGATGGACGTTGACGATGTCGGTCTCAAGGTAACGGCTGTGCCAGGGTTCCGGCCCGTAGTGGTGTTTGTGACCGTGTAAGAGCAGTCGGGGGCGGAACCAGCGCATGATCAGGCAAAGGGTGCGGAAGCCCTTGTGGGGGCCGTCAGGGCCATCGTGGATGCCGGCGGGCGGGGAATGGGCGATGAAAATATCCACATACCGGCCATAGCGCGAGTGGTTGAGCAGGAAGGCGGGCAGCAGGCGCAACGCGCGGGCGAAGGTCTCCAACTCCGTGTATTGATAGGCCCCGCCAGGGCGATAGCGAATGGAGCCTTCGAGGCCAGCCACCAGCACACCATCCGCATCCAGCACGCGGCGGTCGGCGTTGACCCAGCCGCCCGGATCCCGAAGTGTGCGCCCGCAATGTTGGATCTCTTCGGTATCGTGGTTGCCATGTACAAAGAAGGCGTGTGGCGCTTTGAGGATGGTAACGAGATATTCCAGGTACGAGTAGGGCAGGTCGCCGCAGGAGAGCAGCAGGTCAATCGGCCCGAGACGTTTGCGGACGTCGGGGCTGTAGAGCGCGCCGATTACCTCATCACTAACGGCCAGGATGCGCATGATCGTCCAGGGGATGGAGGCGACGCTGGATCACGGTTTCCCTCCAAAGCGTTGATAATTGCGCACGATCTTCTCCTGAATCGCGGCCTCCAGGTCAATGCCGGTGAGGTAGGCCAGTTGCAGCAGATAGAGCGCGACATCGGCCAATTCCTCGGCCAGGGCTGCGGGTGGGGCGCTTTCTTGCCACTGATAGTGCTCCAACACCTCGGCAGCCTCCAGCGCCAGCGAGATGGCGATATTGCGCGGCGTCTGGGGCTTGGCCGAGTTCTCTCCATAGTAGCCCAGTTCCGCTACCATTTGGTTCATTGCGGTCATCAGTTCGTTGAGTGTTGCCATTATGTTCTCTTGGGAGCTATTCCCTTTACAAGGGAAGTACGCACAGTATACACCGGAACGCGCGCGCGGCCAAATTCGCTGGGGCGCGGCACGCAAAAGCCGGCATCCATGATGGATGCCGGCTATCTATGCACGCTCAACAGAGCATCTTACAGTAAACCGGATAACTCCAAAACTCGTTGTGACCAGCGACTTGAGAGCTGCGCTACCTCTTGCCGTTGTGCCGTATCATGCCAGATTTCATCCCATGCGTGCGCCCAAAGCGCCAGTTGCACTTGCAGTTCGACTAATTCCGCCGCTGTACTCACATCGGCTTCAGCAGCTGTCCATTCGATAAAAAACTTACTTTCTTCCAACAGGCTGGCAACAGCCGCTTGATGCGCATCGTGCTGTGCGAAGGACTTGATACGGCTTAGATTTGCCGCCAATCCGCCTAGCCGTACTGGCAAGGCATCTTGTAAGTAACGTTCCCGAATCGTATGCCAATCTTTCATCTATCTTTACTACCAGTTGCGCAACAGCTCCACCAGCAGGCGCACGCCGAAGGCGGTTGCGCCTTTGGGGGCGTAGGGCGCGGCGTCGTTGGATTCGACGAGGCCCAGGCCGGCGATGTCAATGTGCGCCCAGGGGGTATCGTCGGGCGGGAATTTGCTGAGGAAGAAGCCGGCGGTGATCGTGCCGGCGGGGCGACCGCCGAGGTGCTTGACGTCGGCCACCAGGCTCTCCAGCTGCTTGCCGTACTCCTCGAAGAGCGGCAGGGGCCAGACGCGCTCGTAGGTGGCGTCCCCCGCCTGTTGTAGGCGCTCGAGCAGCCCCTCATCGCCCATCACGGCGGCGGCGTGGGCGCCCAGCGCAATCACGCGCGCGCCCGTGAGCGTAGCGATATCGAAGATGGCCTCTGGGTTGTACTCCCCGGCGTAGGTCAGCGCATCGGCGAGGACCATGCGGCCCTCCGCGTCGGTGTTGTGGATCTCGATGGTCAGTCCCTTGAGCGACTTCACCACGTCGCCGGGCTTGGTGGCAAAGGCGTCGGGCATGTTCTCGGTGAGTGGGGTGAGCGCCACGACGTGCAAGGGCAGGTCAAGCAGGGCCACGGCCCGCATCGCGCCGATGACCGCTGCCGCGCCGCCCATGTCGCCTTTCATCAGGTGCATATCGGCGCCCGGCTTGAGCGAGATGCCGCCGGTATCGAAGGTGATGCCCTTGCCCACCAGCGCCACCGTGGGCAAATCCGCGCCCGCGTTGTGCTCCATGATGACCATCTTGGCGGGTTCCCCACCCCCCTTGTTGACGCTGAGCAGCGCTTCCATACCTAGCTCTTCCATCTCCGGCTTTTCCATCACGCGACAGGTCAGGCCGGTCTCCTCGCACATCTGCACCGCAGCCTGCGCGATGTGGGAGGGCGTCGCCACGTTGCCGGGGCGATTGGTCAGGTCGCGGCCCAGCAGCACCGACTCGGCGATGATCTGCCCGGCGCGCGCGCCCGTCTCGATGTCCGCGATCTTATTCGCGTCATACTCGACCAGGGTCAGCGTCTCGATGTCGGGGCGCTCTTCCTCCAGCTGCGTCTTGAGCTCGTGGAAGCGATAGAGGCCCAGGATCGTCCCTTCGACGACGGCCTGCGCAGCTTGCTCGGTGGTCAAACCGCCAATGCCGACCCCGTGGATGATGGTGTGGAGCGCCGTCACGCCGAGGTCCCGCGCCTTGCGCGCAGCGGTCGCGGCGGCCTGGCGGACCACATCCACATGGAACTTCTCGGCCTTGCCCAACCCCACCACGATCACGCGCTGCGCGGGGATCGCGCCGTTGGAGTAGAGCACGGCGACCTCGTTCTTCTTCCCACGAAAATCGCCGCTGGCGATCAGCGCGCTGATCTGCCCGCCGAGGGCCTGATCCACCGCGCCCGTAGCGCCCTCCGGCTTCTCGACCCCGGCAAAGAGGTTGACGACGATGGCGGCGGCGGTTTGTTGTTGAATCTTCCCGGTGGTGACTGTGATTTGCATATAGCCTCCAAAGTAGACCGGCTCTAATACAGAGCCGGTATGTGTTATTTTGCTACCGAAATCAGGCGACGTTCTTGCGGGCCGCCGAATTTATCAGTGACGTCAATGAACTGTGAGATGTGATCCTGGAGCTGTGAGAGCACAAAGGCGCGCGTCTCTTCATCTTCCATAAAGCGCACCATCATAAATTCGAAAACTGCGTTGATCTCCGCGTTCTCCAGCTCGCTGGCGATCTGATAGGCCTCTTCGAGGTTGGTGATATTCGCCAGGGTCTCCTGTACCGGGAAGTGCGACACCCGGCGGCTGTTATCGAGCATCTCTGGATTGGCCAGGGCGGAGAGTTGTTCTGGCGTGAGGTTGTCCCGGATTTGCTCGAGCTGGCGGGCGTGTTCGACCTCTTCGGCGGCGATCTTGCGCCAGAAGGCGGCGATTTCGGGATAGGGCTGGAACAGCTCCATCAACCCGATGTAAAAGTCGCGCGCCTGATCCTCAGCGCGGATGGCTAAGTCGAAGTGATGGCCTACGGTCTTTTCATAAGATATCATAGCGGTTTCTCCTCATACTTGCTTATATGAAACCACACTTTGTCAAAAAGGCAAATGGGCTGTGCGCTACTCCCACTCGATGGTGGCCGGGGGCTTGCTGCTGATGTCGTAGACGACCCGGTTGACGCCACGCACTTCGTTGACGATGCGGTTGGAGACGCGGGCGAGCAGGTCGTAGGGCAGGCGCGCCCAGTCAGCGGTCATAAAGTCGTCAGTGGTGACAGCGCGCAGGGCCAGGACGTGCGCGTAGGTGCGGCCATCGCCCATCACGCCGACGCTGCGCACGGGCAGCAACACGGCAAACGCCTGCGCCGTCTGGCGATACTGGCCCGCCGCGTGGAGCTCCTCCAGGTAGATGGCATCGGCGGCTTGCAGGATGGCAACGCGCTCCGGCGTGATCTCGCCGAGGATGCGCACGGCCAGCCCTGGGCCGGGGAACGGATGCCGCCAGATCAGGGTTTCCGGCAGGCCGAGAGCCAGCCCCACGGCGCGCACTTCGTCTTTGAAGAGCTCCCGCAACGGCTCGACCAGCTCGAAGCGCAGGTCTTCCGGCAGGCCGCCCACGTTGTGGTGGCTCTTGATGCGGTGCGCGTGGGCGCTGCCGGCGCTCTCGATCACGTCGGGGTAAATCGTCCCCTGCGCCAAAAAGCGCGCATCCGGCAGGCGCGCCGCCTCTTCCTCGAAGATGCGGATGAAAAGCTCGCCGATGATGCGCCGTTTGGTTTCCGGCTCGGTCACGCCCGCCAGCGCGCCCAGGAAGCGCGCCGCCGCATCCACCACGATGAGGCGCATCCCCTGCGCCTCGCGAAAGGTCTGCTCGACCTGGGCCACTTCGCCCTGGCGGAGCAGACCGGTATCCACGAAGATGCAGGTGAGCCGGTCGCCTATCGCCCGGTGGACGAGCGCGGCGGTGACGGCGCTATCCACGCCGCCGCTCAGGCCGCAGACCACATCGCCCGCGCCCACCTGTTGGCGGATGCGCGCTGTGGTCGCTTCGATGAACGCCTCCGGCGTCCAATCGCCCGTGCAGCCGCACAGATCGTAGAGGAAGCGCCGCAGCAGCGCGCCGCCCTGGGGGGTATGCACCACTTCGGGGTGAAATTGCAGGCCGTAGAGCTGGCGCTCCGGGTGGCCCATGGCGGTCAGCACGCCGCCCGCGCTGCGCGCCAGTGGGATGAAGCCCGGTGGCAGCGTGTGTACCTGATCGCCGTGGCTCATCCAGACAGGCAGCTCTGAGGGCAGGCCCGCGAATAGCGGCGAGTCTGGATCGAGCAGCGTTACCTGCGCCGGGCCATATTCGCGCTCCGCACCGGGGGCCACTGCGCCGCCCAGTGTGTGGGCCAGCAGCTGCATCCCGTAGCAGATGCCCAGCACCGGCACGCCCAGCGTCAAGACCGCCTCCGGCAGCGTGGGCGCGGCAACATCGTAGACGCTGTTGGGGCCGCCGGAGAGGATGAGGCCACGCGGTTGCAGCGTTGTCAGCCGCGCCGGGGCAACGTCCCAGGGCAGTATCTCCGCGTAGACGCGCTGCTCGCGCACGCGGCGGGCGATCAGCTGGGTGTATTGTGACCCGTAATCAAGGATAACGACGGTCTCGCGGTTGGGCATGGCGATGTTCAGTTTTTGTCTTTGGCGATGTGGCGCTGCTTCTTGCCCTTCTTCATCGCCGCTTTCTTGACTTCCGCACCTTTGCCCTTGGCTTTGGCGGGCTTGGCAGGCTTCGCGGTCGCGGTCTCCCCATCCTCAAAGACAATGGTGCCGTCATCGCGCAACTCGGTGATCACGGCCAACGATTCGATGGGAACGTCAAGGTGTTGCAACGCCTCGCGGCCCCCCTCGAACTGCTTTTCGATCAAGGTGCCGATGCCGATCAATTCGGCTTCGGCGTCGTCCACGATGCGCCCCATCGCGGCGATGGTCTGCCCGGTCGCCAGGAAATCGTCAATGATGAGGACGCGATCCCCAGGTTTGAGGAATTCCGAGGAGACCATAAGCGAAACTTCACTGCCTTTGGTGTGGGAAGGGGCGAATTCGACGAAGGTCGGCTCCTGCATGGTGATAGGCTTGTGCTTGCGGGCGAAGACCAGGGGGACGCCCAGCGCGAAGGCGGTGGTGAGCGCCGGGATGATGCCAGAGACCTCGGCGGTGAGGACGAGCGTGGGCTGGAGCGCCCCGAAGCGCCGGGCGAACTCCGCGCCCGCTTCGAGCATCAGCTCCGCATCAACCTGGTGGTTGACGACGCTATCCACTTTGAGGATGCCATTGCCGAGGTATTGCCCTTCCTGACGAATGCGTGCTTTCAATGAATCCATGATAATTTCTCCTTTTATGAGTCGGCGAATGGGGGTATCGCTGTTTATGCGATGATTATAGCACAAGAGTTGTGTTGGGGATAAATGTAGCGCGAACTGCCAGTTCGCGTGCGGAGCAGACGCCCGCGCTACGGCAGCGACAGCGGGCCTTAATGAAGTCCAGTTTTAATATCAACAATGTTGAATTAAGTTAGGACTTACGCAATCGCGCGACCTGCACATCTTTAACCGCAGAGCACGCAAAGGACGCGGAGTTTTTTCTTAAAAATCAGCCGAAGCGGCTTAAAAAGACAATTTTTATCACGTCAAGATGTCGAAAAGTGCTGACAGATAATTTTCTTTGCGCTCTCTGCGTACTCTGCGGTTAGGTTCTCGATACTCACGTAAGTCCTTTAAGTATTGAATTTTTTGGCGTCTTTGCGCCTTGGCATGAGATTCTCTAGTCTTTGCAGTGGAGTCAGGATTAGGACGCAGATTTTCGCGGATTCACGCTGATAGCACTTAAAATCAGCGGAAATCTGCGCGAATCTGCGTCCAATATCTGTTCAAGGTTTATTCAGGAACAAATCTAATCGCCTACGGCCCCCAGAGGGTGTCGCGGGCGTAACTGGAGGCGGCCAGGAGCCGCCCCAGGCTGCGCACCTCCGGGTAGTTGAGGGAGAGGCCCAGGAAGCGCACGCGCAGCCGCTCGACGTAGGGCAGCGCGCGCCCACGGGTGAGGCCCAGTGCAGCGGGGTCTTCCGCTACGAGCGCCAACATGCTCTCCAGCTCCGCGAGCACCTCGGCGGGGATGGGCCGGCCCTCGTAGAGCAGGATTTCGACTTCGGTGGCGCGCCGCTCCAGCAGCCGTAGCTGCGCTTCGCCCTGTTGCGGCGCAGGCGTGACGGTGAGCCAGAGCGCCTCCACCTCGCGTTTGACGCCGTAGAAAGGCTCGCCGGGCAGGCTGCGGCCGGCGGCGTAGGCCCCGCTACCGAATCCCAGCAGGGTGATGACCAGCAGCGCGGTCAATAGCCCGGTGCGCCACGACCACCGTGGCCGGCGACGGGGGGCCGGTTGTGCTGCCTGGACGGCTTTGACCTGGGCCTGTTGCCAGATCCGGTCGCGGGCCGCCGCATCCGGCTGCACCTGCGATAGCGTCGCCAGGCGCGCGCGCACCGCGTCCAACGCTTCATCCTCTTCACCTCTTGGTAGTAACCAGCGCCACATGGTCTTCACTCCTCATCTTGGGCGGCGCGATTTTCTAAAATCCGCCGCAATTTCTTAAGCGCCCGGTGCAAACGGCCCTTCACCGCGTTGACGTTGCTTCCCACCACGCCGGCGATCTCTTCGTTGGAAAGCCCACCGGCGAAGCGCAACAGCACCACCTCGCGCTCCAGCTCGGTCAGATAGGCCAACGCCTGCACCAGGGGCGTGTAGTCGTGATATTCTGGCGCATCGCCCGCCAGCACCGAGGCCAGCGCCTCGCTCAGGAGGACCTGCCGCCCGGCGTGCCGCTCGTAGCTGCGCCAATGATCCGCCAGCCGCGCGCGGGCGATGCGGAAGAGCCAGGCGCGGAAGGGAACGCCGCGCGGCTCGTAGCGCGCGATGCTGGTGATCATGCTGGCGAAGACCTCCGCCGTGACATCCTCCGCCGCCATCGGTTCCCCGGTGCGGTAGAGCATGTAGCGGTAGATTTCCGCCACGTAGCGTTGATAAAGTTCGCCCAGCGCGGCGCGGTCGCCCGCGCTCGCGCGCGCAATCAAAGCCAGCTCCTCTGGCTGAGGGTGCATAGTTTTCCAGTCCCTTTGCTTTACAGGATGTGCCCTCTGGGTGTAGTGATTCGCACCCTCACATTATATATCGCTGCTCAGAGGCGACCAGTTACGGTGAATTCGTCGTAACGCTGCGCGCCCTTCAAACGATGTTATATATAGAGTCGGAAAAGGGTCTGACGCTGACCAAAGTACCGTTGACGGCGTTCCCCTCTGTAGCTATAATGGGAGTAGTCGTTGGACAGGTTGGCAACCTGTCCAACATTTAGTGTCCTTTGTGGTCGGAAGATTTTTCGTAACTACTCACCCTGGCTCCGAGGGGATCGTCAGATCCCCGTCAAGTCAGACTGGAATTTACCTATGCATCCACGCCGGATCTGGCGATCCGGCTAGAGCCTGAGTAGATACGATTTTTCTAGGGCAGCCATAAGCAAGCGTTTTAAAAAGTGGGAGAGAAGAACTATGAACAGGATCTTTGGCAAACAGCGAAGTGGACAAGGGTTGGTAGAGTTCGCGCTGATTCTACCTCTGTTGCTCTTGATCATCATTGGCATCTTTGAGTTTGGGCGCGCCTTCTTTATCTACGTGAATCTCTTCAACGCCGCCCGCGAGGGCGCACGCTACGGGATCACCAGTCCGCGCGACTATAACGGCATTTGGAGTGAGGCCACCGACCTCATCGTGCTGTCTCCCGTCAACGACCAGAATAATCCCTTAGGTCCCGATGCCACGATTTGGGTGGGCTACGACGAGGGGCCGGGGACCACCGTCTTCTGGGGGGAGCTGGATCAGGTGGCGGTCGGCCACCGGGTGGTGGTGGCGATCGAGTACAAGATGGCGCCGATGACGGCGGTCTTCCAACCCTTCTTTGGCGATGGGCTGGATATTGAGGTGCAGGC
>DAOTXC010000030.1:0-6476 GCA_034435555.1 Anaerolineae bacterium
GTACTCCGGAAGCAAAGAACCTTAACAAGATGAGCTCAAAACTGCGGTTTAGGGCCCCCTGGTAGCCAGATTTGAGCCTGGTTGGCGGCGATGAGCGAGAATCCCCTTGGGTAAGTGCTCCGTCGTCGAGGCTTTTTCTCGAATTCGCTCCGGCAACGGGACAAGTTTGGGAAATGGCTGGCCCTGCAAGGCTCGGCGCAGGCGCCCTGGCGTTCGCTGCGGCTGGCGATCCCAATAACCGGTAGGCACAGCTGGCATCGTTGCGGCCAAGAAACTCAAAACGGACCCTGCCAGCAAGGCCAATTCCGGCAAGCGCTGGATGCTTTCTGAAGCGAAGACAAATTGCCGATGCGCTCCGACCATATGTTTGGCGCTCAGGGGGATCTGCTCCACCGGCCACCGGTCCGCGTACATATCGCGCGTTGAGCGCGGTTTCAGTTTGATCGGGCAAGCCAACAACCACGGTGACTCGAACTTAGGATCGTGAATGGCATAGACGTGAAAAGTCTCGGCCTGGGGATCAGGGAACACCTCTGGGAGCACCAAATCGTACCACATCTCAGCCACAATCTGCCGGCCATCCTCAACCCAACGCACCGTTTCATCCGGCGGCGTTCCCGCAATCAGCTGGTCGTTGTAGGTGCGGGGCAAAGGGCGCACAATTTCGCCATAGATAGGATGTCGCCCCCGCCCTTTGTAAGCTGCCACTGTATTGCGCCGGGCGGTGAAATTCTTGGCGAGCCGGATGAGATAGCGCGCGATACCGGCCCCTTGCACCTGCCGAATCTTGAAGCCGGCATCCAATACGCTCATTTCGTCTGCTTGTAGCCGCCATTTCACGCGTCGCAGCAAGTCTTCCGTCAAGCGCGCCTCGCTGGTATCGTCCGCAGCTACCCGTAAGAAGTCGCGGGGCAAAGCTAGCCGTCGCCCGCCGATCTTCCCGGTATCTCCGGTGACCCCCAGCACCACTGCCGGTAGCGCCTTGCCCGCTGGTCCATAGTAATGCTTGCTGGGACACCCCTTCAAACGCGGGCGCCAGAAGGCCACCAGATCCACCGTGAGCGGATGGTATCCTTCATACAGCTGCCGCTGCCAACCGGGCAACTGGGTCACGTGCTGGCGCCATGTTGCCAATAACTCTTGAATCGTCCAAGCTCCGTGCCCAAATGCCGCCCATGCCCGGCGGCAAGCAGCATCCTCCAAGCCGATGGACTTCAGCGCCGGATGCAACGCCCCGCGGTGAGGTAACAGCGCTCCGCTGACCAGCATCCACATAAAGTGCAACATAGCTTTGTTGGTGCCAACAGGCAAATCGTTCACCAGCATGATCAAGGTTTCTAAGGTATAATGGTGCATATGAGCTCATCTCCCTATGGTGTAGATCTCGTACAAAACAACTCTACCATAGTTTGAGCTCTTTTCTATCCTGTTACCAGTTCACTTAGCGGAAAGTAAAGTTGGACTTTTTCTACTTTTTATCTGAGATACTGCAGTTTCCAGAAATTTCTTCTAAACAGGTCAGGCGATAACTAAGCTCTGCCACCTGCTCTATCAAAGCAATTTGATCCCTTTCTAACACATTAAAGTTCCTTTGATATACTTGCTGCTGTTCCCGGAAAACTGCTAGCCATAATTCATTAATGGTATTTTGTTGCTTTATAATAGGTAATACATACCAACGAGTTGCCACATTATTCCACTGCGTGCGAAACCAAGCTATAAATCTACCAATAAATGGAATTTGGGAGCTAAACGAACCTTCAATTATAGGTTGATAAGACTGAAGTGCTGTCAAAAATTGATCTAATTTGTCCATCTCTGTGCTTTCCTAGTTACAACAATACCCTGGCTCTTTCCCAAAGGATATACAAATTATGAATGACATCTTGTACGTCTTCCCAAACGGCATTCGGAGCATAAATCGATCCTGCCATTAGCATACTAATTTTATATACACTACCCAGTATATGCTGCTCAAGTGGGCATAAATCCTCCAACCAAGTCAACTCAGCTGGTGTAAATTCCTCTACAAAGCGCTGTGGTGATAACCGTTTCAGCGCAAAACGCAACCGATTCTGATGAAAAGCTCTCAGATACTGTTCAGACCCCTGTGTTAAAGTCGTAGATTCGGCATGAATGGCTATAGCCTCAGGTATATAACAGACTCTAAAACCTGCGTCACTAGCGCGAAAACAGAAATCCACCTCCTCAAAATATCCTGGCCAAAAGGATGCATCCAACATACCAATTCGATGCACTAAAGCGGTGGAGAATCCCCATGCCGCGCCGGTAACGTAATCGACCTCACGGATTTGATCCCAACGACCATCATCCTCTTGAAGATGACCATAATGATTCGGAAGCGCCTGAGGCCAGCGAATACTGCCTCCTGCATGCTGCAATCTGCCATCTGGATATAGGATCTTACACCCAACGATCCCCACGGAGGGTTCCTGTAACGCAGCAGACATATAGGATAGCCAACCAGTACATAGTTCAAGATCCTGATTGAAGATGAAAAATCTGTCACCCCGAGCCAGATGAAGCCCGTGGTTTACCCCCCCGGCATATCCCAAATTGCAGGGAAGACGTGCCAGACGGACATCTGGAAAGCGTTCCGCAACAAACTCCGCCGAGCCATCTGTTGAAGCATTATCTATAACAAGAATCTCGTCATCTGACGTTAGTTGTTGCTGAAGGCTTTGCAAGCACCTAGGCAGAAACTGGAGACCGTTCCACGTAACAACTATTAGTGATCTTTTCATTTTAATACACGATAAGGCAAGGCGCTCACCAGTAAGCTGCCCAGATATTTGAAAGTACAAAAATATTCACCAGCAAAAGTGAGGCGATTACTATGCAATAGAACTTAAACAGATTTTTTTTATCATTGGGCATCCACCCCAATGAAATCATATAGGTCAAAGGAAGAAGCGCCGGAAACAAAAATCTTCCTTGGGGCTGACCAATTGAAAAAAACATAGGTAGCACAATAGCGAATTGAATGACAATTCCTCCAACCATCCACAAAAATAATTCTCGCATCTCCCTACTATCAAATGGCCAAATACCATTCAAAGCCCGATATACCGCTCGTAAAATTCCTATAAAAGCAAAAAGTGTAAGGAGATAGTAAAGCCAAGAATCCAGATGAATATTCATCCAACCCATACGCGCCCAGAAAGAGCTCGTCAACAAATACAACAGCTGTGAAAATGACATGTGTGTACCAGCACCATCTCGGACACTAATTAGATAGTTAAACAACGCTTGGAAGTGTTCACTTCCCCAGAAAGAATAAGCAGCAATCATAAGAAGGCCAGGGAAGACCAAAAGAAAGAGCATTTTCCAGAGCTCGAACCGTTGCCGTAAATACAACGCCACAAACCATAAAAACACTATAATAAAAACAGGGAAGATGCTCAATTTACTGAACGCGCCAAAACCAACAAGTATTCCCATCATCAACATTTGATAATAATCAACACGATAGTCTTTGAAGATGGTAATAATCATAATCGCCCATATTGCACTACCCATGAGGATTGCTAATATGTCATTCTGGATGCTAATAGAAACAAACACAAACTGTGGCTGCAAAGATAAGAGAGCTACTGGCAGCAACCCCATCATACGATCTTTCAACAAATACATAAAACTTACCCATGCTAACACCACAACAGGTAAACCAAAACCAACACCTCCAATAATACGCAGCATCAAAACGACAAGGTAACTAGGATATTCTCTCCACCAAGGCCACTCGGGTGGGTTATATCTAGCGGATGGGTGACCAAACGAAAAGAATACACTTTCTCCATCCTCAAAACAGGATGGAATCTCGGTTATAGCCTGCCGTGCAAGTGCAGAGATCCAAGTGGAATGAAATAAGTAATACAAAGGCGGATGATGCCACTCATACAGAGTTGCTGGATACTCCCATCCCTGATTAACGTCCCCAGCGACTGGCAAGCGTCTCTCAGTAACAATGTGACGGATGTACAAATAGTGCGAAGGAGCATCGGGTGTTTCCCAGGGAGGTACTATCAGGGTATATAATAATATCATAAACACAAAAATCACAACAAAAACAAGAAAAATCCTATCTATCATTTAAGCCTCATTCAGCTAACAATTCTGATCATTGCTGATTTTACACCTAATTCTCCCCACACAAGGAGCTAAAACGAGACTAATTCCCCACTAGAGATTCAAATTCGAGTGGAAAACAAACAATTATAACATTGATTTATCGTTAAAGATATCATGCTCTTTGGAACTTTGCTCGGTAGGAACACCCCAATCCCACGGGGCTGTCACCCTGAGCGTAGCGAAGGGTCATGTTCTTCCATAAACGAGATTCCTCACTGCATTGGGAATGACAGATTCCCCACCACCCGGCGACATCCAAGAGACCCAGATATCAAAAACAAAAGAGGAATACTACCAGAAAGCCAAAGAGCGTTAAAATGCCCTAGAACTTGTTCCGCGATCTCGGCCCAAGATCGAGGAACTTTGTATCATATACCGTCAAAAGCAAGAACACTATTATCTCCCACGAACAACCAAAGGCAGAAATATTTGCTCCGGATCAACCAAAACCCAACCCTGGGCCACATTATCGCTAAAGTCGCTCTCTACACCACCAGAAACCTTTACCCAAAAAGGATGAGCTCCAGGAATCCATGCGCGATCCCATGGAACAGTAACAAGCTTACCCCATAAGCAACCTGGCTGAGGCGGTAAAGTTTCTGTATAAAAAGATTGTGTCAGCTGCGCATCACTATAAAAAGTGAGTACCACCTGGCCATTAGAAAAAACATTCCCGGTATTATAGAGCCTTACAGACAGCTCCACCTCTTGCGTAGGAGAAAAAACTACTGTGGAATTAGCTTCAACACTCAGATTCACCTCAGGTTCCCAGCTATGGGCATACTGTTGCCATGCCCACCCTACCGCTGTACTTAAATAAGGTAGTTGAGGCTCAACCAAAAAACTAGCATTTGCCTCAACAGAATCCCACGTAAAAGGATACCACAACCACTGCTGAACAAGGCGATAATCATCAGCTGGATATCCAATTCGAGCATTATGTGAATTTCTGAAATAATCTTGTGTCAATCGCATATATTCAGAAACACGCTCCGGATTGAACGTATCGCCATTCTCATCATAAAAAAGATTACCATCGCTCCACCGATAAGGAAGGAGAATACTCCACTCGGTTACCAAAAGTGGTTTGTTCTGCTGCCCATGACGCCACATCCATTCACGCATGCGAACAATCTGCTCTACAAAAAGGTCAATATCATCATGTTCAGCATAGCAAATCGCATTAGGTTCGGCACAATTAGAGTCGTAAGGAATAGCTAAACCTGGATCTGTTCCCAGCGCAACATGAGCACCACCGCCGCCTGATTCCCAAAGCACATAAGGATGAATCGTCCATGCATCTACTTGCATTGGCGATCCATATCTAGTGATATATGTATCCCAAACTATATCTAGGTATTGTTCCCGCCCAGGCGTAAATCCTACCAGACCAGCCACAGCAACCCTGGCAGTTGGATCAACATCTTTAATAAATTGATAGACATCATGATAAATACGCGCATACATGGCAGGGTAAGTATCATCCTGAAGCACACTTCTATCCGGTTCATTGCCAACTATCCACAAAGCACCAGGATTAACGCGTAGCTGATTCTCTAATGTCGCCCAATCTATGTTGGTCAATGTATAACTATCCAAATACTCACCATTTGGACCACGATCTTGACGAAAACGAATCATCCGCCAGTATTCCATAGAATCAGGCCCAGCAGATTGACTTCTAGTTGTAAAATCGATAAATACACCAAAGTTAAATAGAGACAAATCAGGACTATCCCAATAGGGATCCCAAATAGAAGCACCAATTCTACAATTATAGAAAATAGTTTCATAGCTATCAATAAATACACTTTCTACCAAATCACCATCATGCAGAAATTGATTTCCACGAGCTGCTCGCAAAGATTGAACGTGTAACAATAACCCACCCCCCAATGCGACTAAAAAAATTAGATAGATAAAAACAAAGAGTCTTTTATTCATCTTGCATTCTCCTATCCTTCCTCAATAACGATTAAATATAGTACCTCTCACCTTTGAATATTAACACAAATCCCTATATTTCCAAGTTTTCTTCGGTAAGATCATCTCTGATACCAAATCACGAACCCTTATACTCAGCAAAACGACTGCACCAGCCCCTACAACAGCCCCAGGAAGCCCGCCACTCCCTCCGCCGCGCCGATCATGTTCAGCGCAATCGGCAGCAACAAGACGCCCATGGCGTTCATCCGCCGCGATCCCCACAGTACCGGGATCAGGCCGATGCCGGTGGCGACCGCGCAGATTGCCAACCCACCCACGCCCGTCATCGCGAAGACCACGATGACCAGTACGACCAGCGTCCCCCAGCTCAGCACGCG
>DAOTXC010000031.1:0-30945 GCA_034435555.1 Anaerolineae bacterium
GTAAGCGTCTTATGAAACACAGCCGAAGTAGATGCCTGTGCATCATTCATTGAGGAGCAGATGAAAATCCGATTTTGGGGAACGCGCGGCTCGATCCCCGCACCGCTGAATGCACATGCAGTGGAAGCGAAAGTCCGTCAGGCCATTCGCGCACTGTGGAAGTTACCCAATCTTGATACGCAAGATGTGGATGCGGTGCTGGCGCGCGTCTCCGAGTTGCCCTTCCTCCTGCGAGGCACGGTGGGCGGACACACCTCCTGCGTCGAAATTCGCGCTGATGGGCAGATCTTCATCATGGATGCCGGATCAGGGCTGCACGTGCTGGGCCTGGAGCTGATGAAAGGCGCTTGTGGGCGTGGCGAGGGGGTGCTCTACATCTTTCTCAGCCATTGCCATTGGGATCACCTGCTCGGCTTCCCCATGTTTATGCCCGCCTTAGTGCCGGGCAATCGTATCATCATCTACGGCGTCCACGATGTCCGCGCCTCCCTGGAGACGCAGCTCAACCCCAACAACTGGCCAGTCACGCTCGACGCGATGGGGGCTAACCTGGAATTCCACCGCCTGCAACCTGGCGTCCCCATCTCCATCGGCAAAGTGCGCATCAACACCCTGTGTAACACCCACCCCGGCGATTCGTACAGCTACCGCTTTGAGGACGCCCACAGCGCCGTGGTCTACGCCAGCGACATCGAGTTCAAAGAATTGGATGAGATCAGCGTCCAGCCGCACATTGACTTCTTCCGCGATGCCGACGGCCTGATCTTCGATACCCAGTACACTTTGCGCGAGGTCTGGAAGAAGGTGGATTGGGGGCACAGCTCCGCCCTCATCGGGGTTGATCTGGCGCGCGTCGCGGGCGTCAAGCGCCTGCTCCTCTTCCACCACGATCCCACCTACTCGGATATGGAACTGCAGGAGATCCAGGCCACTGCTGCCGCCTACCAGAACGAGGACGACGGGTTGCCGCGCTGCGAGATCATCGTGGCCTACGATGGGCTGGAGCTCAATCTGGCCCCTCTGGACGCGGTAGATCTGGAGCTCACGCCCGATGGCGAGACGGCGATCTTGCGCCCCATCCGCGTCTTCGATGAGCTGGGCGTTGACAAGCTCGCGCAGCAGCTGGCCGATCATTCCACTGCCAGCTCCATCATTGACCTTTCCCAGGTGGAGACCCTGACAACCGCCGGCCTCAAGGCGCTGGTGACGCTGCGCCAGCAGCGCCGTGGTTCGCCCATCGTCTTGGTGGCCCCCTCGGAAAACGTCCACCGGGTGGCAGCGTTGACAGGCCATCTGGATTACTTTGCCATCTACCCCACTATCGAAAAGGCCCTCGCAGCGGTGCGAGCGCGGGAGGCGCTCAATCTGCCGGGGCAGGTGCTTCGGGGACGCTATCAAATCGAAGATCGGATCGGGGAAGGCGCTCTGGGTGCCGTGTTGCGCGCCACCGATTTGCAGACACAACAAACGGTCGCCTTAAAGGTGCTCTTCCCCTACTTCAGCCAGGATACGCTCCGGCGTTTCGAGCGGCAGGCGCAACAAATTATCGCGCTCGACCACCCTCACATCATCAAGGTGCTTGCCTGGGAGAAAGAGGAGAACTACTCCTTCAAAGTCGAGGCGTTCGTAGATGCACCGACACTGGCGCAGCGTTTAGAGCAGGATGGCGCAATGCTGCCCAACGAAGCAGTGATGCAGATGGCGCTCGACATCACCCAGGCGTTGGAGTATGCCCACAGCCGGGGCGTCATCCACGGCGATCTCAAGCCCTCCAACATCTTCCTCACCGAAACGGGCATCCAGCTCAGCGGCTTTGGACAGGGACGGCTGGAGGAAGGCCACAATCTGCTCGATGCACCGCTCTTCTTTATGACCGCGGCCTACCTGGCCCCCGAACAAATCCTGGGGCAACCTCTGGACGCTCGCGCCGATCTCTATTCACTGGGGGTGATCCTCTATGAGCTCTTCACCGGGCAACTGCCCTTCACCGGGACGGAATCGGAAGTGCTGCAAGCCCACCTCCATCGCGCGCCCTGCCCCCCGCGTGAGCTTAACCCGGAGCTCTCCCTCTCTCTGGAGCATCTGCTGCTCAAGCTGCTCTCCAAGAATCCCAACGATCGCTACGCCAGCGCGCAACAAGCGCAGCGCATCTCCAGCAGCTTGTTGATTCACAGCAACATCAACGGCAGTCCGCGCAACGTGCTGTTGGTAGGACGGACAGAACAGCGGCAGAGATTGCGCGCTGCTTGGGAACAGGCCATCACGGGAAAGGGGCAACTTGTCTTTGTGACCGGCGAGCCGGGCATCGGCAAGACCAGCCTGGTGCAGCAAGTGGCCGCCCAATGCCAGCCCCCCATGCTCGTCAGGGCACAATGCCAGGAACCGCAGCGCAGCACGCCCTACCAGCTCTTCAGCGATGTGTTACGCTCTTACTTCGCCACCGTCCCCCCGGAATTTTACCAGGAGCCGATGCAGCAGTACTTGGGGAACTTCAAGCGCATCGTGCCGGAACTCGCCCAGATGTTGCCGGATTTACCGGCGCCGCCCGCGCTCGGCCCGGAAGAGGAGCAGTTGCGGTTGATGGCCAGCCTGACGGAGTTTATTCGTCAGGCCACGAGCGAGCGCCCCTGGCTGTTAATCCTCGACAATCTCCAATGGGCGGATAGCAGCAGCCTGGAACTGCTCCGCTATCTGGCGCGCCATGTGGCGACGCTGTCGCTGCTGCTGGTGGGCATCTATAGCGATAGCGAGGTGGAGCGCGGTCATCTGCTCCGGGAGACGTTGCGCGATCTAAGCGCACAGCCTAGCTATCAGCAGATCACCCTAGGGCGCTTGACCCTGGAGGATGTGCGCCAGGTGTTGTACTGCATTTGGAAGGACACGGCTCCCGACCCACTGGTGGAGAAGATCTACCATCATACCGGCGGCAATCCCTTCTACGTGGAGGAGGTCGCGCAAGGGCTAATGGATGATGGCTTAGTGGTGTGGCATGAGGGCGAATGGCATTTCCCGGAGCTGGCAGATTTGCGCCTGCCGCAAAGCGTGCGCGATGCGGTACTGCGCCGCATCGAACATCTCAGCCAGGACACCAAGAATCTACTCAGCCAGGCCGCCGTCTTGGGCCAAACCTTCGCCTTCGAGGCGCTGCGCGAAATGAGCAGCCTGACGCGCTGGGAGGTATTGGAACATCTGGATGCTGCGCTGGAGCGCAATCTCATCCAAGAGGTGCCCGGAGAGAATATGTTGCGCTTCCGGCACACCGAGATTCAGTACGTCCTCTACGAGAGCCTGGGGGAGATCCGGCGGCGGATGCTGCATCGGCGGGCGGGAGAGGCGCTGGAGGTCTGCGCCCAGCCCGAACCGGAACAAATCGCCAAGGCCTTGGCGCGGCACTTCGAGGAGGCCGGCGAGTTCGAGCGCGGCGCGCGTTACGCACTGACCGCCGGACGCCAGGCGCAGGCCACCTACGCCAACCGGACGGCGCGGCTCTGGTACGAGCGGGCGCTGTGGATGCTCTTGCAGCTGGGCAGCGATAAGCCTCAACATCTGCGGCAATTGGAGATCGCAACGCGGCGACAGTTGGGGGGCATCCTGCTGTTGACCGGCGATTCCACCGCCGCACGCGAACATCTCGTCGTGGCGCACACACTCCTGCAACGCGAATCCCCCTCGGCGGTGCGCACACGACAGTTGGCAGAGCTCTATCGGGAGCTCGCCAAGCTCCATGAATACCTGGGACAAGATGAACAGGCGTTGGTCTGGCTGGACAAAGGCCGGGAACTGTTGCGCCCCGATCAGGATGGCGCGGCGCTGGCGCACAGCTACACCCTGGCGGGGAAAATCCATCTACGTCAGGGGAATTATGCGGTAGCGCAAGGGCAACTGGAACATGCGTTGACCTTTGCCGAACAGGCGCACCTGCCGCAGGTCTGGGCCGAGGCCAAACACCTGTTGGGAAATCGCGCCTATCTGCTGGCCCGGTATCCTGAGGCGCAACAACAGTACGATCTGGCCTTGCAGCGCTATCAACAGATCGGCGACCGGCAGGGCGAGAGCATGGCCCTGAGCAGTTTGGGCCGGGTCTATTCGCGGCTGGGAGAGTTCGAGCACGCCGAGCAATTGCAAAAGCAGGCGTTGCAGATCAAGCGCCACATTGGCGACCAGCGCGGCGAGGCCGTGGTGTTGGTCAACATGGGCGATAACGCCAGTTTGCACGGCTATTACCTGATCGCGCGCGAGCATTACGAGCAGGCGCTTGCTAGCTGTCGGGAGATGGCCGACCGCGAAACTGAGGTGCGCGCCCTGAACAGCTTGGGGCAGGTGCTGGCGGAGCGGGGAGAGCTCCTGGAGGCGCGCGCCGCGCACCAGACCGCTCTGGAAATCGGGGAACAGATTGGCGACCAGGCCGGCGTGGTGTTGGCGCAGTGCTATCTGGGCCTCAGCTATCTTTGCTTGGGGGATTATGCGACGGCGACGGCCTACTTCGAGACCGCGTTAGATAGCGCCCGGACGTTGGGCTTTGTGCGGGGCGAAAGTTTGGCGCTGCTATTCTTGAGCCAGCTGGTGCGACGCCGGGGAGCGCATCAGCACGCGCGGGTCTATGCGCAGCAGGCGTTGACGTTGGCCCAATCTCGCGGCGCACGGCGAATGGAAGCCCGCGCCTGGACGCAGCTGGGCGATGCACTGGCGGCCCTGGCGTACTTCACCGAGGCGGCGGATGCTTACACGCAGGCGTTGGCGCTGCGCGAGCGGCTCTATCAACCGCAGCACAGCGTCGCGCTCAAAGCGCGGCTCGCTCGCGTGGCGCTGATTTTGGGCGACCTGACCACGGCACAGGCCCATATCATGGACATCGTGGCCTACCTCGATGCAGATAGGCAGCTGATAGCGACCGATAGCCCCGCGAGCATCTACCTGATCCTCCATCAAGTGTTGGTGGAGAGCGACGAGGAACAGGCAGCGTTATGGCTGACAAAGGGCCACGCGGCGCTGCAAGCGCAGGCCGCACGCCTTTCCGACCCCGAAGTACAGGCGCAGTTCCTGGCACTACCCGAACATCAAGAGCTCCAAGCGGCATTTGCTAATCAAACAGGTAACACGCCATAATCCCGACAACCTTGCCGCTCCAAGAAATGTCCCGCCACAGCGCGGGACGTTTTTGGTGATAGGTGTGCGCTCATTTCCTAAAAGCGGGGGTATACGACAAATTGTAGGGAAAGGTACGAAAATCGTCTGATAAAGCCCTGCTGTGGCCGGTCTCCGACCGTGCCACAGTCCTTAACGGGCGCGGTCGGAGACCGGCCCGAGCGTTTCCCAATAATTTTTCCTATACCCTAAAAGCGGTTTGCGCTTGACAGGGGTTGGAAGATAGTTTATAATTTACGTAGTTAATTCTTCCACTTGCTTAAATAATTAAGAGTATTGTCTTCCCATCCCAAGGGATTGGCAAAATAGCGTGCCAAGAGCCGTTCATAGGAGCAAACCGATAGGTAATGATACCACCCAGGTTGATCGGTAGCAGTAGCAGCGCCATCAAATCTCATAACTTGCGCGCCATTTTGCTGACACTCCTGCGCCAGGAAAAGGTCTCGCGCGTGCGATTGGCACGCCTGACGGGTCTCTCCACCACCACCATCACCAACCTCATCACTGAGCTGTTGGAACAAGGTATCGTGGCTGAGGAGGGCAACGAACTGAGCGCCGCGCAACGGGGCGTAGGCCGTCCGCGCACGGCATTGCGACTCGTACCCCAGGCGCGTTACGCGGTAGGCGTCCACATTGGCGTGGGCCGCATTCGCGTCGCTGTGACCGATCTGCTGGCCCGCCCGATCTACCAGGTCGGGCATGAACCGCTGCCGGATGCCGCGCCAGAAAGCGTCCTGGATACAGTCGCCGCGCTGGTTGCTCAGGCGCTGGCGGAGAGCAATGTCGCGCGCGAGATGGTCGTCGGCGTCGGTGTGGGCGCCTCCGGGCTGGTGGACATCCACGAAGGCGTCAACCTCATTGCGCCGAATCTGGGCTGGCGCAACGTCCCCATCCGCGCGCACTTGACCGAGGCGTTGGCCTTGCCGGTCTTCGTTGATAACAATGTCCGCGCGATGGCGCTGGGCGAGGCGCTCTTCGGCTGTGGGCGCGATGTATACACATTGGCCTTCGTCTATGGGCGCGTGGGCGTGGGCGCTGGCTTCGTGGTCGGCGGCCAGCTCTATCGAGGGAGCGGCGCGGGGGCCGGCGAGATCGGCCACAGCATCTTGATTGCGGATGGCGCCCCACCCTGTCGCTGCGGCGGAAGTGGCTGTCTCGAAACCCTCGTCTCCGAGGTGGCGATCATCGAGCAAGCCCACATAGTGGCGGCAGCCCACCCTGCCGGCCCCTTGAACGCGGCCTTGCAGAGCGACGGTGGGCGCACCATCGAACAGATCTTCGCCGTGGCCCGCGAGGGAGACGACGCGACCCTGGCAATGCTTGAAGAGCGCGCGCGTTACCTCGGCATCGCATTGGCTAACCTCGTCAACATCCTGAACCCTGATGTGATCGTCTTGGGCGGCATCTTCGAGCAGGGCGCTGATTTGCTGCTGCCCACGGTGGAGCAGACAGTGCGCACACGCGCCTTTGCCGATTTGGGCGAACGGGTACAGCTCTGCGTCACCCAGTTTGGGCGGCAGGCGGGCGTCATCGGGGCCGCGGCCCTGGCGCTGGACGCCTTTTTCTATCAACAGACCGAAAGCGAAAATTTCTAAGGGAAGGATGTTTATGCAGACACCGGAAATCGTTGTAGGGCTGGTCCCGCTGGCCCGCACCACCTTTGATATGGCGTTGGCCGAGCAGGTCACAGCGCAAGTACGCGCGCGGCTGGAAGCGCAGGGCTTTGTTTTGCGTGGGCCAGCTGGCTTGATCACCAACATGGAAGAGACCCACGCGGCAGCGGCGGCACTGGCCGCGGACCCACCCGATTTACTGCTGGTCTTCCAAGCCACCTTCGCCGACAGCACAATGGTGCTGGAACTGGCGCAGGCCGTGGACGCGCCGCTGCTGATGTGGGCGATCCCCGAAGGGCCGACCGGCGGGCGCTTGCGCCTCAACTCGCTCTGTGGGATCAACCTGGGCGCGCACAGCCTCAAGCGGGCCGGCATCCACTACACGACCGTCTACGCCGCGCCGGAGGATGAGAGCGCGCTCGAGAAGGTCCGCACCTGGGGATTGGCCGGGCGCGCGCGGCGGCTCTTGCGCGGGGCGCGCATCGGGCGCGTGGGCGAGAATCCTGCAGGCTTCGAGCCTTGCACGCTAGATAAGGCGGCCTTGCAAACCCGCTTCGGCGTCGAGGTGGTGCAGCTGACGCTGGCGGAGATCTTCGCGGCGGTGCAGGCCACCCCACCGGAGGACGTTGACGCCGTGTTTGCCGGGCTGCGCGACCGTTTGGATCGGCTCGACGAGATGGACGCGACGGCGTTGCGGTGCTCGCTGGCAACCTATCTCACCTTACAACGGTTCGCAGGCGAGCAACAGCTGAATGGATTGGCGGTGCGCTGCTGGCCGGAGTTCTTCACTGATTTGGGCTGCGCGGCCTGCGGCGCGATGTCGCTGCTGAGCAACGAGCTGACCCCCTGCAGCTGCGAGGCCGACATCAACGGCACGGTCACACAGCTGTTGCTGCAGTGGATCAGCGGGACGCCGACCTTCGGCACCGACATGGTCTCCTTCGATCTGGAGCAGGATCAGGCCATCGTGTGGCATTGTGGCCTCGCGCCACTGGCGATGGCCGATCCCGACTTTCGCCCGCGCGCCACGATCCACTCCAACCGCAAACTGCCGCTATTGATGGAGTTCCCGCTCAAGCCTGGGCCGGTCACGATTGCCCGGCTCACCGAAGCGGCGGGCACGGGGCGCTACCAGTTAGTGGTCGGCAGCGGTGAGATGCTGCGCGCCCCCTTGAGCTTCAGCGGCACATCGGGCGTGCTACGCTTCGAGCGCCCGGCGGCCCAGGTGTTGGAGACGATTCTGTCCGAGGGTCTCGATCACCACATCTCATTGACCTATGGGGCATACGCGCCAACATTGTTGGCGTTGGCAGAGTTGTTAGAACTGCCGGTTTTGCGACTGTAAAACAAGGAGGTGTCAAAGCGAGAATCTATCATTGGTCCCGTAACCCGTTCGTACCTATGGTTGTGAGAAGGGTTCTTCTCCCGGCCAAACTAAAACAAGAGGAGTGAGTTCCATGAAATCCCGAAACTTTGTTGGTTTGTTGATCGTTCTGGTGATGTTGCTTTCTGCCTGTGGGCAGACTGTGGAAGCGCCGACAACTGCGCCCCCCACTGAAGCGCCCACCACGGCGCCAGCCACCGAGGCGCCCACGCAAGCGCCGCCAGCGGATGTCGTCCAGCTGCGGATGATGTGGTACAGTGACGGCGTCGAGGGTGACGTAATGCGCGAGCTGCTCGACCGCTTCGAAGCGCAAAACCCCGACATCCGCGTGGTGATGGATACTGTTGCTTACGGCGACTTGCACACGATCTTGCAGGCACAGGTGGAGACCGGCAGCGGCCCCGACCTGGCCCGCGTGACCGATGTAAACCGCTTCAAGGGCTTCTATCTGGACATGCGCCCCTACATGAGCAATGCGGCGGCCTGGGCGGCCAACTGGCCCGATGCCGTTCTCGGCTCAATGCGCGCCGCCGATGATGCCGATGGCCTGTATGGCTTCCCCACCCAGTTCACCGTCACCGGCCCCTACATCAACCGGACGCTCTTCGAGCAAGCCGGCGTGCCGGTGCCCAGTGACACCTCCGACCGTGTGACCTGGGATGAGTGGGTCGCGGCTACCACCGAGGTCGCCGAGGCCACAGGAACGCCCTACGCTGTTGCTATGGACGCCACCGGCCACCGCTTCTGGGGGCCTTCCCTGAGCCTCTGCGCCACCTACATCACCGATGATGGCTTCCAGATTGACACCCCCGGCTTCCGCGATGCTGCTGAGATGCTGATCAGCTGGCACGAAGAGGGCATCACCCCGCTCGAGGTATGGGCAGCCAGTGGCGGCGCTTACGCTGCCGCCGCCGACTTCTTCATCAACGGCCAAGTAGTGCTCTACATGTCCGGCAACTGGCAGGTAGGGAACTTCTCCAACCAGATCGGCGACGTCTTCGACTGGGAGGTCATCCCCAACCCCTGCGGCGACTGCGGCTGCACCGGCATCCCCGGTGGCGCGGTTATGGTCACATTTGCTGGCACCGATCATCCCGAAGAGGTGACGCGCCTGGTTGAATACCTCACGCAAGAAGAGGTTTTGGGTGAATTCACCGCCCGCTCGCTCTTCATCCCCGGCCATCTCGGCCTGGTGGAGCGGGGCGTGGATTACCCCAGCAACAGCGAGGCGCTCAACGCCTTCGCCGGTCAGATCCCCAACCTGATGCCCGAAGCTTACGCGCTCCAATACCACCCGCTCACCTTCGTGCTCAATCCCGAGATCCGCGATCGCTTGAGCCAGGTCCTTGTGGGCGAACTCACGCTCGATGAGGCCATCGAGCGCATCCAGCAGCGGATGGACGAAGCGGTTGCTGAACAACAGTAATCTGCTGAAGATGTAAACTTTGCTTTCCCCAGGCCCGCCAGGGTCTGGGGAAAGCATCTATGCTGGCGAGGAGAAAATTATGGATAAGGTAGAGATTACCCATCAAAAGGCCCCGCTATGGCGGCAGATTCTCTGGTGGCCGCTGGAATTCATTCTCAATGCCGTGGACTTTATCCTGATCAGGCTACAGCGCGTGATCGGTTTCAAACGGATGGGCTACTTCTTCGTGTTGCCCAATATCCTGATCTTCGGGATTTTCATTCTGTTTCCCATGCTCTTAAACTTTTACTTCGGCTTCACGAGCGGTGCTTCTATCCTGCCGGAGAATCGCGCCTGGGTGGGGACCGAAAATCTCGCAAAACTGTTCGATTGCAGTGATTATTTGAATGTCCAGACCTGTTCCGAAGATCTCTTCTGGCGCGCGCTCTACAACACGGCCTTCTTTGTAGTGGGGCAAGTTCTCGTAATGGTTGGATTTGCACTGCTCACCGCGCTGGTCCTCAATCAGAAGAATATCAAGGGACGGGCCTTCTTCCGTGGCATCTTCTTCTATCCCGTGCTCCTATCGCCAGTGGTCGTCGCCCTGATCTGGAAGTGGATTTTACAGTACGAGTTCGGGCTGCTCAACGCCTTCCTGGTGGGGCTGGGGTTCGAGCGGACGCCCTTCCTGCTCAATGTCAGCTGGGCGCGCTTCTGGGTGATCGCGGTGAGTGTCTGGGCGCAGATGGGCTTCTACACCCTGATCTTGCTGGCGGGCCTGCAATCCATCCCCACTTCGCTCTACGAAGCGGCCTCGATAGACGGGGCAAATTCGGCGCAGGGCTTCTTCAAAATCACGCTGCCCCTGTTGATGCCGACGATGGTGGTGGTGCTGGTGCTCTCGCTCATTCGCGCAGTACAGGTCTTCGATCAGGTCTACGTGTTGACCAGGGGCGGGCCGGGCACGGCCACCTTGTACATCGTGCAATACATCTACCGCACCGGTTTCGTGCAACAGCGTTACGGGCTGGCCTCCGCGGCCTCGCTGGTGCTGGCGGCGGTGCTGATGGTGCTCACACTGGGGCAGTTGCGCCTCGGGCGCGAGAGCGAAGTGGCTTAGGGAGGCAGCGATGGACGAAAAAAACGCACGCACAGGTCTCGCCGGTTTCTTATTGCGTCGCCAGGGCGGGAAGCGCCTGACGATCTTGGATGTTGTCAACTATCTCTACCTCATCGCCGGCGTCGTGGTGATGTTTGGGCCGGTATTGTGGCTCATCATGTCCTCGTTCAAGCCGATAGAGGCGCTCTACGAGTTCCCCCCCTCTTTCTTGCCCTATCGCCAGCAATCGGTGATGGTCGAGGGGTACGACGAACCGCTGTTCCTCTTCGATGTGACGTGGGAGGATGGCTCTGAGCAGCGGTTGGCCCAGGTCTCGCGCATCGGGCTGGTCGCCCGCATGGTGGATCCCGCGCAGCCCGATGAGATCATCCAGGTCCCCATTGAGCGACGCGAACCGGTGCGGTTCGTCTCTTTCAACCTGGAAAACTACACCGGCGCGATTGCGCGCTTCCCCTTCCTCATCTACCTGCGCAACACGGTGGTAGTCACAATCGCAGCGACGCTGATGACACTGCTCGTCAACAGCATGGCGGCGTTCGGCCTGAGCAAATACAAGTACAAGGGCCGCGATCTCATCTTCCTGGTGATGATCAGCACGCTGATGGTGCCCGTCTCGGTCATTCTCATCCCGGCGTTCCTGGTGGTCGCCAGAGTCGGCTGGACGAACAACCTGTGGGGCCTCATCATCCCCGGCGCGGCGACGCCCACCGGCGTCTTCCTGCTGCGCCAGTACATGCTCACCATCCCCGACGAGCTGTTGGAATCCGCCCGCATTGATGGCGCAAGCGAGTGGCGCATCTATTGGCAGATCGTATTGCCGCTTGCTGCCCCCGCCATCGCGGTATTGACCATCTTCTCGGTGATGTGGCGCTGGAACGACTTCCTCTGGCCGCTCATCGTCGTGACCGAATCGGAGCTCTTCACTCTGCAGGTGGGTCTCAACTCCTTCCAGGGCGAGCTCAACGTGCAGTGGCATTACATCTTGGCGATGACGGTGCTGACCCTGCTGCCGCTCAGTTTTATATTTGCGCTGTTGCAGAAGTACATCACCACAGGGATCGCCACGACAGGCATGAAGTAGTTTGACCGTGATAGAACTACAAAGCGGACGTAAGCTCCCCCTGGCCGATTTGCTGGCGCTCTACGACGCGGTCGGGTGGAGCGCCTACACCCGCGACTCGGAGAACCTGGCCCGCGCCATCGCCAATTCCACCTACGTGATGACGGCCTGGCAAGGGGAGGCGCTGGTGGGGCTGGCGCGCTGTCTTTCTGATGATGTCGCCATCTGCTACGTGCAGGACATCCTCGTTACCCCGGCTCTTCAGGGGCAAGGTGTGGGGAAGCGCCTGCTCATCGCCTGCCTGGAGCGTTTCGCCCATGTGCGGATGTGCGCCCTGATGACCGACGATGAACCGCGCCAATTGCGCTTCTACGAGTCACTGGGCTTCACCAACACCCAGGCGCTGGCGAACGTCATGAACGCCTTCGTGTACTTTGGCGCGCCACAGAAGGAAGACTAAGCGTGCTCGCGGAGGTACTGGCACAGATTCCCGCCTTGCTCCCCCAGTTGGTGGCGACGCGGCGCGACTTCCCCCTGCATCCTGAGCTCTCCGACGAGGAGCAACGCACCGCGCGCGTGGTCGCCGAGCGGTTACACGCACTGGGCCTGATGGTGCAGACTGGCGTGGGCGGCCACGGCATCGTCGCCCTGCTCTCCGGCGCACGTCCCGGCCCGACCGTGGCGCTCCGCTGCGAGCTCGACGCCATGCCCATCCACGACGCGCTGGAGACGCCCTATCGCTCCCTGCATCTGGGCATCAAACATGCCTGCGGCCACGATGCCCACCTGGCGATGGCCCTTGGCGTCGCGGAGCTGCTGACCGCCGCGCGAGAGAGGCTCCCCGGCACGGTCAAGCTCATCTTCCAGCCGGCGGAAGAATCACTGGCGGGCGCGCAGGCGATGATCGCCGCTGGCGCGCTGGAAAATCAATCCCGCGCGCGCGCTCTACTCGCTGCACCACACGCCAGACTTTGACATTGATGAGATGGCATTGGAGATAGGTGTGCGCGTGCTGGCGACTCTGGTATTGGACTTTCTGCTCAGTTCTGTCGAGGACAGCTGACGACTTGTCCCTATCACCCATTACCCATCACTATTTAACACGAGGAGGATTACAATGAAATTTTTTTTGGATAGCGCTCACGTTCACGAGATCGAGTACGCTTTGCAGATGTGGAATCTGGACGGCGTGACCACGAACCCGCGTCACGTCCAGGTCTCCGGGAAGCCATTCCTCACGGCGGTCAAAGACATCGCCGCGCTCTTCGCCGGTACAGAGAAGACCGTCTCGGTGGAGGTCAACCCCCACTTCGATAACTATGAGGATATGGTCGCCGAAGCGGAGAAATTGGCGGCGCTCAGCCCCAACTTCGTCATCAAATTGCCGGCGATCCAGGCGGGCTTCAAAGCCTGTGCGGTGCTCAAAGAGTCAGGCATCCGCGTCAACCTGACGCTGGTCTTTTCTGCGACGCAGGCGTTGCAGGCGATGCGCATGGGCGCGCACTTCGTCTCACCCTTCATCGGCTGGAAAGAGTCCAACGCCGAGGAGATCTACACCTTCATCCGCGATATCGCCCTCATCCGCGACAACTTCGGCTACGAGACCGAAATCCTGCTGGCCGCGACGCGCAACGGACGGCAGATCGCCGATGCCGCCGCGCTAGGCGTGGACATCGTCACCGCCGGCTTTGCCGTCTATGAAGACGCCTTCGATCATCCCTACACGCACATGGGGTTGGGGAAGTTTCAATCTTTCTGGGATCAGACACCCTATGAGTAATGCGTGAACTGATAAGCGACACAGTACGCATTATACAGTAGCATAACCATGCCCACATCACTTAAAGCTCTCAACACATTGACGTTGACAGCGTCGCTCCCTGGCGGCGTGCGCTTCGAGACCGAGGCCGGCCCGCTGGAAGTGACCTGCTATGCACCGGGCATCTTCCGGCTACGCTTCGGCGTGGATGCGCGCCCCGACTATGACCTGCTGGTCGCGCCGCCGGAAGCGCCTGAAGTGATAGTCACGTCAGACGCGGGCAGCTATCGCCTCGCCTGTGGCGATCTGGTGCTGGAACTACTGCCCGATCCGCTGCGGCTGCGGCTGCTGCGCGGCGATAAGGTGTTGCTCGGCTCTACCGAGGACGGCCACATCTCCGGCGGCTGGCGTCTCCCCCCCCTCGCGCGCGCCGACGATCTCTGGCAGATCGCGCTGCGTCTGCGCTCCAAGGAGCCGGCCTACGGCCTGGGCGAAAAGTACGGCCCGCTGGATCGGCGCGGCCAGCTGATCGAGTCGTGGAACGAGGACGCGCTGGGCGTCAACGCCGAGCGCTCTTACAAGAACTGTCCCTTCGCATGGAGCACCGCCGGATGGGGCGTCTTCGTGCATACCACCGGGCGCGTGCAGCAC
The DNA here is from genome assembly GCA_034435555.1 of Anaerolineae bacterium. Lineage (GTDB taxonomy): Bacteria > Chloroflexota > Anaerolineae > B4-G1 > SLSP01 > DAOTXC01. Next base: position 14,138 of record DAOTXC010000031.1, read on the forward strand.
GGCGTGGGCTACCCGCAATGGTCGCACCGGAGCTACGTGCTGCGTGTGGAGGATGCCGTGCTCGATCTCTTCCTCATGGCGGCGGAGACGCCCGCGGCCATGCTGGAACGCTACACGCACCTCACCGGGCGCGCGCCGCGCATCCCGCGTTGGAGCCTGGGTGTATGGCTCTCGCGCTGCTACTACAAGACCGGCGACGAACTGCTCGCCGCCGCGCGGGGGATGCGCGAGGCGCACTTCCCTTGCGATGTCATCACCCTCGATGGGCGCGCCTGGCTCAAGGTGCAGACGCGCTTCGGCTTCGAATGGGACGACGAGCGTTACCCCGACCCGGCGGCCTTCGTGCAACAGGTCAAGGCGCTGGGCTATCGGCTGTGCGTGTGGGAATACCCGTACATTTCCATCCACAATCCGCTCTTTGATGAATTGGCCGAAAAGGGTTATCTGCTGCGCGATGCGGAAGGCGCGCCGTATCTGCTGCAATGGGATGCGGGTACCTTTGGGACGGTGCTCACACCGTTGCCCACCAGCGGCATCCTCGACTTCACCAACCCGGCAGCCTATGCCTGGTATCGTGACATGCACGAGCGGCTGTTCGCAGTGGGCGTGGATGTTCTCAAGACAGACTTTGGCGAACAGGTGGGTCTCGAAGCCGTGGCCTTCAATGGCGCGACGGGCGATCAGTTGCACAATGTCTATCCACTGCTCTACAACCGCTGCGTCTACGAGGCGACGGCGCGCTATCACGAGGGCGAGCCGCTGGTCTGGGGACGCTCCGGCTGGACGGGGAGCCAGCGCTATCCCATGCAGTGGGGAGGCGACTCTCAGGGCGATTGGGAAGGGCTGGCAGCGAGCATCCGTGGGGGCCTTTCGTGGGGGATGAGCGGCGTCCCCTTCTACACACACGACATCGGCGGCTTCTATGATCTGCACAAGTGCAAACCCATGCCGGAGCACTACATCCGCTCGATGCAGGTGGGCGTGCTCTCATCGCACACACGCTTCCACGGGACGACCTGTCGAGAGCCATGGGAATTCGGCCCGGAGGTCGAGACCATCGTGCGGGAGTGGCTGGAGCTGCGCTACCGGCTCATCCCCTACCTGGAAGCCTGCGCGGAGGAAGCCTCGCGCACCGGCCTGCCGGTGATGCGCGCGATGCCCCTGGCGTTCCCCAAAGATCGCGTGGCATGGGACTTCGAGGAGCAGTACATGCTCGGCCCGGCCTTGCTGGTTGCGCCCGTGCTCTGCGAGGATGGGGCGGTCACGCTTTATCTGCCCGCCGGCGTCTGGTACGATTTCTGGACGGGCGAGCGCATCGAGGGGCCAGCGGTGCTGGAACGTCAGATGTCATTGGAACAAACACCCATCTACGGACGCGCGGGGACCTACTTGCCGCTCGGCCCGGTCGTGCAGAACACGGAAGAACTCCCGCAGCCCACCCCCATCGAGGAAGTGTGGGTCTTTGGAGAACTACCGGCTGGCACTTCACTGTCGGATGATGTCAAGATAAAACAGTTTGTCTAATCTCGAGACGCTCTCGAGGTACACCTTAGCTGTAACGGAGGTTTTAACAGCATGAAGAAAGTCTTTGTTGTGGAAAAAGAGGATAATGTTGGGACCGCGGTCGGCGAGCTGCTCCAGGCTGGCGAAACAGTGGGCACTGAGGGTCGTATCAAGGACATCACAGTGACCGTGGCTGCGGATATTCCCTACGGCCATAAGGTCGCCATCCGCCCGATTGCCAAAGGTGAGCAGGTCCTCAAATACGGCCTGAGCATCGGCACCGCTTCTGCGGACATCCAACCCGGCGATCACGTGCATATTCACAACGTGGAGAGCAACCGTGGCCGCGGCGATCTCTACGCTGAACAACAGCAGGAGGAGTGAGCATAATGACTGAGTTCATGGGTTACGTGCGCCCCGATGGTTCGGTGGGCATTCGCAACTACGTTTTGATGCTTTCGGGGACGCTGTACGCAAACAAGATCTGTGATTACGTGGCAGGCATCGTCCCCAACACGATTTCCATTACCCACCCGCTAGGACGCTGCCAGGTGCGCCCCGATCTGCGGATGACGCGCCGCTTCCTCAGCAACACCGGGATGAACCCCAATGTGGCGGCGGTCGTGGTGGTTGATCACTTCAAGGAAGACGGTTGCACCGCTTACGACATCGCCGACGATATCCAGAAGGCGACCCAGAAGCCGGTGGCCGTAGTCAATATCCGGGGCGAGGGCGGCTTCGTCAACGCGCTGAGTCAGGCATTGCGCTACGCCTCTGGCTTTGCGCGCCTGGTGAGCGACTACCAGCGCGAGGCCGTGCCGCTTTCGAAGCTGCTGTTGGGCGTGGAGTGCGGCACCTCCGACACGACCTCCGGGTTGGCGAGCAATCCTTCCACCGGCATGTGCTCCGATATGGTCATCGCTGCCGGCGGGCGGACGATCATGGCCGAATGCACCGAGTGGATGGGCTGCGAGAACTGGCTGACGAGCCGCGCCGCCACGCCGGAGATCGCCGCGCAGATCGTGGCGGGAGTGAAAGACATCGAGACCCGCGCCATGGCGAGCGGCGAGGATATTCGCGGCTCCCAGCCCACCGGCGACAATATCGTCGGCGGCCTCACCACCATCGAGGAGAAATCCATGGGCGCGGTGAAGAAGGGGGGCAGCGCCCCCGTGGTCGGCTACCTCGACATTGCCGAGCGCCCCACGAGCACCAAGCCGGGCCTCTATCTGATGTACGGCCCCGGTCACGGCGGCGAATCCATCAGCAGTATGGCGGCAGCAGGCTGCCAGGTGTTGGTCTTCAACGCAGGCGGCGGTCACACCTCCGCGCATCCGATCATGCCGACGATCAAGATCACGGGCAACGCGCACTCCTACGAGCTGATGGGGGACACCGTGGAGCTCGATGTGAGCGGCGTACTGCGCGGCGAGTTCTCCATCGAGGAGGCCGGCCAGCGCGTCTTTGACGAGGTGCTGGCGACCTGTAACGGGCGCTTGACCAAGTCGGAGACCTTCAAGGACTTCAACAGCTTCGCCATCCACCGCATCGGCATCAGCATCTAATCGAGCGCCACACAGCACTGGCGAGGAATCTCGTTGTCGTAGCACGGGATTCCTCGCCAGTATGCTTTTTAAGTGTTGGGAGGCATAGAGATCAATATGGTGACTTTTCAGCTTCCTTATGGGCGGAGAGACCTACCGTTAACGCTGCCCGACAATCTGGACGTCAGCTGGGTGGCGCCGCGCGAGCTACCCGCCGCGTCGGCCCCGTTGGCTGTGGTCGCAGCGGCGCTCGATGCGCCGATGGGCGAGGTGTGTCTGGCGGATTTTGCGGATGCGCGCTCGGTGGTCATCGCCATCAACGATAAGACACGCCCAGTGCCACACCAGCATTTGCTGCCGCCGCTGTTGAGCAGGTTGGAAGCATTAGGTATCCCTCCGCAAGCGATTACGTTGTTGCTGGCCACCGGCATGCACGCGCCGATGCGCCCGGACGAGTTCGACGCGGTTGTCCCGCCGGAGATTCTGGCACGTTATACAGTCATCTCGCACGATTATCAGGATGCCGCCGGGCTTGTCCATCTGGGCGAGACGCCCTACGGGACGCCAGTCTGGATCAACCGGCGCTTTTGCGAGGCGGATGTGCGCATCGTGGTGGGCAACATCGAGCCGCACCAGTTCGCAGGCTTCTCCGGCGGGGTAAAGACGGCAGCGATTGGGTTGGCGGGCAAAGCGACGATCAACGCCAACCACGCGATGTTGCGCGATCCACGCGCGCGGCCCGGCGAGCTGGCAGACAATCCCGTGCGCGCGGATATCGAGGCGCTGGGGCGCATGATCGGCGTGCATTTTGCCCTCAACGCGGTGCTCAACGGCCACAAAGAGATCATCGCGGCCTTTGCCGGGGAGCCGAGCGCGGTCTTGCGGGCCGGCGTCCCGCTGGCGAAGCAGCTCTACGTGACGCCCATCGCCGCGCCTTACGATCTGGTCATCGCCACGCCCGGCGGCCATCCCAAGGACATCAACTTCTACCAGGCGCAAAAGGCGCTGGCGCACGCCTCGCTGGCGGCGCGGGAGGGCGGCGGCGTGATTCTGGTCGCGGCCTGCCCGGAGGGCGTCGGCAGCGCGCACTACCAGGACTGGATGACGCCGGAGGTCAATTCCTACGCGGCGGTCTTCGAGAAGTTCGAGCAGGAGGGATTCCACGTAGGCCCGCACAAGGCGCTGATGATTGCGCGCGATGCACAACGGTTGCGGGGAGTCTGGCTGGTTTCGCAACTCCCGCCAATGGTGGTAAAATCCCTGCTGTTGACGCCCGTGGCCGGGTTATCGCAGGCGCTCGCGCTGGCATTGCCGGGACTGCCCCCCGGCGGACGGATCGGCATCTTGCCGGCAGCCAACGCGACCGTTCCGCAGCTACACTCGCCACCCAAGTGATTTTTAGATTTGCAGATTTTTACAGGAGACCGCTATGACGACGCAAAAATTCAAGTGGTATGATTTTATCACCATCAATATCTATTATCTGGCGTTGACGATGATCGCCCAGACCCTCGTGCCGTTGGCGCTGCCGCTGCTGGTGCAGCAGTTCGTGGGCGAGGCCAACCAGGGGACCTACGTGGGCATTATTCGGCTGTGGGGGCTAATGGTCGCGCTGTTGGCGCAGGCATTGTGGGGGATGCTCTCTGACCGTAGCCGCTCACGCTGGGGACGGCGACGCCCCTTCATTCTGGGCGGGACGCTGGGCGATTTCATCTTCATCACCGCCATCGGGCTGACGGCGAACCTCTCCGGCATGACCGGCTTCTGGGCGCTGTTCGGCAGCTACCTGCTGTTACAGCTCGCCACCAACGCAGCGCACAGCGCGACCCAGGGCTTGATCCCCGACCTGGTTCCAGAGTCGCAGCGCGGGACCTTTTCCGGCATCAAGGCCATTTTCGAAGTCCCCTTGCCGGTGATCATCGTCTCGTTCACTATTGCCCGCATGATCGGCGCGGGGAATCTATGGGGCGGGCTGATCTTCCTGATGGTGAGCATCGGGGTGATCGCGGCCTTGACAATGCTGGTGCGAGAGAAACCCCTGGAGGTGGACCCCGCGCCGCTGGACATGAAGCCGTTCGTGCGGCTGTTATTGATGACCGCTGCCTTCACCGCTGTAATCTTGGGCATGGGCAAGATCGTCAAACTGGCGGGGCGCCTGGTAGCGTGGTCGGGAACCCCGCTGGGGCTGGGACTCTTCATGGGCGCGATGGGCCTGGCGGCGATGACCATAGCCATCGCCGTGGGTGTCTGGTTCAGCGTGCGAATCTGCGTCGGCGCCGAATACCAGGAACAAAACCGCTCGTTCACCTGGTGGGTCATCAACCGGCTGGCCTTCCTCGTGCCCACCTTCAGCCTCTCCGGCTTCGCGCTCTACTTCCTGCAGGCGCGCCTGGATTTCACACGGGAAGCAGCTGCCGGGCCGGCGGCGCAAATGATGATGATCGTGGGCGTCTTCGTGCTGCTCTCGGCGGTACCGAGCGGCTATCTAAGCGACCGCTTCGGACGCAAGCGCATGGTCGCCATCAGCGGGGTGGTCGCCGCGCTGGGGACCTTCATCCTGCTCTCCGCATCCAGCCTCGTCTTCGTGTACCTGGGCGGCGGCATCATCGGGCTGGCGACAGGTATCTTCTACACGGCGAACTGGGCCTTGGGCACGAATCTAGTGCCGGAGGGCGAAGCCGGGCGCTATCTGGGCATCTCCAATCTGGCGGGAGCCGGCGCCGGCGCGGTAGGAACCTACATCGGCGGCCCGATTGCGGACTTCTTCACAGTGCAAGTGCCGGAGTTCCGGGGATTGGGCTACATCGTCATCTTCGCCATCTACGCGCTGCTGTTCTTGCTCTCGCTGGTCGCCCTTACGCAAGTGGAGGAATAGCCCGATTTCGCTTGCTGAGATATATCTTAAAGCCCATCGGTGCGAGCGGCGCCGATGGGCCTCCGCATAGACTTTGGAGGGGATATGGCAGACGACAATGTAGGCATGGCTTACGCGCGGGCGGCCCAGGACTTCCATGAGGCCCGCCGGCGGGCCGATTTGGAGCGGGTGCTGGCGCGCTTGCGTGGGGAATCGGTGCAGTTGCTCTCCTACGAGGAGGTGCGTCAGCAGTTGCGCGCGAACGAGACCCGCGCCCAAACGCTGGAAGATGTGCCCATCGCCGCGATTGTGGGCAGCGTGGGACGCTACACCGACTTCACCCGCACCTTCTTGCCGCAACATGATCAGGACGAGGAGCGCTGGGCGCGGGTGATGTTGGCAACCAAGCGGCTGGAGGGGCTTCCGCCAGTGTCACTCTACAAGGTGGGCGAAGCCTATTTCGTCCGCGATGGGCATCACCGCATCTCGGTGGCGCGGCAGCTGGGCGCGACGCACGTCCAGTCTTACGTCACGGAGGTGATGGCGAAGGTTCCGCTTGAGGCGGATGCCAGCCCCGATGCGCTCATCCTCAAAGCGGAGTATGCCGCATTTCTGGAGCGCACCCATCTGGACACCCTACGCCCACAGGCCGATCTTACGCTCACCGCGCCAGGGCAGTACGAGGCGCTGGAAGAGCACATCCGCGTCCATCGTTACTTCATGGGGCTAGAGCAGCAACGCGAGATTCCCTACGCGGAAGCCGTGGCACACTGGTACGATGAAATCTATCTCCCCGTGGTGCAAGTGATCCGCCAGCGGGGTCTACTGCGCGATTTTCCTGAGCGCACCGAGGCCGATCTCTACCTCTGGGTGCTGGAACATCGCGAGGCGTTGCAAACGGCGCTCGGTTGGGAAATCGAACCGGAGGCCGCGGCCTCCGATCTGGCCGAGCAGCACAGCGCGCGACCGGGACGGGTGGCGGCGCGCTGGGGGGAGCGCGTTCTGGATGCGGTCACGCCAGATGCGCTGGAATCGGGGCCAGCGCCTGGGGTATGGCGCAAGGGGCGGCTCTCACAACGGCAGGAAGCGACGCTCTTCGCGGATATTTTGGTGCCGTTGGGAACGTGCCCCTCCGATTGGCGCGCCTTTGAGCAGGCGGTGGTGATTGCCCGGCGCGAAGGCGGGCAGTTGCGCGGCCTGCACGTCGTCGCCACACCGGAGGCGCAATCCGGCCCGACTGCCCTGGCGTTGCAGGAAACCTTCGCGGCGCGCTGCCGTGAGGCCGGCGTCGCCGGGACGTTGGCCGTTGAGGTGGGGAGGGTGGCGCGCAAAATCTGCGAACGCGCGCGGTGGGTGGATCTCGTCGTGCTGAGCCTGAACCACCCGCCGGAATCGCAGCCGTTGGCCCGGCTCAGCTCCGGGCTACGGACGTTGCTCCAACGCTGCCCGCGTCCGGTGTTGACCGTCCCACGCGCCGCGACGCCTTTAGAGCGGCTCTTGTTGGCCTACGACGGCAGCGCCAAGGCGCAGGAGGCGCTCTTCGTGGCGGCCTATCTGGCCGGCTGTTGGGGAAGCACGCTCACGGTATTGACCGTATTGGAGGGCGAGACGTCCTCATCCGAAGCGCCGATGCACGCCTGGGACTACCTCAAGCAGCAACAGGTCTCTGCGCAGTGGATACAGGAGCGAGGGGCAGTAGCGGAGGTGCTGTTAGCGGTGGCCGCACAGCAGCCCTTTGACCTCATTCTGATGGGCGGCTATGGCTTCAACGCATTGTTGGAGGTCGTCTTCGGCAGCACGGTTGATCAGGTGTTGCGCGAAAGCCCATTCCCCACACTGATCTGCCGCTGAGCTCAGAGATCAATCTCGTCGAAAGCCTCTACGCCGGGATTGTGGGCCAGCCAGGCGCGGAATTGTTGGCGTAAGCCCTCACGCTCCTCTTCGGGGATGAAGGCCGCTTCGATAGCGTTGCGCAACGCGCGATAGATGCGCGCCTGTGGCAACCCAACATCGTTAATCGCGACGACGTACTCGTCGGTGAGCGTGGTATCGCTGATGCTGGGATCGTCGGTGTTAATGGTCACGCGCAACCGCAAATTGAACAGATCCACCAGCGGATGGACCGCGAGGCCCGTGACCGCGCCCGTCTGAAGGTTGCTCGTGGGGCAGACTTCGAGCGCGATCTGCTCGCGATAGAGCCGGTGGACGATCTCGGAATTTTCAACGGCGCGGATGCCGTGGCCGATGCGGCGAGCGTGGAGCTGTTCGATAGCGGCGCGGACGCTGGACGCGCCTGTGGCCTCGCCCGCGTGGACGGTGATGCCCAGCCCGGCCTCGTGGGCGCGCGTGAAGGTGGCGGCAAAACGCTCCGCCGGGTAGCGCGCCTCGTCGCCAGCCAGATCAATGCCCCGTACCAGCGGCCCGTGATGATGGATTGCCAGATCAACGATTTCGTCGGCGATAGCCAGCGGCTCCTCGCGTCCAATCTGCATGATCAGGCAAGTTCGGGTTCCCGACTCGACTTGCACCTCAGCGACAGCTTCCATCACCCAATGGACGACATCGTGCAGAGCGAAGTTGTGGACGCGCGAGAGCGCCACCGGGTTAAAGCGCAATTCAAGGTAGCGGATGTTGTCGTGGGAAGCATCGAGCACCGCCTCCCGCACGATACGCTGGACAGCCTCCTTGGAGGTGTAGAATTGCCGCAGGAGTTTGAACTTGCTCAAAAAACGATGGAAATCCGGCGGATCGTCGGTGACTTGGACGTAGGGGCGCAGTTTTTCGATATCGTAGCTGGGGAGATCAATGCCGTGCTCCAAAGCGATTTCGGCCAAAGTGTTGAGCCGCAACGAGCCTTCGAGGTGACGGTGCAGATCAACTTTGGGGAGGTTAGCTGCCCATTCCTTTAAGTCGGCAATGGTCACGATCTGAGATGATTTGGCCTGGCTCATACTCGGTATCCTTGATTGTTGGCTCTGTCTGAAAAATTATTAAATTCACGTAATTCCAGCAATTCTCTTTATCACCTATAGTGTATCAGGATTCTCGAATTAGCCAACCCCAGTAAAAGATGCTGGCGGCAAGATTCACTGCCAGCCCTAGAATCAAGGGGATGGGAAAGAGGTGACTGCTAAAATCGGGGTTGAGGAGCGCCTGGGGCGTCTGGGTCAGTGCGACGCTGCACTTGATGAGGTAGCCAAGCAACGCGCCCATCAGCAGCAAATTCCCCACATCGAACCAACGGTAATAACGCCGCATCCGGGTCACTTCCCCCAGCCGCTTGCTCAGCCCGCGCAACAGCCACCCCAGATACAGAAGGCTCGCGATCAATGCAGCCCCCAGGTGCGAGGTGAGGATGTGCGCGTGGGTCATGGCGGGCCTCCGGTAAGCATCAGCTCTTGCAGATGATTGCCCAATCCCAGCAGGAGCAAGCCTGCGGCGCAGAGCAACAGATTCGCCAGCGGATCCCCGGTAAAATCGAGCCAGGGGGTGGCCTGAGGGATGCGCAGGATATAGCGCCACATCCCCACCGTGGTGAGCAACATCGCCAGCAAGTAGACAGGATACCAGGTGACGCGGTGAGCGGAGCGTTGGAAAAAGCGCGCAATCGCCATGACGACGACTTGTAAGGTGAGGATGCCCAACCAGGCCAGAATCGCCAATAGCAATCGCAGCGCCACGGTCATGGCTCACCGTTTGACAAAGGCCTTGATGAACGATTCGGACATGCGACGCGACGTGCCGCTCAGCAACCCCTCGCGCCCGCTGAAAGGTTGCGCGACGTAGAGGCCCTGCGGCCCAATATCGAATTGGCGAATGCGGTGGTCGTGATCGCTGCCGCGCATCTTGAGGACGATGAGCGCGCGACGCACGGCGCTTTCGATCTCCACGTAGCGCAGCAGGAGATAGGAATCGGCGATGAAGCTGCTGTCAGCATCGGAGTTCGCGGTTATCTCCTCACCCAGCAGATAGGGCGTCTCGCGGGTGAGGAGGCTGGTCAGCCCCTCGCGCCTGAGGCCGTTGAGGAAGGCGTAGATGTGCGCCCTCAGGGTGACGGGTGTATCGCTCACCCGCTCGAAGTGCGAGATGCTATCCACCAAAATGCGCCGGGTTCCCATCTCGGCGATCTGACGCTCCAGCGTCCCGCCCACACGCTCCAAATCGGCCTTGATGACCTCCGGGCTGCTCATCACAATCCGCAGCAACCCCTGGCGCTCCAGCGCGCGGAAATCCCACCCAAAGGCGGCGGCGTCGCGGTAATACTGCTGCGGGAACTCCTCGAAGGTGAGAATCATGCCCGGTTCGCCCTGGAGCGCGCCGTGGTAGATGAAGTGCATTCCCAACGTGCTCTTGCCGCATCCAGGCGCGCCCTCGACAAGGTTGGCGCTTTGCGGCAGGAAGCCTCCATGCAGCATCTCATCCAGCCCGATAATGCCCGTCGGGATGCGCTCCGTGGCGATAGCGGGGCGCTCAGTCATCCCCCACCCCTCGGACCATGTGGAAGATCGCCTTGACGCGAAATTGGCGATCCTCTCCAGCGCGGATGAACTGCTCGAGCTGGGCGCGCTTCTGGGGATTGGGCGTCAGCGCGTAGACAACCATCTCGCCCATCTCAGTCTCCTCCAGCAGCCGACGCTGGGCGAGCTCCTGCAGCGCGCTGTGGACGGCGGCGGGGGTGCGACCCGCGTACCGCGCGATGTTCTCCACGGTATCAATGGTGTGAGGGTTCTCGTGAAAGAAGTAGAGCAGGTCCCACTTCACAAAGGAATCCACGTAGAGCTGCAAAAATTCCAACAGCTCGGGATCCATATCGCGCATCACGCGGGCAGATAGATCCTTATCCATCCGTTGACTCCGTGTGGTCCAGCTCATGGATGCTTCCGGCCCTCTCTCTTAGCGATTATCTTCACGCCAATGGCAATCCTTGTACTTCTTCCCGCTGCCACACCAGCAGGGATCGTTGCGCCCCAGTTTCTTGGCAGAGGTGAAGGTCTGCGATTGCGCGCCGGCCTGGCTGCTGCCGCCGCTGGTTTGCAGCTGGCGGCGACTCGCGCTGAGCGGGGAGCGCGTTCGCTGTCGTGGTTGCGGCTGTTGAGGCACCAGGAAGATGGTGCGCACAATCTCCCGTTGCACCTCATCCAGCATGATCTGATAGGCTTCGTAAGCCTCCTTCTGGTAAGCAACGAGCGGGTTCTGTTGCCCGATGGCGCGCAGCCCGATCCCCTCGCGGAGGATATCGAGATCGGTGAGGTGGCGCACCCAGGCGTTGTCGAGCGGACGCAGCATCAGCTCGCGGTCGCGGAAGCGGCGATAGACCTCGGCGGCAAGCGCCATCAGTTGCCGCTCCAACGGCTCCGGCAGCCGGCGGAGAGGTTCGGCGTAGTAGCGTTCCCACGTCTCCGTGTCGAGCGTCTCGTGCGCGCTGGCGGCCACGGTCTGGTACAGGGGATGGGGGCTTTCGGCCAACTGCTGGAGCGAGAGCTCCTCCTGCCGCAAGCTGCGATACAACGCCTCGCCCAGCTGCCGGTTGAGGGCGCGATAAGTCTGCTCGGCCCAGATCTCAGTCTGCTCCTCGATCTCCTCCGGCGTTTTCCCCTCCAGGTCGGCAACGCTAAGGGTGCGCGGCACCGGAGCGAAGCGGCGCAGCTCCTCGATCAGCTTTTCCAACTGCCACCTTTCGGGGGCCTCGCTGCTGATGTGCGTCTCAATCACGCGAGCGATCTCGGCGCTGAACAGCTCCATGAGGTCATCGTGGAGGTCATCGCGGGAGAGGATTTTGCGGCGCTCGGCATAGACGACTTCGCGCTGTTTGTTGACGACGTTGTCGTATTCGAGCACATGCTTGCGGATGTCGAAGTTGTAGCCCTCGACGCGCTCCTGCAGCGACTCGATGAGCTTGCTCAGAACATTGAATTCCAGCGGGGCGTCACCGAGACCGGCGCGCTCCATCCACGGCTGGAGCCGCTCCCCGCCGAAGCGGCGCATCAGCTCGTCCTGAAGCGAGATGTAGAAGCGGCTGGAGCCGGGATCGCCCTGGCGCCCGGCGCGACCGCGCAGCTGATTGTCAATGCGGCGCGCCTCGTGGCGCTCGGTACCGATGACGTGCAGGCCGCCGAGCTGATAGACCTGCTGACGGGCGGCCTCACACTCGCGCACCTGCGCTTCGAGCACCTGCGCCCACCGCTCATTCTCGAGCAGAGGAGCGCGCTCGCCGCGCCGCGCGAGCTTGAGCACCGTCTCCCACGCCTCCGAATTGATCTGGGTGAGGTCAATCTCCTCCCGGCGCAGCTGATCGCGCGCAAGGCCCTCCGGGTTGCCGCCCAGCAGAATATCCACACCGCGACCGGCCATGTTGGTAGCGATAGTCACGGAGCCGGGGCGGCCCGCCTGGGCGATAATGACCGCCTCTCTTTCGTGGTACTTGGCATTGAGCACCGCGTGGGGAATGCTCCGCCGCTTCAAGAGACGCGCCAGCCGCTCCGAAGTCTCGATGGCGGTCGTCCCCACCAGCACCGGACGTCCGGCCTGATGGCAGTCCGCGATCTCTTGCACCACCGCATCAAATTTGGCCTTCTCGTTCTGATAGATGAGATCGGCCATATCCAGGCGGCGATAGTACCGCTCGCCAGTCGGGCCATCGTAAGTAGTTACTTTGATCGCATCATTGCCATTGAGCACCCCCGCGAACTCGATATTGAGCTCCGCCGCAGGGAGGTCCTGCTCATCCAGATCGCCGAAGCGCGCGCGGTATTCTACGTTGGTAGGGAGAACGATCACATCGAGCTCGTAAATCTTGTGGAGCTCCTCCTCCTCTGTGACCGCGGTGCCCGTCATGCCGGCGAGCTTGCGGTACATGCGGAAGAAGTTCTGGAAGGTGATGGTGGCGTAGGTGTAGGACTCGCGCTGCACTTCGACGCGCTCCTTCGCTTCGATGGCCTGATGCAACCCTTGCGAGAAGCGCCGCCCAAACATCAGCCGCCCGGTGAACTGATCCACGATGATGATCTCGCCATCGCGGACGACATATTCCTTATCCTTCTGATAGAACACCCAGGCGCGCAGCGCATTATCGAGATAGGGCAGCATGTGCGCGTGCCGAGGATCGTAGAGGCTCTCGCCCTCCGGGATGCCCATCCTTTGCTCAATTTTGCTGACGCCCTGCTCGGTGAGGATCGCGTTCTGGGCGCGGACATCAATGATGAAGTCCTTGTCCTCCGCCTCCTCGTCCTCAGTGCCCTCCAGGGTCTTGACGATTTCGGCAAAGCGTTGGTAGAGCTCGGAGGATTCCTCCGCCGGCCCGGAGATGATGAGCGGGGTGCGCGCTTCGTCAATGAGGATGCTGTCAACCTCGTCAATGATGGCGAAGTTAAGCGCGCGTTGCGTGCATTGCGCCAGCGAGACGACCATGTTATCGCGCAGATAATCAAAACCGAACTCGTTGTTGGTGCCGTAGGTGATGTCGGTGCGGTAGGCGGCATGGCGGGTGATAGGGCGCAAGTGCTGGTAGCGGTCGTCATCGGAGGCATAGTCAGGATCGTAGAGGAAGGAGGCTTCGTCAGGTTGGCCGCCGCCCGATTGGATGATGCTCACCTGCATCCCCAGCATGTGATAGATCGGCCCCATCCACTGGACGCCGTACTTGGCGAGGTAGTCGTTCGGCGTGACGAGGTGAACGCCCTCGCCGGTGAGCGCGTTGAGGTAGAGCGGCAGCGTGGCGACCAACGTCTTACCCTCGCCGGTGCGCATCTCGGCGACGCGCCCTTCGTGCAGGATCATCCCGCCGATGAGCTGCACATCGTAATGGCGCAGGCCGATGGTGCGCCAGCTGGCTTCGCGCACGGCAGCGAAGGCCTCCGGCAGCAGATCGTGCAAAGTTTCGCCCTCCGCCAACCGCGCGCGGAAAGTCGCGGTCTGCTCGCGGAGCTGCGCCTCTGTGAGCGCCTGGTATTGCGGTTCAAGCGCGTTGATCTTCTGGACGATTTTCTGCAGGCGATTGATTTCGCGGTCGTTGCGGTCGCCAAATAACCGCTTTAGGAAGCCCTTTGCCATTGTCTATTCTCTCCTTACCCCATGCTTAGAGCGTTCATTATACCACGGGGAAGGTGACAGGCAATGAAGCGGAGCAACTCCCTAAAATGGCCTGGCCCCCCGGTGAGGGGGATCCGGGGGGCCATCAGCCAAGGAAAGGAGGAGAGGTGCGATGTCCTCTCGACTTAACCATTAACGCCTATAGTCTACCCAAGACGCGGCGCTTTGGATAGTGACGAATGGCCCATCCTGGTAGGATGTAAGTCAACCGGTTTGCTTACCTAACTTGGCGCCAGGAGCGGATCGAAGCCGCCGCCGCGCACCTCTGAGGTGGGGCTGATGACGATGAAGGCTTCCTCATCAATCTCCTGTACACACCTCTCCAGATGGCTGATTTGTGCCTCGGTGATGGCGCAGAGCAGCACGTCGCGCTTCTGGCCCGTGTACATGCCGGTCCCTTCCAGCGCGGTGACGCTGCGGTCCAGGACTTGCATCAACCGCTGGGCCAGCGTTTCCCCATGCACCGTGATGATGGTCGCCAGGCAGCGCCGCGATGGCGCTTGCACGGGGGCGTGCATACGCCGTATCACGCGCCAGGGACGCTTTTCACGCGGCAACAGTGTCAACGCCGTTATCCCCAATAGCACGCAATATATCAACAACGTGATGCCTACTATGATATACCCCGGCACAAAACTGACTGCCGCGCGCTCAATGGTCATCATCGCGGTGAGGCTTGGATAGGGATGTAGATGGAGCTTGATACCCCAGCTGACCAGCAGCAGCGAGGTCAACCAGATGTAATTCCGCCGGAAACGGATGCCCACGGCTTCCCACCAGGAAAGCACAAACTCCGGCGTCTGTAGCGTTTCCGCCAGCCGAGCGCCCCAATCCGCGCTCGGCTCGAACGGCGCGGTCAACATCGTGGCAAAGAACTCGGTTTCCATCAAATGTACCCGGTACGACCACAGGGCGTAGTAGCGATAGCGGCGCGCTTCCATGTTGAGGAAGGTCAACATCAGCACCAACACGAGCAGAATCAAGAAATGCGGGTTCTCGGCAGTACCGAAGGCAAAGGTCAATGCCGCCGCGCTGGTGACGACCGCCCAGTTGGTGGTGTTATCCAGCCGACTGCGCCAGACATTGGCCCGCTGCACCTCGGCGCGGTAGAGATGCACCATTGCTGTGGTGAAGTTACCCTTGTCCAACTGATAGCCCTGGTAAGTCCAGACAGAATCGCAGTCCGTATTAGTGTTAGGCATGGCAGCTCCTTGTGGGTAACGGGTGATGAGTAATAGGTAACGGGCAATTTGTCCCCATCACTCATCACTCATTACCCATCACCTCTTCCCGGTAACGCGCTATCGCCGCCCGCAGGAAGTCCGCATCGAAGGGGCCGGCGGGCGAGGGCGTCTCCATGATGCGCTTCGGCAGGCGCAGCTCCTCGAACGTGAAGCCCTCACGCAGCTTGAACGCGGTCTTGCGGCGCAAAATATCCACGCCAAGCGCCGTGAGCGCGTCCGGCGTCATCTCGATGCTGATGGCATTCAGCGCCGAGATGATCGTCTCCGGCGTGTAGATGCCGCGCGCGAAGAAGCAGATCACCAGGCTGGCGAGCACCTGCCGCCAGCTCTCCTCCTCAAAGAGCGTGTTGGCGACGCCCTCCGGCGTGAGCGTCTGCCCCTTCTGCGCTGCCTTCTGATCCAGGCTGTAGCCCGCGCTATCGAGATGGCTGTGCCGCGCGCCGGTGAGGTAGCCCAGATGGCAGCCCGGCCCGGTGTGATAGCCCGGCATCTCGTTCCCGCCGAAGGCCAGCGCGAACTCCGCGCCGCCATACACGCTCGCCGCGTGCTCCACGCCCCGCGCCAGCGCCCGGTAGAAGTCGGTGGGCTGCGTCGTAATGCGCTCCGTTGCGGCGATGTAGGCATCGGCATTGCCAAACGCCAGCGGCACGCCGTCGGTATCCGCCAGCGTGATGAGGCCGCGCTCCAGCGCCTCGGTGGCCCACGCCAGGCAGACGCCTGTGCTCATCACATCGAGGCCCTGTATCTCGGTCGCATCCATGATCTGCAACATGCCGGGCGTATCGCCCACCCCTAACATACTCCCTACCGCGTAGATCGGCTCGTGGTCGTAGCCGAGCATCAGCGTCTTGTAAAAGTAGGGATCGTTGGGATAGGGGAGGCGCAGCGCGGCCAGGTGGATGCAGGCGACGGGGCAGTGGGCGCAGGCCACACGGCGGCCCAGATACTCCGCCGCGAGATGCTCGCCGGAGACGGTCTCCGCCGCCTCGAAGCGCCCGGATTGCAGGTTGCGCGTGGGCAGCGCGCCGATGGCATCCAGCGGCAGCACGTTCATCGGCGTGCCGAGCTCGTGGTACTTCTTCATCAACTCCGACTCGGTCGCCGCCTTGAAGGTGCTATCGTAGGCGGTGCGGTAGCCCTTGCGGTCGGCGATGGGGAGCGCGCGCCGCCCGGAGACCACCAACGCCTTGAGCTGCTTGCTGCCGAACACCGCGCCTAGCCCCAGCCGCCCGAAGTGCCGGTACGTCTCGGTGATGACGCTGGCGTAGGTCACGCCGCGCTCGCCTGCGCGCCCGATGCGCATGATGGAGCGCAGGCCCGCGCTGCCCTCGCGTTTGCGCAGCACCGACCCGGCGGTGTACGCGCTGCGCATCCCCCACAACGCGGAGGCGTCGCGGAAATACACCTGATCGCCTTCTACGACCAGATAGACCGGCATGGTACTCTGTCCGCGGATGACGAGCGCGCCGTAGCCCGCCATGCGGAGCGCGACGGCGCTGCGGCCCCCGGCGTGGCTCTCGCCCAGATTGCCCGTGTGCGGCGATTTGAACATCGCTACGGTCTTGGAGGCGAGCG
>DAOTXC010000032.1:0-10011 GCA_034435555.1 Anaerolineae bacterium
GACCGGCCCGATAACGTAGCCTACACGCTGGAGCGCCTGGGCGACTCGTGGTGGCGCGAGGTCGCACTGCTCGAGGCGGGGTATCTGAGCACGCAGGGCAAGCGGCGGGCGACGGAATTGATCCGCGCCATGATGGAGCACCCGGAAGAGCCGGAGCCGTACCACAACCTGGTGCTGGCCGCCGAAGCCGTGCGGGATGTGGGCCAGGCGCGGACGGAGGGCGACCTGGCGGGGGAGATCCAGGGGCGGTTGCGCCAGGCATTTGCCACACCGTTGCGCAAGGGCGGCGATCTGGCCGCGCAGGTGCAGCGGCGGGCGGCGGCAGCGGAAGCGTTGGGCAAGATCGAAAGCGGGGGCTACGGCGCGCAGCCGGCCTTCTGGACGCTGCCCTATGGGGAGCCGGTATGGGTGGAGATCCCGGCGGGGGAGTTCTGGATGGGGAGCGAGAAGGGGAACGACAACGAAAAGCCAATACACCAAGTCCACCTTGATCACTACTGGATTGCGAAAGTGCCCGTGACTAACGCGCAGTACCGGCTGTTTGTGGAGGCCACCGGACATCGGTCGCCAAACTATTGGGAGAATGGCAAAGTCCCGCGGGGGTTGGAGAGCCATCCGGTGGTCTATGTGAACTGGCACGACGCCGTGGCATACTGCAAGTGGCTGAGCGAAGTCACAGGCCAGGCTATCATGCTGCCCACGGAGGCGCAGTGGGAAAAGGCGGCGCGGGGCGATAAAGATCAACGTGAGTATCCGTGGGGGGCTTCCTGGCAGGAAGGCTACTGCAACTCCAAGGAACTGGGGGTGAACGGGACGACGCCGGTGGGGATTTTCCCGGAAGGCGTTTCTCCGTATGGGTGTTTGGATCTGGTAGGCAATGTGTGGGAATGGTGTAGTGATTGGTATGATAGCGGGGAATATGCCCGGCGCGCCGAGCAGGTGGTGCGCGATCCGCAGGGGCCGGAGCAGGGAAGTTACAAGGTATTGCGGGGTGGTTCTTGGGGCACTTCTACCGAGCGGGTGCGGTGCGCCTCTCGCTACTTCGATCGCCCTGTCTACGACATCCTCGACGACATCGGGTTTCGTGTCGCCAGGAGTTCCCTCTCCGGGGCACCCTGATCCCTGTCCCCTGTCCACTGCACCCTGCGTATACAAGGATGAAGGTCTAACGCGAGGTCGCTCAGTACAAGACAAACCTCGCGGCGCAGCCGCCGAAAATTTTGGGATTTTTAGACCTGTCAGGTTTCAAAACCTGACAGGTCTCGGACGTAACGCTCGTCTTATTGCAAAAATTATCAGGTAGCCAGAGGTGTCATGCGTTTTTTGCGATGGTTGTTACGTGTAGATGTTCCGACGCCGGTGCGAAGTACGGCTGAAATTGAAGCCGAGGCGGCGCAAAATTATCGCTGGAACTTTCTGTTCAATCTGCTGGATAATTCCAGTTTCGCTTTCGGTTTCAGTTTCATCAATGTCTCCACAATCCTTCCCCTGTTCATCGGCAAGCTGACGGACAACCCGCTCTTTATCGGCTTGCTTGCGGTCATCGCGCAAGCAGGTTGGCTGTTGCCGCAATTGTTCACAGCGCACGCTGTAGAACGCTTACCGCGCAAGAAACCGGTTGTGGTAAATCTGGGCCTCTTCCTGGAGCGGTTGCCCTATTGGGTGTTGGCATTGTCGCCACTGTTGGCGGTGCGCTCTCCCAGGCTGGCGCTCATAGTCTTTTTCGTCAGTTTTGCCTGGCTGATCTTTGGCGCCGGGATTGTGGCTACGGCGTGGCAGGATATGATTGCGCGGATGTTTACGGTGCAGCGTCGTGGACGCTATTTTGGGACGGCCAACTTCGCAGGGACGCTCTTGGCAATGGTGAGCGCCGGAATTATTGCTTATCTGTTCGAGCATGTTGCCTTTCCCGTAAATTTTTTTATCATGTTTCTGTTGGCTGCGCTGTTCATTGGCTTGAGCTGGATCTTTCTGGCGTTCGTCCGCGAACCGGCGCAGCGTAGCGAGACGCCCGCGCTCTCCCAGCGCGATTATCTCCGCCGCCTCCCGCTGATCATCAGACACGACCATAATTTCCGCAATTTCCTATTGGCGCGCATGGTCTTGGGGTTGGGCGGCATTGGGAGCGGGTTTATCACAATAGCGGCGCTTCAGCGGTGGCAGGTCGGTGATGCAACCGTCGCTCAGTACAACTTCGTGTTGGTCATTGGGCAGGCGCTCGGTTCCCTGGCATTCGGTTTCCTGGCGGATCATATCGGACACAAGTTTAATTTTCTCTTCGGCATCCTGACGGGCTTTGTGGCCTATCTGATCGCCTGGCTGATCCCTGACCCGCAGTGGTATCCGCTGGTATTTTTCTTACAGGGCTTGTCCGGTAGCGCCTTTATTGTCTCTGGCATGATGCTGGTGCTGGAGTTCTGCGTCCCGGAGCGGCGGCCCACGTATATCGGTCTGGCGAATACGATCTCCGGCATTGTCGGCTTTATCGCGCCCATGCTAGGAACTGCCTTAGTGGGGCTGGGCTACGGCTGGGTCTTCGCGTCGAGCGCGTGCGCCTATTTGCTGGGGGGCTTGCTGCTGCTCATCTGGGTCCGTGAACCGCGCCGCGTCGGCGTGGGCGTCGTGCCGCTGGCATAAGTTCCAGCAGCGCGCGATCCCGGCGGGACCAGATCGCGCTGAGATGGCTGGGGGAGTGCCTCGGGTACGGAGCGCGGCATCACGCGCACCTGGCAACCTACACAGCAGCTAGGTGACAGCGTCGCTTATCTTGATTGTCATCCAGCCAAAACCATCTATACTTCCCCCAATACGGCAGATAATCTGCCACATTCCTCTGCGCAAGGAGGCGCATGATGAACCGTCAAACTCGTTGGCTATGGCTATTGATTGCCCTGTTCCTGCTGATCTCACCACTTGGTTGCGGGCTATTAGATGATGAAGGCTGGGATGACGACAATGGTTACTATCAAGAGGATCCGCCCGACGATTTCTGGGAAGATGAGGATGACTGGGAAGCGCCCATTGGCCCCATTACAGATGGTGAAATGGGTATCTTTGAGGTGGGCGAATGTGATTACGATGACTTGGATGCCGATGTGGTCTGTGGCTACGTCAATGTGCCGGAAAATTATACCGACCCTGACAGCGCATTGATCCAGCTCGCTGTTACCATCGTCCGCAGCCCCGGTGGCGCTCGCTACGCCGATCCTGTCGTCTACCTGGAGGGCGGGCCTGGCGGCAGCGGCACCGCTGATGTGGAGGGCTGGCTAGAACAGCCCTTCCTTGCAGATCGCGATTTGATTCTCTTTGATCAGCGCGGCACAGGTTGGTCATGGCCCAGTCTTAACTGTTACGAGCTGGAGTATGCAAGCGACGATACCGATCTTGAAGCCGCCATCGCCTGCTACGAGCGCCTGCGCGACGAGGGGATTGATCTGGCGCAATACAACAGCGCCGCCAGCGCCGCAGATCTGGCGCTCATGCGTCAGGCGCTCGGCTACAACGAGTGAAACTTGCTCGGCGTCTCTTACGGGACCCGGCTGGCCCTTACCGTCATGCGCGATGCCCCGCAGGGCATCCACAGCGTCATCCTGGACTCCGTCTATCCGCCGGAGGTCAACGCCTACGAAGAAGAGGCTCTCAACGGCCTGCGCACTTTCGAGCTGCTCTTCGCCGACTGCGCCGCCGACCGCGCCTGTAACGCGGCCTTCCCCAACCTGGCGCAAACGCTCTACGCGCTCCTCGATGCGCTGGACGCCAACCCCGTGGAGTTCGAGGTAGTGGATCCGTGGACCGATGAGACGTTCGACGTCTACCTCGATGGCATCGAACTCGCCAGCGCGCTCTTTCAGGCGTTCTATGATACCGATACCATTCCCTGGATCCCCTACGCCATTGATCAAATCGTTCAGGAGAATTACGAGGAGGCCTGGATTCTCTTGCTGTGCGGCGAGGATGCTGGAGATTACAGACGTCGCCAGGGGGATGACGAGGATTTGACCGACAGCGAAGGGCTTTTCTATTCCGTCGAATGTTACGAGGAGTTGCCTTTCAACAGCCTGCAAGAGGCTGCCGCGCTAGAGGCCGGCAACCGCTCACCGTTGCTCCCTTACCTGCGCCCTGAGACAGGCTCTGTCTTCGATGTCTGTGAGATTTGGAACGTGGGCAGGCCGCCCGCCGTCGAAAACCAACCGGTGCGGAGCAACATCCCCACCCTGGTGCTCGCCGGGCAATATGATCCCGTCACCCCGCCGGCATGGGCCTTGAGCGCGGCTTCATATCTGCCCAATAGCTTCTATTACGAGTTCCCTGGCGTCGGCCACGGCGTTGTTGAAACTGCGTGTGGCATGCAACTGATTGCCGACTTCCTCAACAATCCGCGCACCGCCCCCAACGCGGCCTGCATCCAACAGATGGGCGCGCCGGCGTTCTTCACACCCTGAGCGTCCCAAAAACAAGCCCCCAGAGCGATCTGCTCTGGGGGCGATGATTTTTTCGGAGAAGCTATTACGTCACGGCCTCCCACAACGTCGCGCCCTGGGGCAGCGCCGGCAACGGGAGCGCCCCTTGCGCTACAATGGCCTCCTGGCCGGTAAAGTGCTCCACAAAGCGCGTCCCATCGACGATGCCGCCGTGCGCTACCGGCAGCGGCCCGGCTGGCCGGGGCGTCGCGCTGCGCTGCGCGATCACCAGGATGCGCCCCGCCGGCGATTCCCGCTGATAGGCAAGCAGGGCCTCTTCGAGCGCCAATATCTGGAAGCCCCCGCGCTGCAAAATCGGCGACTGCCGCCGCAGCGCCACCAGCGTCCGGTAGAATTCCCACAGCGTTTGATCCCACTCCGCCTCATCCCAGACCATGCAGCCGCGCGGCCCTAGCCCCGGCTGATCCTCCATGCCGATTTCATCCCCGTAGTAGATGCAGGGGACGCCGGGATAGGTGAACTGCACGATGGCTGCCAACCGCTGCAAAGCGATATTTCCCTCCAGCACGGTGTGGAGGCGCGATGTGTCGTGGCTGTTGAGCACGTTGAACTGCTGTAAAGCCACCGCCCAGGGGATCGCGCCCCGGACGTTGCGCCACGTCCGCGCCAACGCCTCCGTAGGCCAGGGCGCCTCGCCGACGACCGGCTCCTCCAGCCCGAACGCTCCCATCCGCAGCCCGACCAGCCAATGGCTGAGCGGGATCGCCAATCCCTGGTAGTTCATCACCGCGTCCCATTGATCGCCCTGCAATTGCGCCGTCGCATCGAAGAAGTTCTCCGCCATCAAATAGGCGTCGGGGCGGGCTTGCTTAACCGCGCGCCGAATCCCCCGCACGATCTTGCGCCCCAGCTGCGTCTCGCCCTGGCGCGCCAACATGTTCCCCACATCCACCCGCCAGCCATCGGCGTTGAAGGGTGGACGCAACCAGCGGCGAAAGACCGCCTGCTTGCCCTGGTAGATTCGCCGCCGCAGCTCCTTGCTGCGATAGTTGAGCTTGGGCAAGACCCACACCCCTAGCCAGCTGGCGTATTGATCGGGATGCGCGTCAAAGGTGAAGAACGCCGCCTCCGGCGCGTCGGGATCGGCGCGGGCGGCCTGGAACCAACCGTGCCAGTAGCCGCAGTGGTTGGGGACGATGTCCAGAATGTAGCGCATCCCCCGCGCGTGCAGCGCCTCGCTCAATGCGATGAGCGCCTCATCCCCGCCGAAGTGCGGATCAACCGCCTCATAATCCACCACGTCGTACTTGTGGGGCGTGTGCGCGGTGAAGACTGGATTGAAGTAGATCGCGTTGACGCCCAATCGCTCCAGGTGCTCGAGGCGCTGCTGGACGCCGAGCAGGTCGCCGCCGTAGAAGGTCGTCGAGTGCGGGGCATCTTCTGGGGGGAGCTCGCCCCAGGGCAACGTCTGCGGGCGGTGGCCCCGGTACTCCCACTCGTCCGGCTGCGGATCGTTGGCGGGATCGCCGTTGGCGAAGCGCTCCGGGAAGATTTGGTAGAAGACGCTCTCCAACACCCAGGCGGGCGGCTCGTAATCCGCCAGCACGCGGAAGTCGTAGGCGTCGGGCGGGATGGCGAGAGTTGCGCCGCCCGCGCCGTAGTGCCAGACCTGCCCCTCGGCCTCGACGACGAAGCGGTAGTGGACGGACGGCTCCGCGACCACCAGCTCGCCCTCCCACCATTGCACCGGCCCTTCAACCGGCCCGCGCGTCAGCGGTTGGAGCTGCTGCTCCCCATCGGGGAAGGTGCGCAGCAGCACGCGGGTGACGGGGGCCTCGGCCCCGGTGCGCACTCGCAGGCGCACCCGCTCCCCCAGCCGGGGGTACAACGCCGAAACGTACTTCTCGGAACCATCGTGATGGATGGTGTTCAACCAGACCGGAGCTTTCACTGTTTGCACCTCAAAGTGGTTATGTAGGACGGGTTGCCAACCCGTCCTGCGTTTTTTATCTGCCCCTCATTCTACCCGCGCGGCGTTTCGGCAGTCGTTTCCGCTACACCTCTTCCGCCTCGGCCTCCCACGCGGCGAGGAACTGCTCGTAAGCGGCGATGATGGCGGCCTGGGTGATGTCGAAGACCAGCCCGTGCCCGATCCAATCGCTCTCCTGGCGGAAGTAGGCATCCTGCAAGAACTCGCGCAACCGCGTCGGCGTGAAGTGCGGATCCTCCACACGCCGCAGCTCCAACAAGCGCAGCACCTGCGCGAAGACCTCCGCGTAGCGCCGCTCCTCCCAGCTTCGTTCCTCGCTCACGATTGCAGCGCCGCCTTGACGATCTCCCGCGCCTCTTCCTGGATCTGGCGCAGATGCGCCGCCCCCTTGAAGCTCTCGGCGTAGATTTTGTAGATGTCCTCCGTGCCGGAGGGCCGCGCCGCGAACCAGCCGTTCTCGGTGACGACCTTGAGGCCGCCGAGGGGCGCGTCGTTGCCGGGCGCGCGGGTGAGCTTCGCCAGGATCGGCTCGCCCGCCAATGTGGAGGCCCGCACCTGCTCCGGCGAGAGCTTTTTGAGGATGGCCTTCTCTTCCGGTGTGGCGGGCGCATCCAGCCGCTCGTAGACGGGGCTGCCGAACTGCGCTTCGAGCGCGGCGTAGTGTTGCGCCGGGTCTTTGCCCGTCACAGCGGTGATCTCCGCCGCCAGCAGGTTGAGGATGATGCCATCCTTGTCGGTGGTCCAGACCGTCCCATCGTGCCGCAGGAAGGAGGCCCCGGCGCTCTCCTCGCCGCCGAAGCCGTAGGCCCCGGTCAACAGCCCCTCGACGAACCACTTGAAGCCCACCGGCACTTCGCGCAGCGGGCGGCCCAGACTCGCCGCCACCCGGTCAATCATCGAACTGGAGACCAGGGTCTTGCCCACCGCAGCATCGGCGGGCCAGTCAGGCCGATGTTGGAAGAGGTACCAGATCGCCACTGCCAGGTAGTGATTCGGGTTCATCAGCCCGGCGGGGGTGACGATGCCGTGCCGGTCGTAGTCCGGATCGTTGCCGAAGGCGACATCGAACTGCTCCTTGAGGCCGATCAGGCCCGCCATCGCGTAAGGTGAGGAGCAATCCATGCGGATTTTGCCATCCTTATCAACGGTCATGAAGCGGAAGGTGGGATCCACCACCGGATTGACGATCTCCAGGTTCAGCCCGTAGGTCTCGGCAATGGGTTCCCAGAAGGCGATGCCGGAGCCGCCGAGCGGATCAACGCCCAGCTTCAGCCCGGAGGTGGCGATGGCATCCATATCGAGGACGTGCCGCAGATCGTCCACGTAGGGGCGGATGTAATCGTAGAGGGCGGTCGTTTCGGCCCGCATGGCGCGCGCGAAGGGCCACTGCTGCACCTCCGCCAGCCCCTCGGCGATAAGTGCGTTGGCCCGTTTCTGAATGACGCCCGTGATCTCCGGCCCTGCCGGCCCGCCGGTGGGCGGATTGTACTTGAAGCCGCCATCGCTAGGCGGATTGTGCGAGGGGGTGATGACGACGCCATCGGCCAGGCCGGTGCGCCGCCCGCGATTGTAGGTGAGGATCGCGTGGGAGATGACGGGGGTGGGCGTGTAGCCGAAGCCCTCCTGCACGCGGATGGCGACGCCGTTGGCGGCAAAGACCTCCACCGCGCTGCGCAGTGCCGCCTCGGAGAGCGCGTGCGTATCCATCCCGATGAAGAGCGGGCCGGTCGTCCCTTGCTCCCGCCGGTACTCTGCAATCGCCTGGCTGATCGCCAAGACGTGTGCCTCGTTGAAGCTGTTCTCCAGCGATGTGCCACGATGGCCGGAGGTGCCGAAGGCCACCTGCTCGGCGCGCTCCGCCGGATTGGGCCACTGGGTATAATAGGCGACCATCAGTCGCGGGACATTGATCCATAATTCGCGTGGGGCCGGTTTCCCGGCCAGGGGATGCACTGCCATGAGAGCCTCCTTTGCCTGTAAGTTGACGCCTCCATTCCACCGGAAAGTCGCCGGTTAGGAAGCGCTACGATTGTATGAATAGCAACTGGGGTTAAGTATCCACGACACGCGGTAAAATGCAAGGCCACGGGATTTCCATGCCGGGAAAAACGGGGTACAATGGGCATAGAGGCTTGTGCTGTATTTCTTACAGCTTCGTAGTGGCATAACGCAAGCGCTATTTTAGCCACGAATCAACATGAATTTTCACAAAGATAGGTACAAAATTGGGGTTAATTCGTGAAATTCGTGGCAAAGTCAATCAGTGGGTCATTTTCAGGAGGCGAACCATGAAGAACCTTGTCCACACCGAACGCCGCGCTGCCGTGGGGCGCGCTCTGCGCGCCGTGGCGCATCCCACGGTTCTTGCTGCGATTGTGCTGTTGTTGCTCAACGATCACTGGCTGCGCTGGGCCTATCCCTCCTGGTGGACGGGCAAGGTGGGCGACGCCGCCTGGCTCTTCTTCATGCCCTTCGCTCTCGCGCCGCTGCTCGCCTGGTTGCTGCCGCTCTCCTGGCCGCGCCGTGATGCCTGGGTGGGCCTTCTCTCCGGGCTGGCCGTGGGCGGCGTCTTCGCGGCGGTCAAGACCTTACCGGCGGCCCACGACGCCTTCCGCGCGCTTTGCGCCGCGCTCTTCGGCTGGCAACCCATCCTGCTGCGCGATCCCACCGACCTGCTCATGCTCCCGGCGCTCTGGCCGGCCTGGTTGCTCTGGCGCTCCGAATCCCGCCAGAGCGCGCCCGCGCCCAGGCGCGCCGTTGGCGTCATCGTCCTGGCGGCGCTGGCGACCATCGCCAACAGCGGCCCCCTCGATCCCGGCATCTCCTGCCTGCACCTTGAGGGCGACCGCGTCTATGCCATCGCTTATTGGAACGGCATGACGCGCGGCGCCTATATCAGCGACGACGGCGGCCTTACCTGGGAGGACTTTGCCTCCGAAGATGAGCTCTGGCAGGACCCGGATCTCTTACCCGATTTCCAATGTCGTTTGGGAGGCGATGCGTCGTTCCTCGTGACGGGCAACGAGCCTGGAGAGTTCTATCGCTTCACGCCGGGCGACCGTATCGAGCGCTCCACCGATGAAGGCCGCACCTGGGAGGTGGAACTCTACGTCTCCAAGCGTTACGTCCGCGCGGCCAACGAACACTACTCTGGCTACGGCGGCCCGCCGCAAGGGCCTAAGAATGCCCTCTACCATCCCGCCACCGGCAATCTCATTGTGGCGATGGAGTGGAAGGGCGTCCTCGTCCGCGATCCCGATGGCGTCTGGCATTGGGTCTCCGTCGGGCCTTATGCCGCCGAGCTGTTGCAGGAGCAATAGGCGTTGCGCATCCCGCCTATCCAAAGGAATCCCCCACACGCATGAAAAAAACAGAGCTCCGCATCCTGATCTTGTTGGGCTTTATTGGAGTGTTTAGCCTCGGCACGGTCATCTATTACATGGATCGCACCGTCCGCAACCATGTGACGCCCACCCCGTTCCAGGTCGCCATCGCCACCATCATCACCTCGACGCCCACGGCGACGCCGACGCCCACCCGCACGCCCACGCCCATCCCCACCTGGACGAACACGCCCACGCGCACGCCGACGCCCACCCG
>DAOTXC010000033.1:0-47154 GCA_034435555.1 Anaerolineae bacterium
AAGTTGCTAATAAATTTTGATTATGAAAAACATTAACATTATTTAAGGTAAATTCAAAAAACCTTTGCGACTTGGCGGCTTTGCGTGAGGTCTGGGCTTTTTTCAGTAGAGCCCCGCATGGCTGTAAAAAATTCATCCGCTTGATGTGGGAGATACAGGAATACGCGCTACAGCGAGACTGCCCCGGGCGTCCAAACCTCGTAGGGAAGCGCGTGGGATGGCTATCAGAAACGCTATCAAGCGCCCGAATTGCGACTGAGCTGGTCGAAAGCGACCGCCTGTGCCATCAAAACAGCCGCCTGTCCGCTGGGTGTTTTCAACATCTCCACAGCTTTATCCACAGATCGTGTTGGCGATGGCTGGTTAGCTCTCCACCGCCAGCTTGTAGGTCGCCTTGGCCCGCGCCTGGCTCACCGAGGCGAGCACGCCCAGTCCGAGCAACAGCGCCACGCCCATCGAGAGCACAGCGACGCGCTGCCCGGCCTGCTCGGCGACGAGCTCCGGCAAGCCCTGTACATTCTGATACCAGAGGGCCATCCGGTAGGCCAGCGCGCCGAAGATCGCCGGGCCTGCCACTGAGGAGATCGTCCCGGCGACGGCGAAAAAGCCGTAGAACTCGGCGCTCTGCCCGGCGGGGGAGAGCGCCCCCACCATCGTGCGGCTGATGGACTGAATCCCCGCCATCGCGAAGCCCGCCAGGGCACCCACGAAGAAGAAGAAGGCCATCGTCTGCGCCAGGAACATCAGCGCCACCGCTACTACCATCAGCAGGATGGAGAGTACCATGGCCGGTTTGGCCCCGATGCGATCTACGAGATGGCCAAGCAGATAGGCGCCGGCCACGTTGGTGATCTGCACGAGGATGACGAAGGCTATCAGTTCCGTCTGCTCCATGCCGAAGAGCACGGCTCCGATGATGGCGGCGAAGTTCATCGCCATCATCACGCCGGAGTTGTAGATGACGAAGGAGGCCACGAATTTCAAGAAGTCGCTGTAATCCCGCGCTGCCTTGATGGTCTTCCAAATGCGGCGGAAGCCCAGTGCCAGATAGGATTCCTCTCGCACTGGCGGCTCCGAGAGACTGTCCTGCTTGATGATCAAGAAGATGGGGATGGAGGAGATGGCGAAGTAGATGGCGGTAATCACGAAGGAGAGGCGCACCATGAAAGGCCCTTCGAAGATCATGATCAGCGGCAGGATGATGAGCAGACAGAGCACGCCCCCGCCGGAGCCTAACGCCCAGCCGATGCCTGAAATGCGCCCGATGTCGTGTTCGTCGGCGATCTCTGGCAGCAGCGCATCGTAGAAGACCTGTCCGCCCCGGTAGCCGATCTCGGCGAGGATGAAGAAGAGGATGCCGATGAAGACGTCCCCCGGCTGGACGAAGAAGAGCGCCGCTGTGAAGATGCAGGCAAGCGCGGTGAAGCCCAGCAGAAACTGCTTCTTGGCCCGTGAGAAATCGGCGATGGCCCCCAATACGGGCGAGATAGCGGCGACGATGAACATGGCGACGCCGACCGAAAGCCCCCAGAGGCGGGACCCCTGCGCCCCGCCCACGACTTGTCCCTGGAAGTAAGCCGCGTAGACCGCCAGCAACACCACAGCGGCATAAGCCGAATTTCCAAAATCATAAAAGTACCACGCCCAACGCTTGCGGCGCAGCAGTTTCTCATCCATGCTTAACTTTGTCTCTGCAACCATATCTATTCTCCCTACTCATCGTGTAAGCCTCAAAGTCGGCTTGGATATGCGATGCCGCCGAGAGAATCCCGGTTGCACGCGCCAGTGCCGTGACATAGCGCTTCCTATTGTACCGGATGCTGCGCTGACGGCAAGGGGCCGCTCAAAGCATCAGCAGCAGGCTGAGGGCCATGACTGCCATGCCCGCAATCAGCCCGAAGATGCTATCGTGCCCCCGCCCGTAGGCGCGACTGGTGGGGAGCAGTTCGTCGAGGCTGATGTAGACCATGATCCCAGCGATGAGGCCAAAGAGGATGCCCATCACCTGTGGAGGGATCGCGCCGGAGGGGCCGCCCAGCGTCAGGCGCAAGAGGGCGTAGGCCACCAACGCCCCCACCGGCTCTGCCAGCCCGCTGAGCAGCGAGTAGAGAAAGGCCTTGCGGCGGTCGCCAGTGGCGTAGAAGATGGGGACTGAAACGCTGATGCCTTCAGGGATGTTGTGCAGGGCGACGGCAACGGCGATGGCCACACCCAGACCGGGGTCTTGCAGCGCGGCGAGAAATGTCACCAGCCCCTCCGGGAAGTTGTGGATGGCAATCGCCAGCGCCGTGAAGAGGCCCACTCGCATCAGTTCGCCATCTTCCTCATCAGTGTCGCTCGTCGAATCGGGGCACTCGTGCAGTTGCTGCGTTTCGCACTCCTCCGGTACTTCGTGAGGATTCTGCGCTGTGGGAATCAGGTTATCTATGAGGCCGATGAGCGCGATCCCCCCGAAAAAGGCGAGAGCATTGACCCACTGTCCGCCGATTTCTCCGTAGGCCACCTCTAACGACTCCACTCCCTTGAAGAAAATCTCTACAAAGGAGACGTAAAGCATCACGCCAGCGGAGAACCCTGTCGCGACGGATAAGAAACGGTAGTTCGTCCGCTTGGTAAAAAAGGCCAGGATGCTGCCGATGCCTGTCGCCAGACCCGCCAAGAGCGTCAGTCCCAAGGCCAGCCATATATTATTGGATGTCATTTTCTCGTAGCCTCCCGATGATGAGATGACGCCAGACTACCCGTGCTTCAAAGCGTGCGCTTCCAATTGTTCTACCGACACAATCGGGCCATAGGCAGCCTTGAGCGCCTCCAGGCCCGCCCGTTGTTCTGCATACACCTCAAATAATTTGTCCGGTACGCCACTTTCCTTGCGATAGGCTTTTTCCTGCAGGGCAATACGCGCCAGGATGTTATCCACATAGAACGCGAACTGCCGTTCGTACAGGGTGCGGGGATAATCCTTGCCAATTTGCGCGAACAACGCCTGCAAATCCTCGTACCTGGGAATGTAGCCGATGGGCGTCTCGATGGCATCCACATCGCCGTGGGCGTACCGCTCCAGCCAGCCGAGCCAGACCTTCACGTCGCGCTTCTCGCCGAGCAACTGGTTGCCCTCGCCGCCGCGCGCGCCCTCGGTGAGGAAATAGTTGAGGCCCGCCATCACCGGCTTGGGGTCGAGCTCCGACGCATTGAAGAAGGCGAATTGCGCCTCCATGTACTCTGCCAGCGGGCCGGGGATGAACGGCTCGTTGGCCCAGGGCTGGCGGCGGACGCCTTGCGCGCCCACCTCCGTCGCCGTCGCCGCCGAGAGGATGGATGCGCCAATGACCACACCATGATCGGGATTCTTCGCCACCCATACCGGCGGCA
Organism: Anaerolineae bacterium; assembly: GCA_034435555.1. Classification (GTDB taxonomy): domain Bacteria; phylum Chloroflexota; class Anaerolineae; order B4-G1; family SLSP01; genus DAOTXC01. The sequence continues at coordinate 3,373 of DAOTXC010000033.1, forward strand.
TTGTGTCGCTATCGCGCCCGCTGTAGGTGATGACCTTGACCGGCGCGCCGGCGGGATCTTCGGCCATCGCCTCATTGTAGTTGCCGATATGGCTGCTAGCCAGCGTGCAACGTGCGTTGGGATTAGACATCGGCACGGGCTTGCCCGCCGCGTCCGCTTTGCCGGGTTGCCACTCGCCGGTGTAATTGACACCCTTCTCCGGCAGCGGTTTGCCATCGCCCACCCAGCGCGGCTCGCCCTCCGGCGTGATGAGCACATTCGACCAGATCACCTCCACACCCGGCTCGGTCAGCGCCTCGATGAGCAGCGGATCGCCATCGGGATTCACGTCCTGAACGATGCCGAAGATGCCCTTTTCCGGGTTGACGGCGCGCAGTGTGCCATCGGCAGCGATCCACATCTGCGCCAGATCGTCGCCGATGAAATCATCGCCCACCATCGCGGTGGTGGTCTTGCCGCAACCCGAAGGGGCCGCGCCTGCGAAGAAGGTCTTGCGCCCGCCAGGGCCGGTGAGGCCGGTGATGAACATGTGCTCGGAGAGCTCCCGCCCCCGGCGGTAATAGGTCGCCAAATCCACGGCAAAGCGGTGGTTGCCCTTCTTGAGCAGCAGCGTATTGCCGGCGTAGGTGCAGAGCATCGAGTACGTCGTGAGCCAGCTACGATCCATGAAGACGCGCATGTTGGGGAAATCCTCCGGGCGATTCTGCCCCTCACTGTGGACGTTGGTGAAGAATTCGCCCGCGCGCGCCGCTTCCTGATCGAACTCGTGATAAATGCTGCGGTAGAGGATGTTAGCCGAGTGCATCACGTAGGTGGAGGTGGTGATCTCGATGGCGGGGATGGCCGCCTGCGCGCCCACTGGCCCGCGATTGAAGAAGCCAATCAGCAGCGTTTTGCCTTTGGCAATGTCTACCAACACCTGCTGAACGTACTCAAGCGCCTCGTCGCGGAGGATGCTCTTTGCCAGCACGCTGGTCTCTTCATCGGGGTTGACGATGTAGAGTGTCTTATCCACCACGCGCCCCTGCTCTTCGGGCAGATCGAAGTGGACGGTATGCCCCGGCATGGGCAACGCCTGCTCCTCGCCCTTTTTCAGACTCAGCTCGCGCACCCATTGGAAATCCTCTGCCGAGCCGGTATTGACGAAGACCGCGTCGGGCGACATCATGGCGATGGCGTTGGCGATTTTGATCAACGCATCCTCCGTGCGGATTCCGGCCAGCCGGGCCCGTGTCGTCGCGTCGCAGCGCGCCTGAAACAGCGTCTGGGCCTGTTCCATCGTCTCAATGCCGCCGATGGCGGTCAAAAGATCAACGCCCTCTTTCAACTTCAGCATCTCTTTCTCCTCGTGTTAGAATTGTATGCACGCGCAATGCGTGGTTATGTCGTGAGTGCTTGCAATCAACCCCGCCATTGTAAATGTATTCAACACGATTGTCAAAGTTCGTTTCGGGTGCTCCATTTACGGGGCTGAGAACAGCGCGCTCTTTCTATTAACACTATGATAGTAGATGCTATACTGATATGGGAGGGATACAATGCACAATCGAAAACGACAGTGTGGCGGGCGCGGCTGTAACCGTCGGATGGGGCAATTTCTCGATCCGGCGCTGTTGTTGCTGCTAAAACAATCTCCGGCGCACGGCTATACGCTCCTGAGCCGGATGTCCGAGTTCGGGCTGGATTTTCTCGCGCCCACGGTCATCTATCGCGCGCTGCGCGAGATGGAGACGCAGGGCTGGGTCAGCTCTACCTGGGATGTGGAGGAGACGCAAGGCCCTCCACGGCGCGTCTACGCCCTCACACCCAGGGGACAGGCCGTCTTGCGCTGTTGCCTGGAGCAGCTCCGCAGCACGCAACAGGTGCTCGAATACATCCTGGCGCTGCATGATGAGCTCTCTTCAGGGCAGGCCGCTGCGCCCCCTATTGCGCAGGAGCAGCCGAGGCGCGTGGCAATCCCCGCCACTGGCGCTGATCTGGATGCGCTCATCAGCCCGATCTTTGGGCGCTGCCCGGTATTTATCCTGGCTGACCCGGAGACGCTGGCGTTCGAGGCGTTGGAAAATCCAGCGTTCAGCGCATCCGGCGGTGCGGGGGTGCAGGCTGCGCAGAGCATCTTGCAGCGCGGCGTGCGGGCCATCATCGCGCCCCGTCTGGGGCCGAATGTCTTCCGCGTCATCGAGGCGGCGGGCGTACCGGTTTATCGTCTGCAAGGCGCGACCGTGCGCGAAGCCATCGAAGCTTTCAACGCCGGGCAGCTGCGCCCGCTGGAAGCCGCTGCCGCTGACCCTGTGGGGCGGGGCGGGCAGCACCGGCACGGGCGCAGGGGATAGTCAAAGTGCCAGGAGGTATCAGCGATGATCCCTATTATTACTTGTGTGGTGGATAATGCCGCGCAGCGTAGCAGTCAACTGTGGGCCGAGGCGGTTTTATCTTTGAGGGATTGCTGCGGCTCCTGCTCATGGGCCGATGTTGATGGGGGGCAGGCGGAGTGTATCGCTGGTTGCTTGCCCATTTACTATCACTGGATAGCGTTCCAGCGTTTCCAAAGTATAGACGCCAGTCAGCGGTGTGTACGCTCCCGCGGGCGCGTCGAGCGGCAGCGGGAGATGGTGGCGTTGGATAAGTACGTCGCCGGGCTGCCACTGTTCCTGCGAGACGCCCAGACCATCACCCACGCTGACGGGTGCATCATCTGGACCTAGCAGGTGCAGCATGAGCGACACCGGCGTTGTGGGAGGTGTGCTCACCTGCCAGTACGTCCATACTTCCATTGCATTAGATGCTTGGTGTGCCGTATGTCCCAGGAAGCGCAACCCGCCAATGTCATTGTGCTCTGAGTAGGGCAGGGTTGGGGTAGGTAAAGTGGCCTCTGCCTGATAGATGACGAAGGGCGGTTGAAAACTGGCGATCCGTTGCTCGAAGCTTTTGTGCAGTGGCGCTAGCTGGGCCTGTATGAATGCATCATTGCCAAGCGCTGTGTCACGGAAGAGGACGACCCAGCCGGGAAATGCGCCGCCACCGGGCAGAAACCAGCTTTGCGTACAGTCGAAATAAACTTGACGCAGGTCATCCCGCCCGAACCCTTCACGGATTACATCGGCGGGCAGGGGGGAGATGGGGAGAGTGCATTGAGCAACCCAACTGGCGGGTAGCGCCGGTTCTACAACGTGGTAGACGAAGAGCGCGTGGCCCAGCTTGGCGTCCGGCTCACGTTGGCGAAACCAGTCGTACATTTCCGGGTCAGCGGTAGGAATGCCTTGTAACGTGGTGGCACTCAGCGCATAGATGCCGGGCGTGGGATTGAAGCGGTGCGGGAAGATGTTGGGCGCAGCGGGTAGCGGGGGCAGCGGCGCAAAGTCCAGCCCGTAACTGTGCAGGGCATCCGTGTACTCAATGTGGGTGGAGAGATAGATTTGCCCGGTAGCATGTTCCCTTTGGTATCGCGCCAGCTCTTTGAATGCCTGCCCCCAATCGAGGTTCGAATCCACCAGGTAGCGATACCCTTGATCTGGCCCACCGACCAGTTCGTTGAAGTGCGCCAGATAGTGCGGCGCGAGGCGCAGTGTGCCGAAGGTTAGCCAGGCGAGTAACACGTAATGCGGAATGTGTGAAGTGTGAAACTTGAAGTGTGCGGCCCGACTGCTCAGGGCGATGAGCAGGAGGGGCAATACAGGCAGCATGTGCCGGTAGCCGATGTTCAAGCGGCTGTGGATGATGAATGCGCTATAGAGCAAGACAAAGCTCCACACGACAAGCTCATCTACCCATTTGCGACGGTGTCCGCCAATAAACGCGATGATGCCCATCAGCAACAGCAATAGCGTTGGCAGTGGGGTTTTGATGATAAAAGCCACGGGGAAGTAATACCACCAACCCTCGGTGGAGAATTCTCCCATGAGGAAAGCCGGATGTCCACTGCTCGTCACTGTGAGCACCCGTTCCCATAACACTAGATGGCTTCCCGCTGGGAGGGGAAAGGGCAATGCGGTGATGGTGCGCAGATCGAAGCCGTAAGTAGCCCAGAGAGTGAGTGCAGCAACTGCGAACAGAGCGCAGGTTTGCCCAATGAAGTACGGCAACTGCTCGCGGCGATTGGTGCGATAGAGTAGCCCCATTTGTATTAGCAGCAACAGGCCGACGATGGGCAAAAGTAGTATGGCGTTGAGTTTTGCACTTTGCGCCAGCCCTAGCACAACTCCTGTCGCCAGCATTCGAGGTAACGTGCGCCGCTTCAGGAAGCGCCAGCAGGTGAAGAGTGTAGCCGTGCAGGCGAGTGTCACAGCGAGGTCGTTGGTCGCCAGCCCCGCATGTGCTAGCAGGTTGGGATCAAAAGTTGCCAGGAAAAGCGCGAGCAACCCTGCCTGTGCGCCGAACCAATCTGCGGCCCAGCGATAGATGATGGCGAGTAGGAGTACACCTAACAGCGCTACCATTATACGCGGCGGGATGACGATCCGATCCAGCGGACGGTAGGGGTAGAAGAACTCTTGTGTGACCCACATTAGGCTGATGGGGTCGGATGATTGCCACGAGGGAGCGTCGGCGGGCGATCCCAGATCAGGTACCCAGAGGAGCGGCAAGGCGTTCCAGATTTTGGCAAAGGGCGGATGCCCGTCGTGCTCGATGAGTAATGGATCCCCGGTGGTGAGATAGGCATAGGCACTGGTTAGCTGTGGTCCTTCGTCACCAGTGAGGGAAAGCCGCGTCGTTGCGCTCACGGCTAACGCAAAGAACAGTAATAACAGAATCAGCGCAACCCAGCGCTGATAGGTCTGTGGTCGTTCAAAGGTCACAATCTAAAATCCGTTGGGTGATGCGCTCTGCTGCGCCGCGCTGCGAGCCGCTGTCTATCATCTGAAAGGCAGCGCGCCCCTGTTGTAGTAGTCCTGGCGCGACTTCCAGAATTGCATCGTGGCTGTTGCCAATAATCATAGCAGCGCCTGCGTCTACCAGGTACATCCATTCGGTTTCTTGGCGCGCAATCAGCAAAGGCGTGCCCAAGGTTGCAGCCTCTTCTTGTAGCCCGCCAGAATCGGTGATTACAGCGCGGGCGTGGGTGAGCAGAGACAGCATATCCAGATAGCCCACAGGTTCAATAATCTGGATGCGTGGATGGGGAGTGATGGAGGATTCCAGGGCCTCCATTACAGCGCGAGTGCGTGGGTGGATGGGGAACACAAAATCCCATCTTTCCGCGAGGGTGTTGATGGCCTGCAGAATACCGCGCAGTGTTGCCGTGGTCGTGTTCTCTGCGCGGTGGAGCGTAAGCAACACATAGGCATCCGGTGTAAGATTTAGCTCCTGCACCAGGGTGCGGTTCGCTGCAAATGGCGCATTGCGCAGGCAGGCATCAATCGCGGTGGAGCCAACAACGTCAATGCGTTCTTCGGAAATCCCCTCTGCGAGAAGATGCCCCCGCTCCCGTTCTCCGGGTGCGAAGCACCATGCGGCGACGTGATCCGCCACAACGCGGTTGATCTCCTCCGGCATCGCACGGTTGAAGGAGCGGCAGCCAGCTTCCAGATGGATAGCGGGAATGTGGAGTTTTGCTGCTGTCAACATGGCGGCGAGCACAGTATTGGTATCACCCAGTGCGAGAACGGCAGCGGGTGATTCTGCTAACAGCGCAGCTTCTAGTCGTTCCAGAATACGGGCCGTCTGCACGCCATGGGAGGCTGATCCAACCTCCAGCCGGTAATCCGGTGCGGGCAGATGCAGCTCCTCGAAGAACAGCGCATCCATCGAGTAACTGTAGTGCTGTCCGGAGTGGATCAGCCGGTGCTCGAAAGCCTCGCACAACAGCGGAATCACTGGCGAGAGTTTAATGATCTCCGGGCGCGTTCCAACGACGGTGACGATTTTGGATTTCATCCAGCAGCCTTTGCTTCCGGTCTGCGCCCGGTCAGGCGGTAGCCGATGAGCCGCGCTTGAAAGCGCAGGTGCGCCAGGACGATGCGGGCTATCCGCGCCTTTGATTGCCCGTAGCGGCGGACGTGCAGCACGGTTGGGAACTCGGTGACGCGGTAGCCCAGCAGCAGCGCATTGGCCAGAAACTCGGCGGGCATGAGAAAGCCGTTGGCTTCGGAGGGAGTGCGTTGCGCCACCTCGCGGCGTACAGTGCGGAACATCGCCGTATAGGTATGGATGTCCCACTTCAGCAGCACGCGGTAGAGCAGCGACGCGCCCTGGCTCAGGGTCAGTCGGTAGCGCGGCACACCTTCCACGCCGCCCTGGGGATGGTAGGGCGAAGCCACAACGATGTCCACATCCGGTGTGAGCAGCGCTAACATGCGCGGAATCTCTGTGAAGGGGTAAGTCCCATCGCTGTCTGTCGTTACCAGCACCGCGCCGTTAGCGTGAGTGTATCCCGTGCGCATGGCCTCGCCGAGGCCGCGATTCTGCGCGTGGCGCACGACGCGCACATCAGGGCGTTGCACTGCCAGCGCTTCCAGTCGCGCGAGCGTGTCATCGCTACTGCCATCATCTATCAAGATCGCTTCGACAGTTTGTGTCTGTGCCAGCGCATCCATGACCGGCATGAGCGTTTCTGCCAGCCTTGTGATGTTTTCTGCTTCGTTATAACAAGGGATGATAATAGAAAGATCTGGGTTCATGGTCATGTAATAGTTACTTCAATCGCTCCCACCCATGCGGTGACGCGAACTTGGCTAACCAGCATCCGGGATAGAACTAGAAACGTACTATATCACCGCTTTGTGACTCGGTCAAGGTTTCGGTGCAAGGCGGGTATAGGACAAATCATTGGGAAACGCTCGGGCCGGTCTCCGACCGCGCCCGTTAAGCACTTTTGGAATCGCTAGTTTACTTCGGTAACATTTTACGTTAAAAAAAGTACGCGGTTGTCTGTTTTCGACAAATGTGCTAGACTAGATTTGTAGCTTCGGGCGGGTGGAGCGACGGGGGAACTCATGCCAATTTGCAAAACTTGTTTGGGCCAATATACCCATGCCATGTGCGTTTGTCCATCTTGTATGCAGCAGCTGGGACGCAGCGCGAACCTCTGCCACCATTGCGGAGGAGAATTGGGGGGGATGCGCCTCTGTCCGCGCTGCATGACGGATGTTAGCGCCTGGGAGCGGGAATCCATCACCTTTGGGCAGTTCATCGTGCAGCGCGGCGGCTGGCTGGGACTGTTGCCCTCACTTGCAGCCCTGCTCGCCTGGATCCTCTATTGGCCCGGTCGCCCACTCTATCACTGGTTGGCCGGCTTCGTCGCCCTCAGCGTCTCGCTGGTCATCTTTCGCGTGCTCTACATCAAGCGCTTCTACTGGCGCGAGCGGTGGCTGGCCTCGCAAGTTTATGACGTGCGCGCTCACTCTTTGATTACCACGGTGACGACCTTGTTAGCTCTTGGCCTGCTCCTCTTCGTCATCATGTACGTGATCTACAAGCTGCACAGCCCGCCGACGCTGGCGATGGAGGAGATCACCTTCATTGACCAGATGCTCTTCTCGCTTTTTTACGCGCCTTCGTTCTGGGCGTTCACGGCGGGGCTGACCCTGCTGGCGATCCAGGCCTATCTTGACGCGCTGAACGAGCGGGTTCCCCAGCCGATCTTTATGCACACCGACCGCCTGCTCGATGTGGTGCTGCGGACGGTCATCCCCACGCTGGAGGATCGCGCCAAATTACACGTGCGCCAGGGGCCGCCCGACGTGCGTCAGGCGATCACTCTGGAGGTCATCAAGGCCGAGCGCCTGCCCAAAGATGGCGGCATCCAGGTGTTGCTGCGCGAGGGCCGGGTGACGTGGCGCAGTGACGGCAACGGCGAATTTCGCCCCAGCGCCGTGGAGCGGATGTGGAATATTGACGCTGACTGCTGGGGCCGGATCCGCTCGCTCTCCCAAGAGAGCTTGCAGCTGGGGTGAGATGGCTAAGGATGAAAGTACTCCGCCGTCCGCGGCAGTCGCGGAGCTGGCGCTCCACTCCGAGCCTCTGGTACCCTAGAAAATAGCCTGAGCGTAGGATACATTTTGACTAGCGTTTCCCCTGCCGCCGCCCCACTTCTTCCACGTAGGTGAGGCTCTGATGGCGGAAGTAGGTGTTGTAGAGCTCCGCGTAATGCCCCTGCGCCGCGATGAGCGCCTCGTGTGAGCCTTCCTCGATGATGCGCCCCTGCTCCAACACGATGATCCGATCCGCCGAGCGCACCGTCGAGAGCCGATGTGCGATGAGGATCGAGGTGCTGCGGCTGAGGATGAGATCCGTGGCCTGCTGAATCTGCATCTCGGTGAAAGGATCAATGCTGGCGGTCGCTTCATCCAGGATGAAGATCGCCGGCTCCTGCACCAGCACGCGCATCAGCGCGACGAGTTGTCGCTGGCCCATCGAGAGTCGCCCGCCGCGCTCGCCCACGTCCGTTTGCAGGCCCTCCGGCAGCGTCTCCAACCACTCGCCCTTGCCGATCTGGCGCGCAATCGCCGCGATCTCCTCGTCGGTGATGCCGGGCCGCCCGTAGCGGATATTTTCGGCGACCGTCCCGGCGAAAAGGAAGGGGAGCTGCGAGACGATGCCCAGCTGCTTGCGGTAGCTGTGCAGCTCCAGCGTGCGGATGTCGCGCCCATCAATACGAATGCTGCCATCCTGGAACTCGTAGAAGCGGGCGATCAGCTTGGCGATGCTGCTCTTGCCCGCGCCTGTGTGTCCTACCAGCGCGACGTTCTCTCCCGGCGTGATCTCCAGATTGAAATCCGTCAACACCGGCTCGTGCTCGGTGTAGCGGAAATGGACCCCCTCGAAGGTGATCTGCCCCTTGAGCGCTGTGATCGGCTCCTCGGCGCGCTGCTGGACCGTGGGGTCCGCGTCAATGAGAGCGAAGACCCGCTCCGCCGCCGACAGGCCGCCCTGGAACTGGTTCCAGAAGGCCGAGAGGTTGATCATGGGGAACCAGAAGCGGTCGAGGCTGATGACGAAAAGGTACCAGCTCCCCACCGAGATCGTCCCCACCGCCGCGGGCAGCCCGCCAAAGTAGACCAGAATCGCCGTGCCGACACCGGAGAGCGCGTTGAGGATCGGGAAGGTCATCGCCAGGGCGAAGCCGCGTTGCAGGTTGACCTTGTATGACTGCCGGTTGACCCCATCGAACTCCCCGTAGATCGCGCCCTCCTGCCGGTAGTTCTTCGCCACGCTGATGCCGGTGACGGCCTCTTGGATGGCTGAGTTGACCTCGGCGAGGACGCGGAAGCCCCGGCGGGTGACGCGCCGGGCCAGGCGGCGCAGGCTGTAGGCCAACAGCGCCACCACCGGCACGAAGCTCAACAGCAAGAGCGTAAGCCGCCAGGAGATGTTGAACAGGAAGCCCAGCAGGATCAGCACTTGCAGAAATTGGCCGATGAACTCCGTGATCAGCTGCACCACCTGGGCGAACTCATCGGTATCGGAGGTGATGCGGCTGATGATCCGCCCGGAGCGGAACTCGTCGAAGAAGGACATATCGTGGCCCACGGCGGCTTCGAAGGCGGTGCTGCGCAGCGTGGCGATGATCGCGCCGATGACACGCGCGCTGAGGATGCGCCGCCACCAGTTCCCCGCCCAGTTGAGGATGCCGTAGAACAGGGTGAAGCCGACCAACGCGCTGAGCACATCCAGCCGTTGGCTGCTGGCGATCAGCAGATCCAACCCCCACGCGATGATCACCGGTTGCAGGGCGCCCAATCCGGCCCCCACTGCGATAAGCACGCCCACGCCGATCACGGCGCGGCGATGCGGTTTGAAGTAGGCAAGAATGCGTCGCGTCAATTCCCGGTCGCTGTATTGCCGGTCGTACGCTTCGGTGTCAAGTCCTCTAAAGAATCCCATGCGTCCCCCTACTCGTACCGCGCAAAGATGTTGCGGTAGGCTGCGGAACTTTCCATCAGCGCCTCATGGGAGCCGATGGCCGCGATGCGCCCCTGGCGCATGACGATGATCAGATCGGCCCAGCGGATCTGTGAGAGCCGGTGGGTGATGAGGAAGGTGGTGCGATTGGCGGCGGCGCGCTCGATGGCGCGTTGGATCCGATCCTCCGTCTCGCTATCAATGGCGCTCGTAGCGTCATCGAGGATCAGCACCGCCGGATCGGTGAGGAAGGCGCGCGCCAGGGCGATGCGCTGCCGCTGCCCGCCGGAGAGCGTAGCGCCCCGCTCTCCGATGACCGTCTCGTAGCCGTCGGCGAAGGTGGTGATGAAGTCGTGGGCCTGCGCCGCTTGCGCCGCCGCGACGATCTCCTCATGGGTGGCGTCGGGCTTGCCGAAGGCGATGTTCTCCGCGATCGTGCGCGAGAAGAGGAAGATGTCCTGCTCGATGATGGAAATCTGCTGGCGCAAGTTCGCCAGGTTCCAGTCCCGCACATCCACGCCATCAACCAGCACGCGCCCCGCATCCACATCGTAGATGCGATTGATGAGCTTGGCGATGGTGGATTTGCCCGAGCCTGTTTGCCCGACGATGGCGATGGTTTGCCCCGGCTCTACGGTAAAATTGATCTCCTCCAATGTGGCGGAATCGCGCCGCTCGCAGCCGGTGATGGTGGGATAGCAGAAGTTGACCCCCTCAAAGGTCACGGCGCCACGCATCGGTGCATCGTACCCGCTCTCGTTTTGATCCAGCTCGGTGCGGGCGTTGATCAGCTCCAGCAGGCGGCGCGCGCTCGCCATCCCGGAGGCCACGCGCGAGTAGGCGAACTGTCCCGCCCAGGTGGGGAAGCCGAAGAGCAGCAGCAGCCCGTTGAAGGAGATCACATCGCCGATGCTAATTGCCCCACTGCGGAGGAGCAGCAGGCTGTGAAGAAGTCCAATGGCCTGGAGTAGCCCCAGCACCAGCAGCGGGATGAAACGCGCTTCGACAGCGGCCTGTTGCAAGAAGGCTATTCGCCAGCCGTCCACGGCGCGCCGGAAGCGCGAGACTTCGTGGGTCTCCTGCGACGCGCCCTTGACCGTCTCGATGCCCTCGATGGCCTCCGCCAGCGCGGTATTCATCACGCCGAAGTTGTGGCGGACGGCCTCGGCGGTGGGCCGTAGCTCGCGCAGGTAGTGCCACACCACAAAAAAATAACTCACCAGATAGATCAGGGGGAGGATGACGAGCTGGGGATGGATGCCCGGTGCGAAGAAGAGCGGGGCAAAAAGGAAATTCGCCGAGCCGATGACCAGATTGATGCCCGGATTGAACATCAGATTGATCTCGCGGACATCGTTGGTGGCGCGGGCCATGAGATCGCCAGCGGGATAGGAATCGTGAAAAGACATACTCTTCCCGATCAGGCTGCTGTAAACCTCGTTGCGGATGTCGCGCTCTAGCCGCTGCCCTAGCGTCTCGGCGGCGAAGTTGCGCCCGAGCTGGAGGATAAGCCCCCGGAGCAGCTGGGAGCCGGCGATGAGCAGCGCGGCGCGGCGAAGAAGAACCATGTCGGGCGGACTCGCCATCACGCCATCGAAGGCCTGGCCGATGTAGAGCGGGGGCAGCGCGGCAAAGGTCGCGTTGCCAAATGCGCCCAACAGCAGCAGAAGGATGAGCCACCAGTGCCGTAAGGTGTGAGAGATAATCCAACGGGCCGGGCCGCTATGGTTGGCTTGCCACTGTTGCTCGATGGTGAATTCGCTAGCTGCCATCTCTTTCCCCCTGGGTTATGAAATAGTAAGGGATACTAAGGATTCTACCTTGAAAAGGGGAAAGAGCAAGCTATCGGTTAATGCTTTCAGGCTTGCCCTCCCGCCGCGTTGCGCTGCACGGCGGGAGGGCGTATCGAGATACCCGTTTAAGGGGTGTAGTTGCGCGAGACCAGCGGCAGATAGAGGCGGCGTAGATTGACGGTGGTGCTCAGCACGGCCTGGTCGTAGGCGTTGGAATCGGCCTGCGAGGTAGCCGTGACGGTGATGGCCTGCATCGCGCCGGGGGTTGCGCTGAGCGGGATGCCTACGTAGACCGCCACATCCTGCCCGACGCCACTGCCGAGGCTGAGCGGGTTGGCGGAGAAGGCCACCGTCCACGCGCTCGGCGTGGTGTGGTTCAGGCCAATGGTATCGGGGACGCTGCCGGTGTTGGTGACGCGCAGCGTATAGGTGACGGTCGCGCCGGGATCGCCGGTCGCGGCGGCGGCGTGCGGAGAGAGCGCCACGCCACGGATGATCGTGCCGGTGTAGGCCGTAGTCGTCATCACCGAGGTCGCTGATTGGCTGACGTCACCCTGCGAAGTCGCCGTGAGCGTCAGCTGGCTCCAAGCGCCATCGTTTGCTCCCGGCGGAATCTGTACCGTAACTGTGACGGGGGCATTTGCCCTTGCCGCCAGCGGACCGATCTGCGCCGGATAGGCCGTCGTCCACGTTTGCCCGGAGACAATTCCGGCGATAGTGAATGTATCGGCGACATCGCCCAGATTGGTGAGGCTCAGCGTGTAAGTCACCATGTCGCCGGGATTGCCCGCGCTCTGAGCCGTCGGTGGTTGCAGGCTCAGGCCATAGGTGATGAGGGTTACTTCAGTTGTCAGCACGGCCCGGTCGTAGGCGGTGGCATCGGCCTGTGAAGTCGCCGTGACGGTGATGGCCTGCATCGCGCCGGGAGTCGCGCCGAGCGGGATACCCACGTAGACCTCCACATCTTGCCCGATGCCGGTGCCGAGGCTGAGTGGATTGGCGGAGAAAGCCACCGTCCACCCGCCTGGCGTGGTGTGGCTCAGGCCGATAGTATCGGCGACGCTGCCGGTGTTGGTAATGCGCAGCGTGTAGGTGACCGTCGCGCCGGGATCGCCAGTCATGGCGGCGGCGTGCGGGGAGAGCACTACCCCACGGGTGATAGTACCGGTGTAAGCGGTCGTCGTCAGGATCGAGGATGCCGAGAAATGGGCGTCGTTCTGCGAGGTTGCGGTCAGGGTCAAGCGGTCGAAGTCGCCATCGTTCGCCCCTGCCGGAATCTGCACCGTGACCGTGAGCGGCGCGTTGGCTCCTGCCGCCAGTGGGCCGATCTGCGCCGGGTAGGTCGTTACCCATCCCGTCGAGGATACACCGGTGATACCGAAGGTGTCGGTGAGGCTGCCGGTGTTGTGCAGAGACAGCGTGTAGGTCACGGTGTCTCTGGGATTGCCCGCGCCATCGAGTGTGGGGGGCTGCAAATCCACGCCGTAGCGCACCACCAGCACATCGGCGCTATCCATGTTGTTGGTCAGATCGTGTTCCGCCGTATCTGTGGCGATAGAAACTGTGTTCGGCAGCACGCCCGCGCCGCTCAGCGTCGGGCTGATCTGCGCGGTGACGGTGAGGATGCCCCAGCCGCCTGCCGGCACATCGCCCAGTGGCCAGATGTAGCGCCCGGTTGGCGTGGGCATTGCCGAGGGATAAGAGGTCCAAATCGCAAAAGATGAGTTGACCAGCCAGCCGTGCAGCAGATCGGTGATGACCGTGTTTGCAGCCATGGCGGGGCTATGATTGGTGTAGACGAGCGTATAGGTCAACCAGTCGCCCGCCTGCACGACCGTGGGCGTGGCGGTCTTGGTCACGGTCAGGTCGGCAGTCTCCACGGTGAAGGCGATGGCGCTTTCGTTAGGCATTTCGGGTACCTGATACTGCTCGACGCTGGAGGTGGTGATGATGGCGGTGTTGGTCAGCGTCGTTGAGGCGGGCCAGGCCAGCGCCGGATCCACCTGCGCGGTGATGGTGATGAGGCCCCACTCGTGCCAGGCCAGATCGGGTAAATCCCAGGTAAAAGTCGTGCCGGGCCGGTGGGTGACGGGCAGACCGTTGGAGGTACTGTAGCCGATGGTGGTGGGATTGATCAGGCCGGAGGGCAGTGCATCGTCCAGCACCACGTCCTCTGCCGGGAGCGAGCCGAAGTTGATGAAGTGGAGGGTGAAGGTGAGCCACTCGCCCGGCGTGACGTTGAGCGGCGTGACGCTCTTAATCACGGTCACGTCGGCCACAGGGGAGACGGCTACCGCCCACTCCACTTCGGTCTGAACGTCCACGGTGGGGTCTCCCAAAGGCACGTCCACCGAGGTGTTCATCCCCCAGAAGTTCTCCACCTGGCTCCAGCTCTGGACGTAGTGAGCCGGCCCCCAGACCCCGCCGGGGCTGTCGGTGGCCCGCACCCAATAGACGTCGTGGGAGACGTTGGCCGCGTCGTTGTGGAGGGGGCCGGGCGGATGGGGGATCGTGTGCGTGTACGGCAGAGTGGTCCGGCCAAGGGGCGGATCGCCATCGGAGCCGACGCGCCCGGTCCACAGCGGAAAACCGATGAATTCGTTGGGGTGCAGGACGGTCTCCATGCGGTCGAACCAGGGATCGGAGAAGCCAACGTAGCCGCCTTGCTTATCCACGCCCGCCAGATTCACGTAGTGCCCGCCCAGGCGCACCCAGCCATCGGGATCGCCATGATCCTGCCAGAAACCCATGAGCAGGATCACATCCTCGCTGCGCTCGACCTCCTCGGCCACCCACCAGAACTCCGGCTGGTGGACCTGGGTAATGACGTACCCCTGGCGCAGGCCCCGGTCGCTGATATAGTGCTCGATGCCCTGGTAGAGGTTCATGACATCGGTGCCGTAGCCGGTCGGCGGTTGGTCGGTGAGGAAATAGAGCGCCAGCTCTTCGATGAACTCCCCCTGGCCGGGGGGCATAGGGCCGGGCATCGGCCAGCCGGGTGGTGGCCAGGGCGTGGCCGGATCATCCGCGTTCAGCGGGTGGTGGTCGTCCCACGGGCCGTAGGGTTGTACCAGCCAGTAGGAATCGGCAATGGCCGGGGGGACAACGCTTTGGTGTTCGAACTTGCTATCGAACCACCAGAGCGAATTCGCCGCCGCTGCCGGCCCGCAGAAGGACCACTGCCAGGTACCGAAGAGATTCACGTAACCCCAGTTGGCCTGCTGTTGGTCGAAATCGGGCATGCCGGAGGGCGCGAAGTCGTCGAAGGGCATAAAGGAGCGCCCATAGAGCGGTGTCTCATCTTCCATCCAGCGCCCGCTTGCCTTCCAAGTGTAGGGCGAGACCGCCAGCGCGTATTCGATCTCGGTGTGGATGGGGCCGCCCATCCAGGGTACGGGCGGCTCTTCCCAACGCGGGTTGGGGTTGAGGCCAGGGAGGTCCAGCAGGAAGGACGGCGGAAAGTAATCGGGTATCCAGAAGATGCCGCCGGGGCTGGGCGAACCGGGCATGATCATGTAAACATCGTGGGAGACATTGCCGGCGTCGTTGTGCTCTACCGGTGGATGGGGGGCAGGTGAATGAGGCAGCAGTGCGCCATTGAGCACCCGACCGATCCCCGTCATCTCGGCTGCATCCTGCGCCGGGTCGCTGAAGGCGATCAGGAATTGGGTCACATCCACCCCGGCGACGGTGACGTAGTGCCCGCCGATGCGCTGCCACATCCATGCACCCGGCTCGATCTCGATCTCCTGCCAGAAGCCGAGCAACAGAATCACATCCTCGCTGCGCATCACCTCTTCGGCGATCCAGAAATAATCGGGCTGATTGATCAGCGTGACGATGTACTCGTCCCACACGCCCCGGTCGCGCAGGTAGCGCTGGATACCGTCGTACATATCGTAGATGTGGGTGCCGGGCTGGTTCACGTCGGTCTGGAAGTAGATCGCCAGATCAGCCGCCAGCGCCGGGGCGTTCTGTGGGTCGTGGTCATCCCACAGGCCGTAGGGCTGGACGAGCGTGTAGCTATCACTGATGGGCAGGGTCGCCCCGACTGGGCCGACGGGCTGCTGCTCGAACTTGCTATCGAACCACCAGAGCGAGTTGGCGGCGGCGAAGGACGCGGCGAAGCTCAGCCCCATCTGCATCTGGTCGAAATCGGGCACGCCGGAGGGGGCATAATCCTCCCACGGGCCGGGCTTCCAGTAGAACGTCCCCCAATCGGAGGAGGAGACGAGGTGGCCCCAGGTGCTGGGGTTCGTCCAGAACGCGCCCGTGGGCCAGTAGTGATCCCAGGTGGGCGTCCAGGCGTTGATGAAACTGAGGCCGAGCACCTGGAACGTGCTCGCTGTCAGCCCCAGTTTGGCATAGTCAATGCTGAACTCGGCTTGCCAGCCGGTAGGCGTGGTGGCGACCGCCGCCGTCCACCCACTGGGGGCGCTGTTGCTCCAACCGGAACCGGTACCCTGGCTCTCTATGATTGCGCCGCTCTGGGTGATGCTCAGCCGGTAGTCGTCGGGCTGTGGGGTGGAAGCGCGGTCGTAGGCCGTATCCAGAAAGACTTGCGCCGCTGAGCTGGAGGTCTGCGGATCGGGGAAGTCGAAGGCGATGTAGAGGGCTGTGGCATCCTGGCGGAGGAAGACTTCCACGTCGCCGCCGTAGCCGGGGAAGACGATCTTGCCCGCGCCGGCGTACTCGCCGGGCGCGATGACGCCATCTACCGTGGGCGTAGCGCCGAAGGGCGCGTCAGCCACATCGGGGTCGCTCAGGTAGGGCAGGGGTAGCCCTTGCGGTTGAGATGTCCCTGCCGGATAGGGCGGGGATGGTTTTGCTTGCGCAGTGGCCGAGGGGAGTAACGTTGCCAACATACAAAATACGACGCATATGGATACCCAAGTAGACATTCGCGTTTTCATTTGAAGCACTCCTTTCGCTAACAGAATAAGATAAGGTTATCCAATCCGCCAATGGATAACGAGGTGTAGCGTAGGTTCGAATGCAGTGATGGTCGGGTAGTTTGCTGACGTCTTATCACAAAAGTGCGAAGGTGATCAAGAGCAAAGACTTGATCACAGGGTGCTCGGCGTTGGAGGAGATGAGGCTGTAATTACCTATCGCAACTGCCTCTTGTATTTATGATAAGTCAAATTGTATCGGGTGTCAAGTACTCAATGAATTTAAATGGTGCATCTGTTCGATGAATACGCTGGTTGTCGCTTTGCGCAACATCACTTGTGTGATTGGTGCGCTGAAGGGCAATCGGCCTGGGGACGAAGTTGTGTTACAATAGGGCTGTACGTGACATGGATTTAGTTGTTGACACTCTGTATGTAGAAGGAGGTGGACGATGCGCCGACGGATGATGTTTGTGCTGGTGTTGATTTTGATGTTGGTATGGCCATTGGGCCAGGTTGCTGCGCAAGGCAAAACTTTCTACTGGGAGCGCTTTGATGTCGAGATCACCGTGAACACCGATGGCACCTTCTGGGTGGAGGAGACGCAGGTGATCAACTTCACCTCTGGGACGTTCACCTTCGGCTACCGCAACATCCCCACCCAGCGGCTGTCACGGATCACGGATATGCAGGTCAGCGGCGATGGGCGGGCCTACCGCGAGTCGCGCAGCGAGGAGCCAGGAACCTTCTATACGGAAAGAGAGGGGAACGAGCTCTTCGTCTACTGGTACTTCTCCCCCGCGCAGGGCGTCCACACCTACACGCTACGCTATCTCGTCCACGGTGGGCTGCGCTACTACGATGAGGGCGATCAACTGTGGTGGGATGCTGTCTATCCCGACCGTGACGCGCGCGTCGCGGCCTCGCGGGTGACGGTGCAGCTGCCGGCAGGTGCGACCGTGGATCGCCTCGAGGCCTACAACGTCGCCGCGCGCACCAGCGGGGAAGGTGCCACGACCGCGCGCTTTGAGGCGCAGGAGTCTATCCCTCCCGGCAGAACCTTCGAGGTGCGGGTGCAGTTTCCGCACGGCGTGGTGAGTGGGAGCGCGGCCTCGTGGCAGCGGCTCGAAGATATGAGGCCGCTCCTGAATCTGGCGCTCATCGTGGCAAGCGCATTGCTGTTGGCGCTGGGTCTCGTGGGGCTGCTGCTGTTGTGGTACCTGCGAGGCCGCGATCCGCAGGTGCAGCTCCCCGCAGACATCCTGTCCACGCCCCCCTCCGACGATCCTCCTGGCGTCGTCGGCGTGCTGGTAGATGAAAAGGCCGATTTGCAGGACATCGTCGCCACGCTGGTTGATCTGGCTCGGCGCGGTTACATGCTCATCGAAGAGCAGCAGGAATCGGGCTTTTTGGGAACCACCAATCGCGAGTTCACCTATCGGCTGACCGATAAGACGCGCGACGACCTGACGCCCTTCGAAAAGAAATTGGTGCGGGCGGTCTTCGGTAATGGAAAGACGCGGCGCTTGACGGACTTGCGCGAGCGTTTCTACAAACACATCCCCAAGCTCCAAGAGGCGCTCTACGAGGACTTGGTAAGACGGGGGTACTTCCCCACCAACCCCAAGGCTGTGCGCGGACGCTACTCGGGGCTGGGTGTGGGGATTCTGGTGCTGGGGGCCTGTGGGGGCTTCCTGACATTTTCTTTGGTTATGGATTTCACCGGTTGGGCGATCTGTCCGATCATCGCCTTTGTCTTGATCGGGATTGCGGCGCTCGTTGTGGCGCAGCACATGCCGCACAAGTCAGAGGCCGGGGCGGAGATGGCCGAGCGGTGGAAAGCGTTCCGGCGCTATCTGCAAGACCTGGAGCGCTACACCGATCTGAAGGAAGCGACGGACCTCTTCGAGACCTACCTGCCCTACGCGATAGCCTTTGGCCTGGAGAAATCTTGGGTCAAGAAGTTCACCCGCTTGCCGGCGGAGGTGATCGTGCCGCAGCCGATCTGGTACCGTCCCTACTACGGCGGATCCGCAGGTAGGGGGGCGGCCTCACCGGCGGGGCAGGGGAGCGGCATCCCCTCCCTGCAACAGGCCAGCGACAGCATGATGGGCGGCTTGCAAGGGATGTCCGACGGGCTGATGTCCATGTTGAACACGACCGCTTCGACCTTTACGAGCTCCCCTTCGAGCTCCAGCAGCGGCGGCTGGAGCGGCGGTGGAGGTGGCGGCGGAGGCGGCGGTGGTGGGGGCGGCGGTGGCTTCGGCTAAGCCCGCAGCCGCGCAGGAAAATTCAGGCCATGAGGCGGACGTACAACGTCCGCCTCATGCGTTAGAGGGCCAGCAGTGGTGCTAGAAATCCCCGCCGAAATCGTCGCCGCCGAGGTCTGCGCCCAAGTCAGGCATGTCCGCTTCGATCTGTTCCGGGGCCTGCCCCGCCTCCAGACGATCCACGACCTCCTCGAACTCCGGGCCGAGCTCCTCGCCGGCCTCCTCGCCGAATTCGCTCGCCATCCGGCGCATGAAGCGGCCCATGCTCTTCGGATCGTCCTCGTCGAAGTCGCTCAGAAAGCTCGGATCGCTGAGCGCGTCGGCGATTTGCTCCTCGGAGCGGAGGACGCGCACGCGCGAGACCAGGCGTCGCACATTCGCGCTGCCACAGTGACTGCAGGTCGCCTGGCCCTCCTCGGCTGCACTATAGGTCCGCCAGAACAGCGAAAACTTCCGCTGGCAATGCTGGCACCGATATTCGTAGATCGGCATCTTTTCTCTCCTGTCGCAAATGTGGTATAGTAGTCTTACTTGCATTATACCTACAAGCCAGATGAGGGGCAACTGTATGGGGGATTGGGTGACAGAAGATCTTTATCAGCATGTGACAGAACCGTTGTTAGTGGTGATTTCTGGGCCTTCGGGCGTGGGGAAGGATAGCGTGGTGCATTGCTTGAAGGAATGCGGCTATCCCTTCCATTTCGTGGTCACGGCCACCTCACGACCTCCACGCGCCGGTGAGGTGCATGGAGTGGACTATTTCTTCGTCTCCGAGCGGGAGTTTGAGAGATTAATCGTCGCCGATGAGCTGATCGAGCACGCGCTGGTTTATGGCCAGTATAAGGGCGTGCCCAAGCAACAGGTGCGCGAGGCGTTAGCCAGTGGCAAGGATGTACTTATGCGGCTCGACGTCCAGGGCGCAGCGACTGTGCGCCAGCTGGCCCCGGAAGCGGTGCTGATCTTCCTCAGCCCTTCCTCCGAGGAGGAGCTGGTCGCGCGCTTGCGACAGCGTCAGGGCGACACCGAGGCCCAGCTCGCGCATCGCATCCAGATGATCCGCGAGGAGATGCGTTGTCTGCCGCTCTTCGACTACGTGGTGGTCAACCGCGATGGCAAGCTCGATGCCGCCGCCGAGCAGGTGGCGATGATCATGCAGGTCGAGCATCTGCGGACGCATCCCCGCCGCGTGCGCTTGTAGGAGCACCTATGGAGGACTACGTTACTTACCCCGAACCGCTGATCCCCCCTCCAGAGACCCGGTTGACGCTGCCCCTTGCAAAGCCGGTGCTGACCTATGTGCTGATCGCGGTCAATGTGCTCATCTACTTGTTGACCCTCCTGACCGGCGATTTGCTCTACATTCTGGGGGCGCTGATACCGGTGCTCGCCTTTGAATACGGCCAATGGTGGCGGTTGCTCTCGGCGGCCTTTTTGCACGCGGGCTTGATGCATATCGCCTTCAATATGTATGCCTTATACGTGTTGGGGCGGCGGCTGGAGCAGCTCTTCGGCACGGCGCGCTTTGCCCTTATCTACGGCCTGGCGCTGCTGGGGGGCAGCGTCTTCGTGATGCTATTTGCCCGCTGGGATTCGCTGGGGGTGGGCGCATCCGGCGCCATTTTGGGGCTGTTGGGGGCGCTGGTGAGCTATTTCTGGCATTATCAGAAATATCTGCATGACGGGCGGCAGCAGCTATGGGACCTGGTCAGCAACGCCCTCATCAATTTGGCGATAGGGTTTTTGCCGCAGGTGAGCCTGTGGGCGCACCTGGGTGGCTTCGCGGTCGGCGCGCTGGTCGGATGGCTGCTGTTGCCCCGCTATCGCTTGCGCGACTATCAGCTCCAACGCGAACCTTTGCCGTCAGCGATTTGGAGCCGACTGGCGCTGGTGCTGTTGGGCTTGCTGGTTTCCCTGCCGTTGGCGATGCTCTGGCGCCGTTGATTGGCCTCTGTGAGAGGATAACCGATGCCGGGGCCGCTACAGCTCGAGGTGGGGGATGTGGTGCAATTGCGCAAGGCGCATCCCTGCGGTGGCGATACCTGGCGCATCCTGCGGGTGGGCGCGGATATTGGCATCGAGTGTCTCACCTGCCGCCGGTACGTGTTGGTGCGGCGCAGCCATTTTGAGGGACGCATCAAGCGCTTCGTAAGCCGTGCGTCCCCACCGATCCATTGATTCGCTGACTCATTCATCCTTTCAGAGGGGAGGAACGCCATGCGCTTTTTGTTTCTTTTCTCCGATACCGGTGGCGGACATCGGGCCTCGGCGAATGCGGTGTGCGCCGAGATGCAGCGGCTCTACGGCGATGCCGCAGAAGTGGCACTGGCTGACATCTTTGTGGAGATGGGGCGCTGGCCCTTTCCCCGCTTTCCGCAGTGGTATCCCAAGATGGTCAAGTTAAACGCATTGCCCTGGCGGATAAGCTATCAACTCACCGATCAAATCCCCTTGATAAAGCCCCTCTCTTATCTGGCTTGGCCTTATACCCGGCGCCCCCTGAAACGCTTCTTGCACGATTGCCGGCCGGATGTGGTGGTCTCATTTCATGGGATCCCCAACTACGCGCTCGATCTGGCGCTGCGGCGGATGCACTCTTCGGTTCCTAAGGCCATCGTTGTGCTCGACCTGGTGACGGTCCATACGGCCTGGTTCGCCCCCGGCTTCGATGCCTACATCGTGCCGACGGAGGTGGCGAAGGCCCGCGCTCTGCGCGCGGGATTGCCGGCAGAGCGCGTCCACGTCGTGGGGATGCCGGCGCGGCGCGCTTTTGTGGAGGCCAGCGACCTGCCCAAAGCCGTGGCACGGGAGCAGTTGGGGCTGCCTCAGGAGCGCCCGATTGTTCTGCTCGTCGGCGGTGGGGAGGGAATGGGGCCGCTGGCCCCGGTCGTCGCGGCGCTGGTGACGCAGCGCCCGGAGGCGCTGCTGGTGGCGGTCGCGGGCCGCAACCACGTACTGCAACAGCGCCTGGCGCAGCTCGCGCCCCCGGAGCAGCTGCGCGTCGAGGGCTTCGTCTCTAACATGGAAGTTTGGATGCGGGCGGTGGATCTCCTGGTAACGAAGGCTGGTCCCAACACTCTGGTCGAGGCGTTCATCGCGGGGCTGCCCACGGTGCTCTACACCGCCCTGCCGGGGCAAGAAGCGGGTAACGTTACCTACGTCGTGGAGCAAGAGGCGGGCATCTGGGCGCCGCGCCCAACAGCGGCGGCGGCGGCGGTGCAGGCGCTGCTGGGCGATCCGGCGCGACTCCAGCGGATGGCGGGCCAGGCGCGCTCGCTGGCGCGTCCGCACGCCGCGACGCACATCGCACAGCACCTCTGGGCTTTGGGCGAAGCGCGCCCGGAGGCGAGCGCACCCTATCTGCCCCAATTTGGCGGTCAGCGCACACATCCACCTCTGGCATGATTTCCACACGCGAGCACAGCAAAGCGTAGGCAGATATGATCGGTGGACTTTTGTTTTATCCTTTGATCATGCTATAATTCCTCTGCTATAGCTGAACATAAACTCAGAACAGCCCAATAGCGCGTGAGTATGAACCATTACATTGACCTGTTTTTGCGTTACATCGCCACCGAGCGCGGTTACGCGGCCAACACACTGGCGGCGTATCGTGGCGATCTGCGCCAGCTCCACACCTACGTGGCCGGGATGGGCCTTGCTGAATGGGTGGCCCTCTCGCCGGAGCTCCTGGAAGGGTTCAATGCGCATTTGCAGCAGCGCGGCTACAGTATCGCCACCATCTCGCGCAAGATTGCGACCGTGCGCTCGTTTTTGAAGTTCCTCTTTGCCGAAGGGGTGATCTCCGAGGAACTGGCCGGATGGTTGCAGCAGCCCAAAGTGGGCCGCCGATTGCCCAAGGCGCTCTCGCTCGATGAAGTGGCCCGCTTGCTGGCGGCGGCTAACGATACCATGACGCCGTTGGGATTGCGGGATCGCGCGCTGTTGGAGCTGCTCTACGCAGCCGGTTTGCGCGTCAGCGAACTCACGCAGTTGCAGCTCGAAGATGTGGACTTGCGGGCGGGTACGGTGCGCTGCTGGGGCAAGGGCAACAAGGAGCGGCTGATTCCGCTCCACGCGGCGGCGCAACAGGCGGTGCAGGTCTATTTAGAAGAAGGGCGCTCTTTCCTGCTGCGCGAGGCGGGGGAGCGGACGTTGTTCCTGAACAACACCGGGCAACCGTTGACGCGCCAAGGCGTCTGGTTCATCATCCGTCATTATGCGGAAAAGGCCGGGTTGGCCGATAAGGTGACGCCGCACGTGTTGCGGCACACCTTCGCAACGCATCTGCTGAACGGCGGGGCGGAGCTGCGCGAAGTTCAGCAGTTCTTGGGCCACGCCAGCATCACGACGACGCAGATCTACACGGAAATTTCGAGCCGTCGCAAGCGACAGGTTTACGATCAAGCGCATCCCAGGGCGTTCACCACGGGTGAACCCCCTCAACAAACGAAGGAGTAAGCACATGGCAGAATACTTTACAAAGGCGGATTTCGAGCGAACGGCGGAGGTGATCCGCGCGCGCGTGGCTGATTTCCAGCCCAAAGTGGCCCTGATCTTGGGATCAGGATTGAACGCGCTGGCGGATTCTGTGGAGAACCCGACCGTCATCTCCTACCAGGATTTGCCCAACTTCCCGGTTTCAACCGTCGTAGGGCACGCCGGGCGGCTGGTGCTGGGACAACTAGAGGGGCAGCCGGTGTTAGTGATGCAGGGCCGGGGGCACTACTACGAGGGTTACGGGATGGCGCGCGTTACCTTCCCCGTCCGCGTGATGCAGGTGCTCGGCGTGGAGACCTTGATTGTGACCAACGCGGCGGGCGGGGTGAATATGACCTACCGCGCCGGTGAGGTGATGATCATCCGCGACCACCTGAACTTCATCGGCATGGCGGGATTGAATCCCCTCAACGGCCCCAACCTCGATGAGTTCGGGCCGCGCTTCCCCAGCATGAACGATGCCTACGATCCCGCGCTGCGCGCACTGGCGCGTGAGGTGGCGCTGGAGGCGGGCATCCCCCATCACCAGGGCGTCTACATCTGCCTCGCCGGGCCGAGCTTCGAGACGCCGGCGGACGTGCGCTTCTTGCGCGTCATTGGCGCGGACGCGGTGGGGATGTCCACCGTGCCGGAGGTGACGGTGGCGCGGCATGGCGGCACGCGGGTCTTGGGACTTTCGGGCATCAGCAATACGCTGGTGGGCGAGGAGGGCGCGCCGCCGCCCACGCATGAGGAGGTATTGAAGGCCGGGGAACAGTTGGTCCCGCGTCTGGAAACTATCATCCGAGGTGTCTTGCGCGCTCTATGAATACCTTGTTGATCTGGCTGGCCCAGCAGGCCACGCTGATCTATCTGGTGTGCCTGCTGGGCGCGCTGGCGTATGTGTTCGGGGCGCTAGCGGCGCGGAAGCGGTTATCGGCGGCGCAGTTTTCGCTGGAACGGGAGATCGCCCACCAGCGCATCACGCGCTCGTGGTTGATGGCCGGGTTGTTTGTGATGCTGGCGGCGATGGTCTTTATCGTGAGCGCCTTCATCGCGCCGCTCCTGCCGGAGGAGCTTCCTGGCACGCCCACCCCGGCGGCGGGATTGACCGTCATGCCGACCCCCACCTCGACACTGGCGGCGACTGCGGAACTCACCGCAACGGAGACGTTGACCGCTACGCTCACGGATGATCTCCCTGAGGTGACGCCAACCGCCACACCGTTCCCCACGCCGCTTATCGAGGTGCCGCCGGACGCCTTTCAGCCAGATTGTCCCTCGCCCAACGCGCAGGTTGTCGCGCCGGTGGCGGGGCTGAACGTCTTCGGGCAGGTCGAAGTGCGGGGCACAGCCACCGTCAACTCATTTGCGTACTACAAGTTCGAGGTGCAATTCCCCGGCGCGGATACGCCCAACTTCATCGCGCAGTACGATGCCCCCATCGAAAATGGAATCCTGGGCCTCTGGGATGTCTCGGATCCGATGTCCTATCCGCCCGGCGGCCCTTATCGTTTTCGCCTGGTGGTGGTGGATGTCTTTGGCAACACATCCACCTGTGTCATTCCGGTCAATATTGGTACACCGTAAATTACAGTGGCGGGGAGGGAAACTTGCGCATTCGGGTAATTCGAGAGGGAGATATCAAGGGCTGTCTGGCGGTGGATGCGTCGTTCGAGACGGAGAGCGCCTGGCAGATGTTGGAGCAGCGCCGCGAGCGGGAATGGGTGGTGCGCTTCATGGAGGTGCGGCTGCCGCGCAAGCAGCGGATGGCCTACCCGCTATCGCCAGAGGTGCAGGTCGAGGGGTGGACGCGGCGGGATGGCTTCTGGATCGCGGCAGAGCGGCGCAAAGTGTTGGGCTACGTGGGGGTGCAGCTTGCGCCTGAGCGAAAACTCGCGCGCATCTGCGAGCTGGTGGTGGATGCAGAGCAACGACGGCAGGGTATTGGCCGCGCTTTGCTGGATCACGCCAGCGAATGGGCGGCCCGGCAGGGCGTCACGCAATTGCTGTTGGAGTGCCCTCCCAAGGCGCAGCCAGCCATCGCTTTCGCGCTGACGAACAACTTCACCATTTGCGGTTTTCAGGATGCCTACTGGCCGGGCCAGGAACTGGCTCTTTTCTTTCGCAAGCGGCTCTAACGAGAATGTGGCACACTTTTGGGTATCCCCGCGCGATATTGGGATAGCGGGGAGGATAGATGACGCAGCTATTAGGTGCAGTCAATGATGTGTTGATGGCCGGTGTGGGGGCGACCGCCTTTGCGCTGTTGCTCTACCTGCTCTTTTACAGTCGCCAAAGCCGGGTAGCGCGCGCTTTTAGCGGGCTGTTGGCGTGCGTGTTAGTGGTCTACGCGATGGATCTGTTGTTGATTGACATCCATGACCTGACCCGCGCGACCTTGCTCCTGCGCCTCCAATGGTTGGGCATCGCCTTTGCCCCGACCTTCTACCTGGAATTTGTCCACGCGGTCCGCCAGATGGTCTTCGCCGATGGCTTTCCCCGCTGGCTGAAGCCGTTAGGCTACGTGTGCAGCGCCCTCATCGCGCTGTTGGCGCTTTACACCGATTGGATCGCGCACGATGGGATGGTGACAGCGCGAGCTGTGCATTTGCAGCCGGGGCCGCTCTTTTTCCCCTTCGCGCTGCTCTTTGCCGGGATCATCGTCTGGGGATTGCGGGAGATGCGCGTGGCCCGGCGGCGGTGTCACACCCGCGCGGCGCGCCGGCGGATGACCTATCTCTCAGTCGGCTTTATCGCGCCCGCGCTGGCGGTCTTCCCGTACCTGCTGGCAATCGGCTGGCCGGCGACGCTCTCCGGGGGCATCTTGTGGGGCCTCCTGGTCATCGGGAACCTGGCGATTGCTGCCATGCTGGTAATGTTGGCCTACGGGGTGGCCTTCATCGGCGCGTTCACGCCCGATCGGGTGATCAAGCACCGGCTGGTACGCTTCCTGTTGCGCGGGCCGCTCACAGCGATGATGGCGTTGTTGCTCTTTCGCTTCGGCCTGGTGGTGGAGCGCTTCTTGGGCCTGGGGATGTATACCTTTTCGCTCACGCTCATGGCGGTGACGGTGATCGTGATGCAGCTGGCGGTGGAGCTGGCGAAACCCGTGATTGACATCGCGCTCTACCGCGAGGGCCGCGAGGAGGTGGCGCAGATCCAGGACCTCAGCCAGCGCCTGCTGACCGTCGCCGATGTACGGCAGTTCTTGGAGATCTTGCTGGCCGTGGTCTGCGAGTTGCTACGCAGTGATGGCGGCTTCCTGGCGGTGTTGGAGGAGGGCGAACTACGGCGTGAGATCTGGTGCGGATTGCACATCGCTACCGAGGAGCTGGCCGCCTTCCCGGTGTTGCAGGCTTCCCAAGCGGAGCGGCAAGAGCGGTTCATAATCTGGAACCAGTACTGGGTCGCGCCCATTTACGACAAGTCCGGCGCGACATTGTTGGGGGTGTTGGGCCTGCGCCAACCGGAGGTGGCGTTGCCCCTTCCCACAGAAACCGCCGCCCTGCTTGATGAGGTGTTGTTACAGGCCAGCGCGGCCCTTGATGATCGGCGCTTGCAGCAGTTCGTACTGGGGGCCTTCGCGTCGCTGCTGCCGGAATTGGATGAAATCCAGCGGCGGCGAGGGATGTTGCGCTATGGCGCTCCGGTGACGCTGGGCTTCTCGCTGGGCGAGTCCCCGGAGCTGCCGCAGTGGGTCCACGATGCGCTGGCCCACTACTGGGGCGGCCCACGGCTCACGGAAAATCCGCTGCTCAATCTGCAAGTGGTGCAACAGGCCGCCGCGCAACATGGCGGTAATTCCACCAAGGGGTTGCGTCAAGTGTTAGCCGAAGCCATCGAGCGGCTACGTCCCGATGGCGAGCGCAAGTTGACAGCTCCAGAGTGGTTGTTATACAATATCCTGGAGATGAAGTTCCTCCGAGGACAGAAGGTGCGCGAGGTGGCA
Organism: Anaerolineae bacterium; assembly: GCA_034435555.1. Lineage (GTDB taxonomy): Bacteria > Chloroflexota > Anaerolineae > B4-G1 > SLSP01 > DAOTXC01. Next base: position 30,596 of record DAOTXC010000033.1, read on the forward strand.
ATGCGGCTGGCGGTGAGCGAGTCCGACTTCTACCGCAAGCAACGGATTGCCATCGAGAACCTGGCCCAAATCCTGGTCGAGATGGAACAGCAGGTTCAGGTGGAAGAGGTCCAGACGGAAGGCGTTCTCATGCCGGGTTCCACATCAACGGCGGGGGAAGGCAACGAGAAATGAAAGACACTGGACGATTTGCGCAAGCATCGAGAATCTAACCGCAGAGTACGCAGAGAGCGTCAAGAAAATTATCTATCAACATTTTTTACCATCTTAGCACAATAAAAACCGTTTTTTGAACAGCGTCGGCTGGTTTTTTAAGAAAAAACTCTGCGTCCTTTGTGCGCTTTGCGGTTAAAGATGTTTAGGTCACGCGATTGCGTAAGTGCTAACACATCCAAGTGATTTTTAGCTTTGCTGATTTGCCGATTTTTTAAGAGGAGTGGGCTTTAATGAATGATAGTCCGTATGTCCCGCCATCCGAGCCGTTGAGTGAAGGATATTGGCAGGCTCTCTTGGAGCTGGCGCCTTCGGCCTGTGGCAACTGCGCCGATGCCTGGGAGTGGGATGAGACCCCCGTGCAAATTGATCCTGGGGTGTGGAAACTGGCCCGCCAGTATCAGCAGGAACACCGTACTCTGGAGGTCACGATTGAGAGCTTCAATCGCGGCGGCTTGATCGCGCACTGGAAGGGCATCGAGTGTTTCATACCAGCCTCACATCTGGTGGATTATCCCTTCCCGGCAGACCCCGAAGCTCGTGAGCAGCGTTTCTCCGCCTATGTAGGGCAGATGCTACAGCTTTGCGTGATCGAGGTGGAACCGGCGCGCAATCGCATCTTGCTCTCACAAACACAGCTGGAGGAGTGTGAGCGCGCCTCGGATAGCTGGCCAAATTGGCTGCGCATGGGGGAGGCCTGCGAGGGGGTGGTCACCAGCGTGCGTCCCTTTGGCGCTTTCGTTGATATCGGGCCGCTGGAGGGGATGATCCACATATCGGAGATCTCTTGGGGGCGCGTGCGCCATCCGCGCGATTTTCTGCAACCAGGGCAGACCGTCCGGGTGATCATCATCAATGTGGATCAGGATACCCAGCGCGTGGGTTTGAGCCTCAAGCGCCTGGTCGCCAATCCCTGGGACGATGTGGAACAGCTTTTGCAATGCGGCGATGTGATGATGGGCACGGTGGTTAGCGTCGAGCGTTTCGGCGTCTTCATCGAGCTGGTGAATGGCCTGGAGGGCTTGCTCCACGTCTCTGAAATCTGTGGCGACAATCACGAGGGGAACACGGCGCACTGGCACACCTATAAGGTGGGACAGCAGGTGCGTGTCTGTGTGCTGGATATCGAATCCCACGAGCACCGCATTGCGTTGGGCCTCTCCGAACCGCACGAGGCGCAGTATGCCGCGCTCTGAACGTCGCCAGATGGCGCGGCCACGCGGCCAGGCCACGGCTTCCAAGCGTGCCGCCCGCAAGTCCGGTTCCCCTTGGTCGGCAGTGGGCCAGGCGGTGTTGAAGGCGTTCATCAGCCCCAGTGGCCAACAACTCTTGGCCGTGGCAGTGATTCTCTTCGGCTTGCTGACCCTCTTCACCATCGCCGGCCTCAATTCGGGGGCGTTGGTCAACGCCTGGGCGCGCGCGCTCGTCTTCATCTTCGGCTGGGGAGCCTTCCCTGTGGCGGGCCTGCTGGTCGCGTTGGGGCTGCTCTGGCTGCGCAACCTCGTCCATTGCGCGACGGCGTGGCGCTGGCGGCCCTTCCTCGGCTTTGAGCTCACCCTGATCAGCGCACTGACGCTGACCCACACCCTGCTCAGCACGCAGAGCTGGTCTTTGGTGGAGTCGGGGCGGGGCGGCGGGCTGTTGGGATTCGGCCTCAGTTTCTTCTTCGTGAGCTATTTTGGGGTGCTGATCACCATCTTCTTCATGCTCGCGCTCCTGCTGCTGGGATTGGGGCTGGCCTTCGACCTCACCGGACAGGACGTCAAAGCGGTGCTCTCCCGTCTGGCGGCGGCGTGGCAGGCGCAGTGGGCGACGCGCAAAGGGGAGGCAACGGTGGATCATTTGGGCGCGGGGGTGGCGGTCTCTCCCGTGACGCCGCGCTCGCGTCCGGCCCGCGCGCAAGCTGCCGAATCCGCCGCCACGGTGCAGGAAGAAGCGCCGGTGGTGTTGCCTGTGGAGGAGACGCCCTCTCGCCCGGTAGCGCCGCGCAGCTCGGAGCTGCCGCCCTTCTCCCTGCTCAAGGCGGGCCGCGCCGTGGGCATGAACCAGGAGGAGATCCGCCAGAAGAGCCGCATTATCGAGGAGACGCTGGCGCAGTTCGGCATCCCCGCGACCGTCACCGAGGTGCGCCTCGGCCCCACCGTGACGCAGTTTGGCGTCTCGCCGGGCTACGTGCAGCGCGGGGCCAACGGTGAGGAACAGCGCAAGGTGCGGGTCAGCCAGATTGCCTCGCTCTCTAACGATCTGGCGCTGGCGCTGGCGGCGCGCTCCTTGCGCGTCGAGGCCCCGGTGCCGGGGCGGGCCGTGGTCGGCATCGAAGTGCCCAACGCGGAAATTGACCTGGTGACGTTGCGCCGGGTGCTGGAGAGCGAGACCTACGAGAAGTGCAAGTCCCCCCTCTGTTTCGCCGTCGGGTTGGATGTGGCCGGCAGCGCCATCGTGGCCGATCTCGCGGCGATGCCCCACCTGCTCATCGCCGGTACGACCGGCAGCGGCAAATCCATCTTCGTCAAGTCCCTGGCGGCGAGTCTGGTGATGCGCAATGCGCCGGAGGCCCTCCGCATCGTCGCCATTGATCCCAAGATGGTGGAGCTGAGCCAGTACAACGGATTGCCGCACCTGTTGGGCCGCGCCGAAACCGATTTGGAGCGCATCTTGCGGGTGTTGCGCTGGGTGGCCTACGAGATGGATCAACGCTACAAGCACTTTGCCGAGGCGGTTGCCCGCAACCTCGACGATTACAACCGCAAGCTCGCGCGCAAAAAGGAGCCGCTCTTGCCGCGCATCGTCGTCCTGATTGACGAGCTGGCCGATCTGATGATGGCCGCCCCCGACGAGACCGAGCGGCTGCTCACACGCATCGCGCAGATGGCGCGCGCGACGGGCATTCATCTCGTCGTGGCGACGCAGCGCCCCAGCACCGATGTGGTGACGGGGCTGATCAAGGCCAACTTCCCCGCGCGCATCAGCTTCGCCACCGCCAGCAACGTGGACTCACGGGTGATCCTGGACTCACCGGGGGCCGAATCGCTGTTGGGGCAGGGCGATATGCTCTTCCTGCCGCCGGACGCCTCGGCGCCCAGGCGCGTGCAGGGCTGCTACATCTCCGATAGCGAACTCGAGGCCATCATCAAGTTCTGGCAGAAGGCAGCCGGGGCGACCCCGGCGCAAGCGCCCTGGGAGAAGTTGGCCGAAAAGCCGGCCTTACAGCCCCCCCGGAGCGACGCTGAGGCAGAAGACGAGGCGCTACTGGAGCAGGCCATCGCGCTGGCGCGCTCGCGGGGGCACATTTCTACCTCGGCCTTGCAGCGCCGGCTGCGGATCAGCTATCCGCGCGCGGCGCGACTGATGGAGGAGATGGAGAGCCGGGGGATCGTCAGCTTGGAGCAACAGGCTGGGCGGCCTCGGCGGGTCATTTTGGGCGGAGAGGAAGATGATTTCTAAGCCGTTCCCTTCGCTGACTGGCCCGACCCGTTGTGGGTCGGGCTTTTTTCTCTCATGTGAGGTGGCGAAATGAAACGAAACATGGCTTGGCGTTGGGCGATGGGGCTGGTGGTGGTAGGGCTGGCGCTGGGGGCAGTGATGACCGGCTCGGCAGCTCCGGCAGCCCCTATGCAGAGCGGTTGGGGCATCGTGACGGTGGAGGCGGCGGGCGATGTGGGCCAGTATACCTCGCTGGCGTTGGATACGCTGGGGCGGCCTCACATCAGTTACTACCGTGATGCCTCTAGCACTAGCGGCCAACAGCTCCGCTACGCGCATCTGGCGGGAGGGCGCTGGTACACGCAGACTGTGACCAACAACGGCGGGGCCTACACCTCCCTGGCCCTGGATGCGAGCAATTACCCTTACATCAGCTATCAGCAAACCACGCAGGAGCGCGTGCAGCTGACCTATTGGGATGGGAGCAGCTGGAAGATTGAAAATGCTTCGAGCAGCTGGACGGGCGGCCTATATACGTCGCTGGCGCTGGATAGCCAGGGCCGTCCGCACATCAGTTTCTACTACCGCAGTGAAGTTCCTCCTGCGGATCGGCGCTTGAACTACGCGCGTCGTGATCCGCTGTGGGGCGTGGAAGTGGTGGACGGTCAGTGGGAGGCGGGGCAGTACAGCTCGCTGGCGTTGGATAGCCAGGGCCAGCCCCACATCAGCTATTACAACGCGGATAAGCGGACGCTCAACCACGCCCGCTGGACGGGCGCGCAATGGGAGCGCCAGGTTGTGGATGACAATGGCGATGTGGGGCGCTACACCTCGCTGGCGCTGGATAGCCTGGATCGCCCGCACATCAGCTACTACGATGCCACCACCGGCGATCTGCGCTATGCCCGGTGGGATGGCGCGGCGTGGCAACGCCAGACGGTAGATAGCCAGGGCAATGTGGGGCAGTACACGTCACTGGCGTTGGATAGCCTGAACCGCCCGCACATCAGCTATTACGACGTGACGCAAGGCGACCTGCGCTACGCCTTCCGCGATGGCGGCGCGTGGCGCTTGACCACGGTGGATAGTCAGGGCGATGTGGGCCGGCACACGTCGCTGGCGCTGGACGCGAACGGGTATCCGCGCATCAGCTACTACGATCAGACCAACGCCAGCCTGAAGTACGCCTACAGCCTGGCGGGGCTGACCAACGCGATCTATCTGCCGCTCGTCACGCGCGCTCGTTAGCGCCGCCAGCGCTGCCCGCCATCCACGAAGAGCGCCTCGCCGGTGACGTAGTCCGCCGCCACGAGGTAGCGCAGTGCTGCGGCGATGTCGGCGGGATCGCCCCAACGCCGCAGCAGCGTTTGAGCAGCGACCTGCTCCCTGCGCTTGGAGGACATCCCCGGCGGCGGCAGCACCGGTCCCGGCACGATGGCGTTCACGCGCACGGCAGGGGCCAGCGCCACGGCGAGGTTGCGCGTGAGCGCCCAGAGACCGCTCTTGCCCACACTGTGCGCCAGATAGTCGGGCCAGACGTCGAACGCGCCCGTGTCGAGGATGTTGACGATCAGCCCCGCGCCGCGCGCCTGCATTCCCGGCGCGAGTGCCTGTGCCAGCAGGAAGGGCGCCTCGAGCAGGACGCGCTGTAGCTCTTGCCAGGTTGCCAGCGAGGTCTCCTGTAGCCCGCCGCGCACGAAGGGCGAGGCGCTGTTGATGAGGATGTCCACTCCGCCGAAGGCCTCCTGCCCCTGCGTGACCAACGCGGCGACGGCTTCGGGATCGCCCAGGTCTGCCTGGATGGGCAGCGCCTCAACGCCATAGGCGCGGGCAGCGGCGGCGGTCTCCTGAGCGGCTGCCGCCGAGCGCCGATAGTTGATAATCACATGTGCCCCCAGCTCGGCGAGCGCCAACGTCAGCGCCCGTCCCACCCGCACCGCGCCCCCAGTAATCAATGCGACTTTGCCGCTTGCGTCCAACTGCACCTCCTCCCTAGAAAATAGCCTGAGCGTAAGACAGGTTGGCAACCTGTCCTACATTTTCATCCTCGGTGGTGTACCGAAGGAACATGATGACTCCTTTGCGCACATCATCCATGCTACCCTGTTCGGCAGAATCCGCAATCGCGTGCGACTGGCGCTTTCCGGAGGCTGATATATCATGGGGGCGTGTTTACGGAAAGGCGTGACACCTGGAGGCGCGATGTTGATCGAACTGCTGTCCATTTTCATCTTCACCTTTGCCCTGGGATTGACCATCCTGGGGGGCGTCACGTGGTGGATCGAGCGCGGGGCGCGCCGCTGGTTGGGTGTGCTCTTGCTAGTGAGTGGATTGTGCATCGCGGCGGGCTACGCTTTTTTGGGGAGCCGCTTTGCCATCGCGCTTTTTGGACGCCTGATTGTGACTGTGGACTTGCCGCGCCTGATGGCGACAGCGATCACCTACACCATCGGCGTCCTGTTGGGCTTTGGCGTGGCGGGCGGACTGTTTTTGTGGATTTCGGGGCGGTTGTTGCACCCCACGCGCCTGGAGCGGAAGTTGGCGCTCTTCATCCTGGTGGTGTTGGGCGTGGCGCTGCTGATCAGTTGGATGGCCGTGCAAGTCAGTCGGTAAAGGAGGGATGATGATTTACACACGCGAACATTGTGAACGGATTGAGCATCAAGCATTAGCGCCCTACGGTTTTCACAGCGCCGACTCCCGAGGGCGTGACTACCCTGAGGCAGAGCATCCCTACCGCCTGGCCTTCCAGCGGGACCGGGATCGCATCCTGCACACTACCGCCTTCCGCCGGTTGGAGTACAAGACGCAGGTCTTTGTCAACTATGAGGGCGACTACTACCGCACCCGCCTCACGCACACGTTGGAGGTGGCGCAGATTGGGCGGACATTGGCCCTGGCGTTGGGGGGCAACGAGACCCTGGTCGAGGCGATCTGCCTGGCGCACGATTTGGGCCATCCCCCCTTCGGGCACGCGGGCGAGATGGTGCTCAATCGCCTGATGGCCGATCACGGCGGCTTCGATCACAACAAACAATCGCTGCGCATCGTCGAGAAGCTGGAGGAGCGTTATCCGGAATTTCAGGGGCTTAACCTCACCTGGGAGGTGCGCGAGGGCATCGTCAAGCACGAGACCGAGTACGATGTCTCCGAAGCCACGCGCTTCGATCCCGACAAGCGGGGGACGTTGGAGGCGCAGCTCGCCAATCCTGCCGATGAGATCGCCTACACCGCGCACGACTTGGATGACGGATTACGCTCGCGGCTGATCCGGCTGGAGCAGTTGGAGGGGCTGGCCTGGTGGGCGCGGCTCAAGGAGAATCTGGGCTGGAACGGGGAGCACTTCGATAGCATGTGGCGCTATCGGCTGATCCGGCGGCTGATCGGCCTGCTGGTCACGGATCAGATCAACGAGACCGCGCGCCGTTTGGAAGCGAGCGGCGTGCAGTCGCCGGAGGACATCCGCGCGTTGTCGGAGAATGTGGTCGCCTGGTCTCCCGAGACCGCGGCGATGACGCGGGAGCTGAAAGCCTTCCTTTACGAGAATCTCTATCGGCACCCGCGCGTGATGCGGATGCAGATCAAGGCCGAGCGGCTGATTACGGACATCTTCGAGGCGTACTATGGGGAACCGGGGCAACTGCCCCACGAGGTGCAACGCAAACTGGAAGCGTGCTCTCTGGAGCGGGTGATCTGCGACTACATTGCCGGGATGACCGACCGGTACGCCTTGCAGGAGCACGCCAAGCTCTTCGATCCGCAGGTCGCGGTTTGAGACGCGCGCGGGGAAAGTGACATCAGCGCCAGGCTGATGAGGTCGTCATCGGTTAGATTCACTCGTTTTTTCAGCAGGTTATGCTATAATCTGATAGGTAAGCGTTGGGTTTGATGTGCGCCAGGTGGCTTTTTTAGCGTACTGCACGCGACCTGACAGATTATCGTTGGATGACGACCGCCCCTTACGTTAGGGTATCGAGGCTGGCCGCCATGTTTGTAGCTTCCTCGCTGTGTCCTCGTTGGGACGGTCTCCCTTACGTCGTTGTAGATTGGAGAGTCTGATGCTCATCGTGATTTACATTATTCTCGCGTTGCTGGTGTTGGCGGGTGCCATCCTCGCTCTCTATGCGAGCAACCTGGTGGTGGCCGCCTCGGTGCTGGGATTGGGCAGCGCGGCGCTGGCGATGCTCTTTTTCCTGCTTGAAGCGCCCTACGCCGGCGGCTTCGAGCTGAGCGTCGGGGCGGGGCTGGTCAGCGTGCTCTTTATCGTCGCCATCAGCCTCACCAGATCCAGAAGGAGGGCCACAGATGAGACGTGAACATCTGTTGCGAATTGGCCTGGTGTTCGTGCTGCTGTTGCTCGGTTGGCTGAGCTGGCAGTGGAGCCACGTCGTCACGCCCGATCCTGCAACTACCACGGAAGTGCAGGCATTCCGAGCGTGGTTCTGGGAACGTCGCAACCTCGATCTGTTGGCGCAGGCGGGCTTGCTGTTCGTCGGCGCGCTGGGTATCGCGGCTCTGATGCCGGAATATGACGAGGATCCCCTATGAACCTGATGGATTGGCCCTGGTTGGATGTGGTCAACACGGTGCTGAGTTTGCTGCTCTTTGGCATTGGCCTGGGCGGTCTGCTGACCCAGCGCAATATCCTCAAGCAAGTCTTTGGCATCAAAATCATGCTCCAGGGCGTGACGCTGGGCCTGATCCAGGCCGGACGGCTGCACAACGATATCCACTTTGCCCAGTCAATGGTGATCTCGGCGCTGGTGGTGGAAGCGGTCATTATCGCGGTGGCGCTGGCGCTCATCATCAACGCTTTCCGGCACTACCCGTCAGGTGACATTGACGAGCTGCGCCGCTTGTGGGGTTAGGCGCCGTGTTGCAAAACGTCTTGCTGATAGGGATGTTCGGAACGCCGCTAGTGCTGGCTTTTGGATTATTGCTCAGCGGCGCGCCTTCGGCGGAGCGGGTGCGGTGGTTCGTAGGACTGGCCGCGCTGACGGTGGCGCTGTGCGCTTTGGGGCTGTTGCCCTTCGTCGAACAGCCCGTGGCCTTCGAGATCACCTGGCTGCCGGAGGCTGGCCCCATGCGCTTGAGCCTGGGAACGACGAGCCTGTACGCTGCTGCTGCGACCGCGTTGGCGGCTGTGGTGGCCTTGGGGCTGGCAGCGCCGGAAGCGCCACTTTCAGTGCACGGCGGGGCGCTCGCCTTGCTGGCGTTGAGCGCCGGCAATGGCGCATTTCTGGCGGATCACTTCCTGCTGCGTTACATCGCGCTCGAAGTAGTGGGGCTGTGCATTGCCGTCGCGCCGTTACTTCAAGGGCGCGAGCGCGACCGGTTGGGCCATGCTGGGTGGGTTTATCTGCTCCTGCGCCTGGGCGATGCCGGGCTGCTCGTGGCGATCTTGTTGCTGGGCGTGCAAACCGGAACCTTCGAGATCGGGCCGGCGCTCGCGGCGGGGATGGCGTTGCCTCCCTCCATCCAGGCGTGGATCGCGGGAGGCTTTTTCCTGGCGGTCGCGGTGAAGGTGGGCCTGTGGCCCTTTCACACCTGGGTGGCGAGCGGGGAGCGGCTGCAACGCGGCACGCACACCTGGCTCTACGCCACCTTGATGCCCAATCTGGGCCTGTACCTGCTCTACCGGGTTGCGCCCCTGGGCGCAGCGACGCGCGCGCTACAACTGATGCTTCTCGGCGCGGGCGTGTTGGCGGCGATATTGGCGCTCCTTGCCATGCTCCGCGTCGCCTCCCGCGCGCGATATGCGGCGCGTATCACGGCGTTGGTGGTTGCTGCGCTCTGGTGCGCGGCGCTGCTGGCCGGCGGAGATGTGGCCTGGTGGGGCCTGCTGGTGTTGAGCTTCGCGCGCCTACCCTTCTTCTTGCCTCTCCCATCACCGGTGGCAGAGGCGCGAGAAGAAGAACATGCCCTGGATCGCGGACTGGTGCGGATAGCCGTCTGGCTTCAACAACGGGTGGAGCTGGGCTTCTTGGAAGAGGGCCTGGCAGCGACGGCGCGTTTTCTGGTCACGCTGGCCGAACAACTCTACGAGGTCGTAGAGCAGCAGGGCCTCGAAGGGCTGTTACGCGGACTTGTGCGACGTACTCTGCAGAGCAGTCGCAAAGTGCAGGGCTGGCACAGCGGGCGCCTGCGAATCAATCTCTGGTGGTTGGTTCTCTGCTTGATTCTAGCGATCGGTTTTGTGTTATTATACTAACAGAGGGGCTGAATGATGCATCTTTATGACAAGACTCAAGCGTATCTCAAAGCACAGGATATGCTGGGCTTGAAAACCCTGTTGATCGAGGCCGATATGGATGCGCTACTGGTTTTGATCCAGGAGCTAACCTCTGAGGAGCGGGTGATTGTGTTCCGCCTGCTTGATAAAGACCGGGCGCTGATGCTCTTCGAGCAATTGGATGTGGAGCAGGCCCAGGATTTGTTGGCGGCCTTTACCCACGAGCAAGCCACCGCTATCTTTGCGGCGCTCGATCCTGATGAACGCGCCCGTTTGCTGGATGAGATGCCGGCGGCTATCGCCAAGCGCCTCGTTGCCGCGCTGCCACCGCAGGAGCGCGAGCAGGTCAACCTGCTGTTGGGGTATGGCCCGGAGACCGCCGGGCGCATCATGACGCCCAAATACATCCGCCTGACCCAGAATATGACCGTGGGTCAGGCGCTCGACAAGGTGCGCACCCAGGCGGCATCGCCGGAAACACTTCACACTCTCTACGTCACCGATGCCGGGCGGCGACTGGTGGGTTGGTTGCCTTTACAGGCTTTGATTTTGAACCCCACATCCACCACGATAGCGGAGTTGATGGACCGTGACGTCGCCTGGGTGACGACGGACACCGACCAGGAGGAAGCCGCACAGCGCCTCCACCACCGCGACCTGTTGAGCCTGGCGGTCGTGGATCAAGGGCAACGGTTGGTGGGTGTCATCACCGTGGACGACGCCATGGAAATCATGGAGGAGGAGGTCACAGAGGACTTCTTCGACAAAGCGGCCCTGGTTTCCATTGGCCCGCACGATAGCAGCAGTTATCGCCTGGTGAATGGCGCGCTCTGGCACATCTGGCCCATGCGTTTACCCTTCTTGCTGATCACGTTGGTGGGCGGCCTGCTGGCGGGCACGGTCATCGGCGTCTTCGAGGAGACCTTGCACGGCATCCCGATGCTGGCGATCTTCATCCCCGTGGTGATGGACATGGGCGGCAACGCCGGCACCCAATCCACGACAATTTTCGCACGCGCGCTGGCGCTGGGACACATCAACATGCGCCATTTCGGCGCGCACCTATTGCGGGAGATGGGCGTCGGCGTCACGATGGGCGTGGCGGTGGGCCTGCTCGCCGGGCTGATCGGCGCAATCTGGCAGGGTGTCCCGGCTCTGGGTCTGGTCATCGGGCTTTCCTTGACCTTGACGCTGACCCTGGCAACCACGTTGGGTTTCCTCATCCCCTATCTCTTGACCCGCGTGGGCCTCGATCCGGCGGCGGGCGCCGACCCGATTATCACCACGATCAAGGATATTACCGGGCTATTGATTTACTTCGCGCTGGCCTACTATCTGTTAGGGCCGATGTTTTTGTAAGACGTGCTTCTTAGTACGAGGAGGGTACACATGAAACGATATGCGTTGTTATTGGTGCTGATGGGGCTGATCTTGACGTGGCTACCCCAGCCGGTGCAGGCGTCGAATGGGGCGATTATGGTGCTGGAGATCGAGGGCGTCATCAATCCCTTCACCGCGCGCTATCTGGAGCGTGGCTTGCGGCTGGCGGAGCAGCGCGGGGCGCAACTCATCATCATCACCCTGGATACACCCGGCGGCCTCGAATCTTCCATGCGGGAGATGGTGCAGGCGCTTCTGGAAGCGCCGTTGCCCACCGTGGTCTACGTCGCGCCGCAAGGGGCGCGGGCGACCTCGGCAGGGCTGTTCGTGTTGTTGGCGGCGGATGTGGCAGCGATGGCCCCCGCCACGCATGTCGGCGCGGCGCATCCCGTGCCGCTGGGCGTGGAGATCAGCGATGTGATGGACGAGAAGGCCACGAGCGACGCGGCGGCACTGGTGCGCAGCGTGGCGACGCAGCGCGGGCGCAACGCCGAGTGGGCCGAGCGTGCCGTGCGCGAGAGTCTCTCCGTCACCGCCGATGAGGCGCTGGAGATCAACATCATTGACCTGATCGCCAATGACCTGGATGCGCTCCTGCGCGAGCTTGACGGTTACGAGGTGGCTGGGCGGACGTTGCGCACGGCGGGGGTGCTGCCGCAGGTGCAAGCGATGAACCTGAGCGAGCGCTTCTTTCACATCATCACCGAGCCAAACATCGCCTACCTGCTGCTCTCGCTGGGAACATTGATGCTGCTCGCGGAGCTGGCCGATCCAGGGCTGAGCGTGGCCGGGATGGGCGCGGTGGTGGCATACATCATCGCCTTCATGGGGTTGGGGAGCCTGCCGCTCAACTGGGCTGCTGTCGGGCTGCTGGCTCTTGCTGTTGTCTTCTTCGTCGTCGGCTTGCTCACCGATACGGAAGTGGTGCTCTCTGTTGCGGGATTGGTCCCCTTCATTCTCGGCTCGCTGCTGCTCTTTGCGCCCTTCACGCCCACATCGCCGGCGGCGCCGGTGGTGCGGGTCAGCCCCTGGCTGATCGGCTTCATGGCTGTGGCGATGTTGGCGTTCAGCTACCTGGTGCTGCGGGCGATCCTGGCCGCGGCCCGGCGTCCGCCCCAGGCGGGTGCGCAGCGGCTTGTCGGCATGACGGGCGTCGCCCTCACCGATCTGATGCCGACGGGCCAGGTGCGCGTGGATTTGCAGGACTGGAGCGCCGTCTCCGTCGCGGGCGATATCCGCGCGGGGGAGACGGTGCGCGTGGCCAGCATCTCCGGGGTGCGGCTCTACGTCGAGCGCGCACCAAGCGCAGCGCCGGAGGCATAGGGGAGGGCGACATTTTTGCCCTCCAAAATCTAAAATCGTAAATCTAAAACCAATGGAGGTTTGACATGGAGCTGTTCTTGTTTCTATTCTTGATGTTGATCGGCTTGACCTTGCTCTCGATGGCCGTGCGCATCGTGCCGGAGTACCGCCGGCTGGTGGTCTTCCGGTTGGGCCGGTGTGTTGGCCCGCGTGGGCCGGGCATCATCTTCTTGATCCCGTTCCTGGACAAAGGAGTATCGGTAGATCTGCGCGAGGTCTACTTCGACGTGCCGCCGCAGACCTGTATCACCGCCGACAACGCCTCGGTCTCGATTGATTTCCTCGTCTACGACAAGGTCATTGATCCGGAGCGCAGTGTGTTGGAGGTGGAGAACTTCACGGGTGCGGCGCGTGGGCTGGCAATTACCACCCTGCGCGCGGTCGTCGGCGCGATGGCGCTGGATGATGTGCTCTCCAAGCGGGATGAGATCAACCGCATCCTGCACGAGAAGCTTGATGATGTGACGGACCGTTGGGGTATCCGCGTTATGGCCGTCGAAATCCGTGAGGTGGTGCCGCCGCGTGACATCGCCGAGGCGATGACCCGCCAGATGGCCGCCGAGCGCAATCGCCGCGCGATGGTTACAGAGGCGAATGGACAGCGGGAAGCTGCTGTTACCGTTGCCGAAGGCGAGAAGCAGGCCGCCATCCTCAAGGCCGAGGGGCAGAAGCAGGCGACCATTCTCCAATCGCAAGGCGACCGCGAGGCTGCCATCCAGCGCGCCGAGGGCTTCGCGTTGGCGCTGAACGAAATCTACAAGGTAGCGCAGGACGTGGACAGCAAGACGCTCACGCTGCAATACCTGGAGGCGCTGAAGGCGCTGGGCGAGGGTGAAGCGACCAAGTTCGTGATCCCCACCGAGTTCCTCAATCTGGCGCAACCGTTGAGCGCGTTCGCCAAGCAATCGCACACGGAGTAGTTGCAGTCAGTTAGCAGTGGGCGGTGAGAGGTGAGTCGTTGGGCCTGCTTTGAATGGCTCGTACTTCTCACACTCTCACCGCTCTTGAAGGAGAAACTTATGACCTTAGATACGCTCTTGCTGGAAGTGGTGCTGGGCGCGCCCCTACTCGCGGCGCTGATTTTGGTGCTGCTGCGGGGACGGGGGACGCGCTTCGCCGGCTGGATCGCCGGAGGTAGCGCCGTTGTGACCCTGGGGGCTGTCTTTGGGCTATTGCCGACGCTCTATGGCGGCGGGGAGCCTGCCGTGGCCTTCTCCTGGATTCCGGCGGTGAACATCCAACTGCGCCTGCACGTGGATTGGCTCACGTTGCCCTTCCTCGTGACCGAGGCGGCGGTGACGCTGGCGGCGGTGCTCTACAGCTGGGGCTATCACAAGGCGGACGAGCGCAGCGGCTACTTCTACGCGCTGCTGCTGCTCTTTGCGGTGGGGATGTCGGGAACGACCCTGGCCGATGATCTGTTCCTCTTCTATATTTTCTGGGAGCTGATGCTCATCGCCTCGTGTGTGCTCATTTTGGTCTGGGGCGAGGGGGCGCGGCGCGGCGCGGTGGCGCTCAAATACTTCATCTTCACCCACCTCGGCTCGCTGATGGTGCTGGTGGGGCTGTTGGTGCTCTACAATGCGACCGGCAGCGACAGCCTGGTGGCCCTGCGCGCCGGCGGCTGGGAGCTCGCGCCAGGCTTATTGACCACGGTACTCACGCTCTTCTTCATCGGCTTCAGCGTCAAGATGGCGATTTTCCCCGTACACCTCTGGCTGCCCGACGCGCACACCGTCGCGCCGATGCCCGTCACCATCATGTTGGCGGCGGCGATGCTGAGCATGGGCGCCTACGGCATCCTGCGCTTCCCCTTCAGCCTGTTCACCGCCGAGCAGATCGCGCCCTTTGCCCTGCCGCTGATGCTCGCGGGGCTGATCTCCGAGGTCTACGGCGCGCTGATGGCGCTGGCGGAGAAGGACATCAAACGCATCATCGCCTATTCCAGCGTGAGCCAGATGGGGTACATCCTCTTTGGGCTGGGGACGCTGAACCGCGCGGGCATCGAAGGCGCGACGCTGCACGTCATCTACCACGCCATCGTCAAGGCGCTGCTCTTCATGGTGGCCGGGATTGTCATCCGCGCCACGGGCCGCCGCAACATTGACGAGCTCGGCGGACTGGGGCGCGCCATGCCGTGGGTGACGGCCTGCGCTGTCATTGGCGGGCTGGGCATTGCCGGGATGCCGCCATTGGGCATCTTCAACAGCGAGTGGATGATCTTCTCCGGCGGTTTTGAGACGACGCACATCGCGCTCTCGGCGCTGACGCTCTTTGCCTCGCTGCTCACTGTTGTCTACGCACTGCGCTTCCTGGGCGGGATCTTCCTGGGCGAGCGTCCGGCGGGCCTGACGACATCTCCGGTTTCCAAGATTTTGGTAGCGACCACGGTGGCGCTGACCGTATTGCTGATTATCGAGGGCCTCTTCCCGGCGGCGATCTTCGACTGGGCCGAGCACGAGTTGCCCCTGCTGCTGGGAGGCGGCTTGTAATGACCGGTAATGTATGGGTGGTCCTGCCGTTAGCCTGGGTCGGAGGCGGCGCGTTTCTCTTGGGGCTGATCGGACGGCTGTGGCGTCGCGCGCGCAATCCCATCCTGGCGGCGCTGACGGCGCTGATTTTCGGCGGGGGCTTGCTCCTGCAATTACCCGTCTTCGCGGAGGTGAATGGTGCGCTGTTGGGCAATGGCGGGCTGCCGCGTTGGGGCACCGCTGCGCCGGGCGGCATTGTGTTGGAAGCCACCCCCAGCGCGTTGCTTCTGAGCACGCTGGCGCTGGGGATGGGCCTCTGCGCGGCGCTCTATTCCGGCGGCTATATGGCCCGCGATCCGCGTTACCCTGTCTATTATCCGCTGCTGTTGTTGATGGTCGCTGGCTTGCAGGGGATGCTCCTGACCACAGACCTCTTCAATCTCTACCTTTTCTGCGAGCTGATGAGCGTGGCGGCCTACGCGCTGGTGGCTTTCCGCCGTCACACCGATACGGCCATCGAGGCGGGCTTCAAGTACTTGATCTTGGGAAGCGTGGGCACCCTGGTCATGCTCTTTGGCATCGCCTGCATTTATCGAGAGATGGGGGAACTGGCGTTGCCCCTGGCGGCCTTCGCACACGGGATTTGGGGGCGCGTGGGGACGGCTTCCATTCTGGTGGGATTGGGTCTCAAGAGCGGGATCGTGCCGCTGCATACCTGGCTGCCTGACGCTTACGGACGTGCGCCGAGCAGCGTGAGCGCGTTGCTGGCGAGCGTGGTCTCCAAAAGCACATTGATCGTGCTGCTCCAGGTCTGCCTGGGATTGGGGATGCCGGCCAGCGACCTGGGGCTGCTGTTGATCCTCTTCGCCTTCCTCAACATGACGTTGGGCAACGGGCTGGCCCTGGTGCAGGAGAACACGAAGCGCCTGCTGGCCTACTCCTCCATCGCGCAGACGGGCTACATCATGTTCAGCCTGGGCGTGGGCCTGCGCTACGGATTGCCGGGCGCGCTTCAGGCCGGGATGTTCCTGCTGTTGACCCACGCGGTGATGAAGGCGACGGCCTTCTTCAGCAAGGGCGTCTGCCACTTCTACTGCGATACCAGCACGGTGGCCGAGTTGCGGGGGACGGCGCAGCAATTGCCCCTGGCGGCGCTCACCTTCAGTCTGGCGGTGGCAGGATTGGCGGGCGTGCCGCCGCTGGCGGGTTTCGTCAGCAAGTGGTTCATCCTGGCCGAGGGCGTGCGGGCGGCAGATGCCCTCATCTACGTGGGGATGGCCATCTTCTTGCTCAACAGCCTGCTGGCTCTGGGCTACTATCTGCCGCTGATCGTGCGGGTATTCCAGCCTTTGGATAAGGAAGATACCGCGCCGCGCTTCGCCCTCTCGCCGTGGATGGCAGGGGTGTTATTGCTGTTGGGCGCGTTGATCATCGCGATTGGCCTATCGCCCGGTCCGTGGCTGGCCTGGGTGGGGTGA
>DAOTXC010000034.1:0-17102 GCA_034435555.1 Anaerolineae bacterium
TTCCGCGATCTCTACGGTAACCCGGTGAACATCCAGGGCGGCGATGTGGTGGAGGTGATCGCTGCCGGCGTGACCACCACGGTGGATGTGCCAACCTTCGACGTCGTCTCCGACCACGTCAACGATCAGGTCACCGGCAACACGACTGCCACCGTTATCACCGACACCTACGGTCTGACCCAGACCTTGACCATCTGGCCCAACACTCTATATGACTATACGTCATCCTCCTCGCATCCGCTTAAGAACGCGTTACCTGATACCTCCGGTGACTTTAGCGTCACCAACCCCTTCTACTACTTGGATTGGATATGGGGAGACTGGGTCACAACCACTCTCAACATCCAACCCGGCGATGTCGGCCACCTGCGCTACGTGGACGCCAACGCCAACCGGGTCTACGCCCGCTTCCAGGCGCCTTCTGCGGAGCCTATCGTCTATGTACGCGGCGACTACTGGAATAACTACTACCGAGCGGAAAACTACGTCAGCGGTTATGTCCCTGGTTACTGCGGTGATGGCGGCACCGTCACCCTCCGGGATAGCGATGGCGCGGTCAAAGCGCAAAGCACCAATGTATATGCTTGCAATTCCTTCGGCATCTACCTCTACGATGTGTACGGTAGTCCGGTGGCTATCCTGGCCGGCGATAGGGTCGAGGTCACATTCGGAGGAGAGACCACGGTAGTGCAGGTGCCAGCCTTCGATGTCGTCTCCGACCACGTCAACAATCGCGTCACCGGTGTCACCGATGCCGAGGTCCTCACCAATACCTACGGCCTGACCCAGACCCTGGCCGTCTGGCCTAACTCGCTCTATGATTCGAGTTACGGCAAGTACGTCCTGCTCGACACCAACAGCGCCTTCGTCGCGGAAAATCCCTTCTTCTACAACGCCAATCCAAGTTTGAGTAGCACCACTCTCAACTGGGGGCCGGGACAGCAAGGCCACCTGCGCTACGTGGACGCCAACGCCAACCGGGTTTATGCCAGCTTTGTCGCCCCGCGCGAGGAAGCGGAGCTCTGGGTGCATAAAGACGGCAATTACGTCTGGGGCTACGTCGTCACCACCTCTGAGGCCCTGGTCACCGTAACCCTCAAGTCCGGCGACACCGTCAAGGCCACGGCCTACGCCACCTCCAACCTCAATGGCTACTTTGACGTCAACTTCTACGATCTGGCCGGCAATCCGGTCATCATCGAAGAGGGCGACGAGGTAATCGTCGAGACGGCGGATATGGCCGCTGTCACCGTGCCAGTAGTGCCCCTGGTCGGGCAGGTGGATGCAAACGCCGACACCGTCTCCGGAGACGGGCCGGCGAATGACTTGGTGAACGTCAGGGTATCATCCTCACAACAAAGCGCAGCCACCGATGCTGATGGCGCGTACCTGGCGGACTTCAAGGGCATCCTGGATATCCAACCGGGCAACCAGGTACAAGTAGAGCATCGCAACGAAGATGGAAACACCGTCTATATCTACTTCTACGCCGGTCCCAAGCTCTACGCGCAGCTCAACAGCTTCTACGCCTGGGGCTACAGCGTCGCCGCGAATGCGCCGGTTACTGTCACCCTCAGCAATGGGACGACCGTCAAGGGCCGCAGCGTCACCCACTCTTCCAGCAGTAACTACTTCTGGGCCAATCTCTACGACGCCACCGGCCAGCGGGCCACCATCGAGGCGGGCGACACGCTGACCGCCGACTTCGGCGAGGGACGTGTCTTTACCATGACCGCTGCGGGAATGACGGCAAGCGTGAACGCCACTGCTGACACTCTCGCGGGTACCGGCCCGGCAAACGACCACCTGGGCGTGAACGTGGGCAACTTCGACACAACGGTAGCAACCGACGCCACCGGCAAGTGGAGCGCCGATGCCAGCGGCATCGAGGACATCACCCCTGGGCAGCAGGCACGAGTCAGACACATCAACCACGATCACCACGAGACCTGGCTCTACGGCGTTGCCCCGGTCGTCTACGTGCGCGCTTCCGGCAGCGGCAGCACCGCCTACGTGGCCGAGCATTACCTCAGCGGCTACGCAACCCGATACGCAGTAGTCAACATCACCCTTGAGCGAGCTGGCGTGACCGTCGCCACGCGGCGGCTGGTTGCTAACTACGACGGTTACTACGGCGCCTACCTCTACGATGCACTCGGGCTGGCTGCCCACATTCAGGACGGAGATCGGATCATCGTCAGCGCCTCGCCAGAGGAGACGATTAATGTGCCCATGATTGACGCCGAGGTGGACGCCGATGCCAACACCATCACCGGCGCCACATCCTTGATCGAAAAAGCCCTGGGCATCTACGTTAACGGGTACCAGCAGACTGTGCATACCGATAGCGACGGTGACTTCGAGGCCACCTTCCCCTCCATCAACTCCGGTAACTCCGCTCACATCCGCTACCAGAACGAGGCCGGGCACTGGATCCACGCCCGCTTCCAGGCCGCGAGCACCGGCGACACCGTTATCCGCGCCCGCTGGAACGCCTCATCAGGAGTTGTCTGTCACAACTGCGTCTCCGGTTATGCCAGCGAGGGCAACACGGTCGCAACCGTGGCGCTGCAACGTGACGGCAGCACCCTGGCCACCGCCACCTATCGGACAGGCGGCACCCGTTGGTTCAACGTCGCCTTCACCGATGCGGCCGGCGAGGCCGTACCTATCGAGGAAGGCGATGTCATCGAAGTGACAGCCAGCGATCCGGTCTCCATGACCGTCGCCGCGCTCACGGCGCAGGCCAACACAGAGAGCAACACGCTCTACGGCACCGGCCCGGCCGGTGGGCAACTGCAGTTCGGAGGTAATTGCTCGGGCAATACCACCATCACTCCCGATGGTAACTGGTGGTTCGCCTGTAATCTGGGGGCTGGCTCCAAAGGCTATCTCTACTACATCCACGACGACGGTCACAGCACCTATCTGGCCTGGGCCGTACCCTACATCTGGGTGCATGAACACGGCAACTCAGTTGGCGGGTATGTGCGTCTGGGCGTCCCCGTAACCGTGCGGTTGCTGAACAGCAGCGGTGCAGAGCGGGCCGTGGCCACCACCACCAGCAGTAGCTCCAATGGCTATTTCTGGGTCAACTTCCTGGATGCGGCGGGCAATCCGCTGATCATCAACCCCAACGACATCGTCCGCATCGAAGCCAGCGATCCGGTTGAGATCCCCGTGGTGCCGCTCACCGCTGAGGCGGACGTCCACAACGATCAGGTAACCGGAACCGGTCCAGCGAACAGCACTCTGGGTGTCAATGTGGGCGGCTGTTGGCGCGATGTGACCACCGCGGCGGACGGGACCTTCACCGCCGATGCCAGTGGTGAGTGCGATCTCAAAGCGGGCGACTGGATATACGTTCACTACTACAACTCTGAGGGGAACCGCGTCTACATCGAATTCAATGCCCCGTTGGTGCGCGTGAACACGCTCAACGAGATCGTGGATGGCTACGCCACCCCCAACACCACCATCTACCTGACGCTCAAGCGCGGCGGCAGCACGCTTGCCACGGCCACCGCAGCCACAGAGATGAGCGGCTGGTTCAGCGCCTTCTTCACCGATGCCAACGGCAACCTGGTAGACATCAGGGCTGGCGACACGGTTGAAGTCACCGCCTCTCCCACGGAGAGCGTGCCAGTGGTAAACCTGACCGCTACCCTGAATCCCAACACAGATACCGTTTCTGGGAGCGGGCCGGCCAATGCACTGCTGCTGGTGAGAGTCTTCTCCCAGGGGGGCGGCTGGCACACTGACAAATCGGTCATGACCGACAGCGCCGGAAACTTCAGCGCGGACTTCTCCGAGCAGATGGATCTGACAGCTCGCAGCTACGCCTACGTTCGCTACAGCGACGCCAACGGCCATCAAACCAGCATCCACACCACACCGGACCGGGCGACGCGGTTGGAACAGGCTGAACAAAGCGTCCAGCAAGAAGGTGCGCAAGTGCAGCTGGCTACCTTCGACGCGGCCAACGGCGGCGATCTAACCCCGCCTGTCACTTATCAAAGCGGCGGCGGCAAGCTCGTCTTTGCCTCACGCGGCGGCACACTGGTGCTCACCCGTCCCGATGGCTCAGTGGACGATACAGACGCCACCCACATCATCGTGAAAAATGCTCGAACCGGCGAATGGCAGATTCAAGTGCGCCTTACGGGTACCACGGAAGGGTCGCAATACGCCATTGCAGTTGGACGTGCAGCACATACGGTCTACTTACCTCTCGTCATGCAGAATGCTGGAGGGCAGTAAGGCCTAACGCACAAGGAACTATCATCTCCTTGTCTTCAGAAATCCACGGCCCGGTCAGAGGAGTCCTCTGACCGGGCCGTTAGCATTAGAATTTCACCGCCGCTTTTCACCCCCGCTAATTGGGCTATAATAACTCTTATCTAACCCCTTAAATGGCATGGAGGTTAATGAAACGACTATGAAAATCGAATTTATCCTCAACGACGCCCCCATCAGCGTTGATGTTGATAGCGAATTGCTCCTGGTGGATTTGCTGCGCGACGAGCTGGGCCTCATCGGGGCGAAGCGCGGCTGCGATACCGGCGTTTGCGGGGCGTGCTCCGTGCTGGTGGATGACAAGCTCACCCGCTCGTGTCGCACCCCGGTCGCCAAAATTGCCGGGCGCACCGTCACCACCATCGAGGGCATCCACAGCCCCGACGGCGAGCTGAGCGACCTGCAGGCGGCTTTTCTCGAATTCGGCGCGGTCCAGTGCGGCTTCTGCATTCCCGGCATGGTTCTCGCCGCCGAGGCGCTGCTCCGCCAGAACCCCACCCCCACCCGCGTCGAAATTCGCCGCGCCATCCAGGGCAACCTCTGCCGCTGCACCGGCTATCAACAGATCGTTGACGCCATCGAAGCGACCGCGCGCCGCCGCGCCGGCCTCCCCGCCGATGTCGCCGAAAAAGTCACCCTGCTGGAGTAAAGAGCCATGCAAACCAGACGCTACATTGGAAAAGTAGAAGTTCAGAATGTGGATGGCAGCGACAAAGTCAGCGGGCGCGCCCATTACGTCGCCGACATCCATCTGCCGGGGATGCTGCACGCCCGCATGTTGCCCAGCCCGCATCCCCACGCCCGCATCGCGCGGCTGGATGTGACCCCGGCGCTGGCCGTGCCGGGCGTCCACGCGGCCATCACCCAGGCCGATTTCGTCAACCACGGGCGCTTCGGCTGGCCGGTCAACGACATCTTCATCCTGGCGCACGAGAAGGTGCGCTACATCGGCGATCCCATCGCCGTCGTCGCCGCCGAGACGCCGGAGGCGGCCCAGGCCGGCGTGGAAGCCATCATCCTGGAGCTCGAGCCGCTGCCCATCATCTCCGATCCGGCGCGCGCGCGCGATCCCGATGCGCCGCTCATCCCGCCGGAGCCGCCGCGCGGCGAGGGCAATCTCTGCGAACGCCACATCCTGCGCCACGGCGATCCCGCGCCTCTGCTGGAAACGTGCGCCGTCCTCTTCGAGGAGACCTATCACCTGCCGCACCAGGAGCACGCCTACCTGGAGCCGGAGGCGGCCTTAGCCGTCCCCGAACCCGACGGCGGCGTGACGATTTATTCCAGCAACCAAAGCCCCTTCATCGCCCGCGAAATCGCCGCCAGCACGTTGGGCCTGCCGCTGGAGCAGGTGCGCGTGATCCAACCGCCGGTGGGTGGAGCCTTCGGCGGGAAGGATGAAACGCTCTACCAATGCTCAGCCCAGGTCGCCAAACTCGCCCTGTTGACGGGACGGCCTGTCCGCATCGTCTTCACGCGGACCGAATCCATGCGGACCTCGTACAAACGCCAGGCCGCCGCGTTCCGGCTGCGGCTGGGGGCGGATGCCGAAGGCAACCTCCAGGCGGCGCAGGTCCATATTTTGGCCGATAATGGCGCTTACGGTGCAGGCACCCCGCTGGCGATGTGGCGCGCGACGATGCACGCCGCCGGCGGCTATCGCTACCAGGCCGTCCATGTGGATACGGATGCGGTCTACACCAACAACGGCTACGCGGGCGCTTTTCGAGGCTTCGGCAACACCCAGGCCACCGCCGCCATCGAAATCGCCATTGACGAGCTGGCCCATCGGCTGGACCGCGACCCGCTGGCCTATCGGCTGCAAAATTGTCTCCGCCAGGGCGACCGCACGATGACCGGAGATTTACTGGAAGACGAGGTGGGTCTGGCGGCCTGCCTGGAATGGGTACGCGCGCGCTCAGAGTGGGACCGGCGGCGCGCGGAGTACGCCGCACAACCCGCCGACGCCCCCACGCGCAAAGGGCTGGGCGTCGCCTGCTACTTCCACGGCAGCGGGCTAGGCGGCGAGGGGCTGGACTTCGCGGTAAGCACGCTCACTATCGAAGAGGACAACACCATCACGCTGACCTCCGGCCTCACCGATTTCGGGCAGGGAAGCCGCACCGTCTTCAGCATCATCGCCGCCGAGGTGTTGGGCGTCGCGCTGGAGCGCGTGCGCGTCCTGCGGCCCGACACCCACACCGCCATTGACTCCGGGCCGACGGTCGCCTCGCGGGCCTCGATTGTGGGCGGCAACGCCGTGCGCGTCACCGCGCAAAAGATCGCCCAGCTGCTCGATTTCGCCGCCGCCGACCTGCTCGGCTGCGATCCGAGCCAGCTCGTCCGCGATGGGGAGGCCTACATCGGCCCGACGGAGGAGCCACACACCTTCGAGGAGGTCGTCACGCACGCCCGCCGCCTGGGGCTACAGCTTTCGGCGCGGGGGCGCTGGCAAGCCATCCCCATCGAATGGGACTTCGAGAAGGGGCAGGGGAAGCCCTACTTCGCCTACATCTTCGGCGCGCAGGTCGCCGAGGTGGAGGTCAACCGCAGCACGGGCAAGACCAAAGTAACGCGCATCTGGGCCGCCCACGACGCGGGCACGATCCTCTATCCGCTCGGCGCGTTGGGGCAGATATACGGCGGGATCGCGCAAGGGCTAGGGTATGGCCTCACGGAGAGCTTCCGCTTTGTGGATAGCGTGCCGCAGGCGCTTGATCTCGCCCATTACCGCATCCCCCGCGCACAGGATGTGCCGGAGATCGAGGCGACCTACATCCGCACCCACCTGCGGCAAGGCCCCTTCGGCGCGAAGAATCTGGCGGAGCCGGTGATGATGGCGACCGCGCCGGCCATCGTCAACGCGGTCTTCAATGCGACCGGGGTGCGGTTCCGCACGCTGCCCGTGGACCCGGCGCGGCTTAAGGGCTGAGCGCAGATACATAGCACAGCGGCCAACCTGAGGTGGGTTGGCCGCTGTGCTATGTGCGGACTCACGCGCTGGCGACGCGGACTAACACCGCGTTACAGTGGTTATGCCTCTACAAAATCCGCAAAGACGGTTGGCGCGTGGGGCGCGACGAGCGCGAGCATCTCGCGCGCCAGGGCGCGGATCTCCCACTGGGCCTCCGGGGCCAGGCGCAGGCGGAAGAAGTGCCGCAGTTCGCGGAAGTTCATTGTGAGCACCAGGCGCGTCGCGGCGGCGTTGGGCAAGACGAAGCGAGCGTCCTCCTTGCGGAGGCCCAGGGCACGCAGGGCGGCGTAGGTCTGCTGCACTTGCGCGGCGAAGTCCTCCCAGAGCGCGGCGGCCTCGGGATTGGCGGCGATGTCTGCCGGGAGCGCCCATGCCGGATCGGACATCTCCACGTAACGCTGGCTCTCCTGGCTGTACGAGGCCAGGCGATGGCGCACCAGCTGGTGCGAGCAGGCCCGGCTGATGCCGGAGATCTCGAAGGTGGCGCTGGCGTGTTCGATGATGCTCTCGTGACCGTCGCGCAGGCGCGCGCGAATGAAGGCGGCAGAGTTACCCTGCCCCGCGCTGCGATAGCAGACGCGCCCGGCGTGCTCGATCAATGCCTCCGGCGTCCCATCGCCTTGAAGATAGTGCGTGATGGCAATCAGTTGTACCTGCATAGGCTACCGAATGTGGGGCAGGGCGCTGACGATGAGCTGGGCCGCCGCCTCGACCTCCCACTTGCCGGTGTTGATCAGCAGGTGGTAGAGGAAGGGGTTGTCCCAATCTACCTCGTAGAAATTCTGGAGGTAGGCAGCGCCGGCGGCATCTCTACGGCGGACGATCTTCTCCGCGCGGGCCATGCTCGTGCTCTCATGCACCTTGACCCTCAACGTGCGCGCGCCCAGCGGGGCCACGATGCGCACATGCAGCACCTTCGGCATCTCCCGGAGCACCGCCTGTCCCCCACGCCCCATGATGACCACATTGTCGCGTTCGTAGGCGGCCAACACCGCTTCGCGGACCAGCCCCACGCACTGGGCATCATCCAGCGCTTCGACCTGTAGCGGTTCCCCTTCCTTCGCACCGGGCTTCCGTAAAGCAATGTCGGCAACGGGCTGTTGGGACGTGCCAAAGAGGCGGCGGAAGAAGCCCTGGCGCTGATAGGTATCCTCACACAGACCTTCTGCCGCCTCTGCCGAGAGGCCAATCTCCCCGGCGACCTGAGCGATGAGCGCCTTATCGAAATAGTGATAGCCTAAAATCTCACACACACGTCGGGCCACATCATCACCACCACTGCCATATTGTCGAGAAATCGTGATAACAGCCATCCCTACCTCCCTGTTAGCGTTGTGTATCAAGCGACGGCGCAAGATGAGGCATCTCTGCCGAGCACGCCGCCATCTGTCTACTCACATCTTACCAGACTTTTGGAAGCCCGCCAGCTATTTGTAAATATTGACGATTTTAGCTATAATGATAGAGAAAGCGATGCGGAAAGCAAATTTGATGAGACGCACAAAGACCACCTTCATCAGCTGGATCAGCCTGATTCTGGCCATCCTTACGCTCATTTATGGCGCTTTGATAGGGCTGATGGTGAAGCGCACGCCCAGCGATGGCGCGTCAGGCTACCTGGACGCGACCGGCTATCGGATCAATTTACCCCCTGCCAGCAGCAATTTACTCCGCAATGATGTGGTGTTGGAGATCAACGGCATCCGCGTTGATGCAGCGCCGCTCTATCCCGTCCCCGATGCGTTCACGCGGCTCCCACCCGGTGCGGATACTGCGCTGTATGTGGTAGCGCGTGGTGAGGAGATTGTGACCGTGCAGGTCCCCTGGACACCGCAACCGCTGGAGCGGCTGTTGCCGCAGGTGGGCGGATTTTTACTCTTGGGGATTGCCTTCGTCGCCAGCGCGCTTTTCCTCTTTATCAACCGCGCTCAAGACCCCACTGCGCCGCTGATTGCACTGGGTTTCGCGCTAGAGGGCCTCAATCTGATCAACAACGCCTGGACAGGTGCGGGAGCCAATGTGTTTCTCAGCCGCGCCTGGTTGAGCCATCCTCTCGATTTGCTCAGTCTGGCCCCGGCCTTTGGCGTCATGTTGCACGTCTTCCTGCGCTTCCCTGAGCGTAAGGTGCTCTTCCAGCGCCGGCGGCTTCCCTTCTGGCTGCTACACCTGTTCAATCTGCTGCTTGCGCTCGCCACTATCGTGGGGCTGGGTGGCCCTACGCTCTACGCTGGACGGACGCGCCTCTATGGCGGCCTGGTCTATCCGTGGGTCGGCGTGCAGTTACTGCTGGCGATTGCTTCACTCACGCACACCTATTTCACTTCGCGCAAGCCGGGCGTGCGCAACCAGATTCGCTGGCTGGTCTGGGGGTTGATTACCGGCTCGCTTCCCTGGCTGGTGCTCTACAATCTGCCGCAAATTTTCCAGTCCCCGCCACTGATTCCGCTCTGGCTGGCCTCCTTCCCCACCCTGCTGATTCCACTCTCGTTTATCTTCTCTGTTACCCGGCGCGGCCTGATGTTGGTTGATCCGGTCATCAATCGCAGCATCGTCTACGCGACCATCATCCTTTTGATGGCTGTGGTCTATTTCATCAGCGCGCCCTGGATTGATGCGCTATTGATCTCAGTCTTGGGGACTACCGACCCCCGCACGCACACCCTGCTCATCATCCTGGTGGTCGCGTTTAGCGCGGCCTATCTGCGCAAGTACGTCCAGGGCTGGGTTGACCGGCTCTTTTTCAAGCAACACCTCGACTTCGAAACGGGTTTGCACGAAATCGGCGAGCAGCTCTCGGTCATTCTGGATAGCCAGAGCCTGCAACGGCTTCTTGAGGTAGAGATCCCCAACCGGTTGCGGATTACGCAGGCCCACCTGCTCCTGCAACAGCCGGATGGCGCTCTGCACACCGCCAGGGAATCACAGCCCCTTACAATTCCGACTGGAGATCCGTTGTTGGCCCAGCTCAGCGCCCAGGATTCCCCCGTGGTGTTGGCGCAAACGGATGCGACGACACGAGCAGCAGAAGGCTGGGCATTGGCGCTGCCGCTTCACAGCGGCGGACGATTGATCGGGGCCTATCTAATGGGCGCACGACGCAGCGGCGATCTCTACACGCCCCAGGAGCTCAACACATTGACGATGGTTGGCCGCCAGCTTGCCGCCACGCTGGAAAACATCCAGCTCTATCAGGAGATCAAACGCTACAACGAGAATCTGGAGGCGCTGGTGGCTGAACGCACGCAGGCCCTGGCGCAGGAACGCGACCAGCTGAACGTGATCCTGGATAACATTGTGGATGGGCTGCTGGTGACGACGCCGACGCAAGAGGTCATCCTGGCAAATCCTGCCTTCAGCGCGCTCACCGGTCAGCCGCTCCCCAGCGCGCCGGGGCTACCGCTGGCTAAACTGCTCCCGGAGCTGATCGAGACGCAGATTCTCGAATGGGCGGTCGAGAACCCTGGTGAGGTCTACTACGCTAACTTCACGCTTCACGAGCGGGTGCTCCACGCGGCGGCGACCGCGTTGGAGAAGGCCCCGGCCATCGTGACCGTGCTGCGCGACATCACGCACGAGATCCAGGCCGACCGCATGAAGACAGAGTTCATCACCACCATCGCCCACGAGCTGCGCACCCCGCTCACCTCCGTGCTCGGTTTCACCAAGTTGATTGATAAGCTCTTCGAGCGCGATGTGCTGCCACATCTGGCCCCAGACGAGCAGCAGGCGCGCTGCGCCGTGGCCCGCATCCGCGACAATCTCGACATCATCCTGAGCGAGGGGGATCGCCTCACGCGCTTGATCAACAACGTGCTGGATGTTTCGCGCATGGAGAGCGGTGAGATCGAGTGGAATGATACGTTGATTGATTGGCAATTCCTGGTCGAGAAGGTGGTCAAAGCGCAGCGCCTGTTGATTGATAAAAAGGGGCTGACGTTGCATGTTGCTGTACCGCCAACGCTCCCCCAGGTCTACGCTGACCCTCAGCGCATCCTTCAGTTGCTCACCAATCTGTTCTCCAACGCCGTAAAGTACACCGAAAAGGGTGAGATTCGCCTCACCTTGCGCAGCCTGGCACCCGGCGCGCGCCTCCGCGAGTGGCAAGTCCCGGCCACGGGCGGGGTGGAGATTGTCATACGCGATACCGGCAGCGGCATCGCGCCCGATCTCATCCCCCGGATCTTCCAACGCTACCAACGGGTCTCACTGAGCGCCATGCGCGCGCAAGTGCGCGGCACGGGCTTGGGGCTGGTCATCTGCCGCGAAATCGTGACCCATTACGACGGCGTCATCTGGGTCGAATCCACCCCCGGCGAGGGGACGCGCATCACCTGCGCGCTGCCGGCCCACGCTTAAGAGACGTCAGCCCTCTTAAATTTCGCCGAATCTTTTGTGCCTCTCTGATACCACGCGCCCTGCACTCGCAATCTTTGTGCCTCTCTGATACCACGCGCCCTGCACTCGCAATCAATGGTATAATGCGGGGACTGCTGCGGCTTACTCCCATCCCTACCTACACTTCCCTGCCGCGTGCGACACAGAACGTACGACGAGCAATATCGAGGAAAAAAGATGACGAGAGAGGACTATATCACTTTACCGGCGACCGCTCCGGCCCTTGCGGGGACAATCTTGAAGCCTACCACGCGCGGCGAGCACATCGCCTACTGGATCTCCCAGCTGGGCAGCCCGCCGGTCATGGGACTGCTCGCGCTGGTGCTCACCGCGGTGACGCTCTGCCTGCCACGCATCTGGCTGTGGAGCCTGATGTACGTCGCGCTGGCGATGGGCATCCCCCTGCTCTATATCTTCTGGCGGGTGCGGAAGGGCAAGATCACCGATATGGATATCCAATTGCGCGAGCAACGCACCGGCCCCTTCCTCGTTACCATCCTGGCGGTGACGCTGGCCGCCGCGATTCTGCGGGTGGGCCACGCCCCAGATCCCCTGGTGCTGATGGCTTACGCCTCGCTGGTGCAACTCTGCGCGATCTTTCTCATCACCCTGCGCTGGAAGATCAGCGTCCACACCTCCACCGCCGCCGGCATCAGCGTATTGATGCTCCGCGTCGTCGGAGCGGCAGCCGTCCCGCTGGCGATCACCGTGCCACTCATCGCCTGGTCGCGCGTCAAGCTCGGACGTCACACGCTGGGCCAGACCATCGCCGGGACCGCGCTGGGGATCGGCGTTTTCCTGACCGCCGTACTCATCAGTACGTTGATCTAATAGACGAGTTCAAAGCGTTGGCAGTAACGCGCGTTAAGCTACTGTCTCGATATCCAAATCAACCACGAAGTAGATGAGTTCCAGGTGCAAGCGCCGCTCCGCTTCGGCGTATCCGGGCGTGGCCCAGGTGAAGGGCGTGAAGATGTAATCGTGCTTCTCGCCGGAGATGTCCGCATCGGTAATCATCGCTGAGGAGCTGATGGAAAGCGCCACCTCCGGGGGCACGCGCACCTTCACATCGCCCACAAAGCCGCGCAACCGCAACGTCGTGTCACCAACGGGCAAGGTCGCCGCGCGCAAATCCAGGCGCGTGTCGCCCACCCCCAACCAGTACGGAGATTCAGGAGATTGCCACGCATCGGAGCGATCCACATCGCCCAACAGGCTGATGTGATCCAGCGGCGGCTGCGCCACCAGCAGCCACGCCCCACCGCCAACAAGAGCGTCGGTCAGCAGAGCGCGCCGAAGTCAATGCCCGTCAAGCCACTGATCAGCGCCAAGATGCCCAGTGCAATCAACACACTACCCAGCCATAATTGCAAACGTTTCATCCACTCACCTCCCAGACTTATATCTCAGCGCGGCAGCTCCCCCGCCACCGGGCGATCCTCGATGCCCAGATAGTGCTCGATGGCTTGCTCGATGTACAGCCCCTGCTGAGGCTCGCGCAAGCCGCCCACCAGCTTCTGCTTCTTGCCATCCGTTGTGATCAGATAGACCTCGTAGGAATACCGCGTACCGCTATCGGAACTATTGACCCGCTCCTGTGTGTAGAGCTGGGTGATGTCGGCCACGGGAATCTGTTTGTTGCCCGTCCACGGCAGGGGGGCATGTTGAATCGCCAGCCAACCCAGGTCTACTGAGAGGGTCGTGTGATTGAGAAATCCGGCCAGCGGTAATAGGCGATACCAATCCCTATTGCCGTGTGCAACAGCCCAAAGAGTGACATGAAGATCGCGCCCGAAGCCAGGGAAATCCCGTGCCAGAAGATCATAAAGCCGTTCCAGAGAATAGCGAAGAAGAGCATGAAAAAGAGGGTCGGTGTGAACCACGAATAGGTGAGCAACAGCTTGCCCCCCTCCTCATAGACCCGCATACGTTCCGGCAACGGAACCGGCCCGCGCTCTGTTCCACTTCGCCCTGCTACAGTCGCCACTGAAGGCGGATCGCTTTTCTGTAGGCCAAACACTGTGCCGCAATGCGCGCAACGCGCCAGCCCCAGCTCCCAGGAGAGATCGTCGCCAGCGATGGGCGCGCCGCAACGATTGCACGTCAGCTCCCGCAGCTCCATCTCACACCCCCTGCACGCGCTATTGCGGGGCCGCCAACAGGAGATACCCCACCGCCGCGCCGATCAGACACAAAAGCAGCAAGAGCAAGATCAGCACGCTCACGGCCTTTTTCACCAGTTTGAGCGCAACGCTCAAGACGATCAGTCCCAGCAACACCACCGGGATCAGATACCACCACCAAGAAAGCTCCTGCATACGCGCTGACCTCCCGTATCAACTACCAGCAACAGGCTGATCGGATGGGCCTAGCGGCAATACGAAGGCAAAACGACTACCCTCACCCAGCCGACTTTCGACCCAGATGTCGCCGCCGTGGTGAGCGATGATCTCGCGGCAAATAGCCAGCCCCAGCCCTGCCCCAGAACGGCGCGTCCCGGCAGTCGGATCGCCCACTTGACGGAAGCGCTCGAAGACCCCTGGGAGCTCCTCCTCGGCGATCCCCACCCCGCTATCCGTCACGGTGACGGCGAGCAACGGCGCTTTGGCCGGCAGATAACCGTTGTTGGGCGGGTAACGCACGCCAAAGGGCCGCAACGTCTCGCCCGGATTCAGCCGCCAGGCGCGCACCTCAATGCCGCCGTGGTCGGTGAATTTGATCGCATTGGCGAGCAGGTTATAGACCACCTGCACCAGGCGGTCGTGATCCGCCCGTGGCAGGCGCAACCCTTCCTCTACGTGCGCCGAGACCTCGCCGCCGATTTCGACCGCCAACGCCTGCACGCCCTGAAGCGCCTGTGCAATCACCGCCTCTACCGCAACCTCGTCAAATTCCCATTCGATGCGCCCTGCCTCCATTTTGGAGATGTCGAGTACGTTGTTGATCAAACGGGTCAGCCGGTCGCCTTCTATAATGATGATGTCGAGGTTATCGCTGATGCGCTTCGCCGCCCGCGCTATCTGCGGATAGCCGGTAGGCAGCTCCGCAATCACCTGCTGCTCGAGCTGCTTGCGGATCAGCTTGGTGAAGCCCAACACCGAGGTCAACGGGGCGCGGAGCTCGTGCGAGACCATCGAGACAAATTCCGTTTTCATCCGGTCCACTTCGTGCTGATGGGTCACATCGCGCAAGACCAGGACCGTGCCCGTGCGCTGCTGCCCGCTGGTGAGCACGCCCACCGAAGCGCGCAATATCCGTCCATCCGGCAAGGGGGCCTCGGCGGAATAGAGCTGAGTGGGATCGGCCAGGGCTTTGGCGATGATCGCATGGAGGCCAGGGCTAGGCAGCACGCGCGGCAACGGGCGTCCGATCAACTCGCCGGCGGAGGGGGTGAGCAACCGGGCGAAGGCGGGGTTGACCATCAGGATGCGCTGGTTGGCATCCGTCACCACCAGGCCATCGGCGATACTGTGCAGCACCAGGTTGAGCGTGTCGTGTTGCTCGGCCAAATCCGCGTAGGCACCTTCCAGCTCTTGGGTGCGCACCCGCACCAGCTCCTCCAATCCCTGACTGTAACTCGCCACCGCCTTATAGAGCCGGGCATTCTCCACCGAGACTGCGGCCTGTTGCCCCAATACGGTGAGCAGGCGCAGCTCATTGCGGCTGAAGGGGATGCCGGAGCGTTTGGGGCCGAGGTTATAGATGCCCACCAACTGCTGCTTCACAATCAGCGGGATGCTCAACGCCACGCGGCGCTCGTTCAGCCAGGCGCGCACCTCGCTCGGCACGACGAACCGTCCGGGGCGCGAGAGGTCCACCGCGCGCCCCCAGGCCCGCAGCTCCTGCACCAGCGGATGCGAGGCCGCAATCGCGCCCTCCTCCGGGCCGCGCGCGTCAACGAGCGCCAATTCATCCTGATCAAGCACTAGCAGCGAGGCCGATTCAATCTGCAACCGGGCGGGAATCTCCGCAGTGAGCAGGGGGAGCAGGCGTTCAGGCACAATGTTAGTGGCGAGCTGCGTGATGAGTTCCGGTAGGAGCTGGTCGTAATCGAAGCGGGAGCGATAGAAGGCACGGTTCACGCCACGCTGCACAGCGCGGCGCAGCGGCGTGAAGGCCGTCACCGCCCCCAACGTCGCCACAAAGATCGCAAAGCCACTCGCATCCGCGGATAAAACCCGCGTCGCCATGACCATCACTCCATGCAACAGCAAGACATAGAGGCCGCCGAGCAGCACCATCACCGTCACGTAGACCAGGCTGCGATTGATCAACAGATCCACATCCCAGAGGCGATAGCGCAGGATTGAAATCCCAATCGTGATCGGGATCATCAACATGGCGAGGTAGTAAATTGGATGGCTGTCCAGCGCCTCCAGCAACGCGAAGAAGGTCAATTGCTCCAACGCAGGCACATAGCTGGGCAAATCGGAGATGAAGTAACCGGCAAGCGCAATCAGCAGCCCATAGAGCACCCACTTGGTCTGTTGGCGCTGCGTCGGCGTGGAGATGTGCAGGTAACGATACACCTGCGCCGCCAGCCCGCTGCCGTACCAGAGCAACAGCGCGATGAACTCCCAGACCCCCGGCCACTGCCAGGGGCTAAAGAAGGCGCGCGGGAAGAGATGCCAGGCGAAGGTCCAGACGAAAAAGGTAATCCCGGCCCAATGCGTCCAACGGGGCACCAAGCGACCATCGGGGAAGGTGTAGGTGAAGAACAGAATCGAGACCGCGCCAACCGTATCCACCACCACCCAGAGCGGGCGAATCCGAGCAAGATACGAAGGCTCAGAGAGGTAGGCCCCGAAGGTGATCAACGTCAGCGAGACCATCAACGTGAGCACATCATCGGACTTGCGCCAGAAGATGATGGCCCCGACAGCGGTGAAGACCGCCATGAAGCCAATCTGCAACGCCACGTTGTAGCCGAGGTAGCCTTGCGAAGAGATGCCTAACTGCTCCAACAATGGCTGGCGCGCGGCGAATCCCTCGCTCAATTTGGCGCGATAGGGGGCCAATCCCGCCGCAAAGAGCGTCAGCGTCAACAACACCAGCGTC
The DNA here is from genome assembly GCA_034435555.1 of Anaerolineae bacterium. GTDB lineage: Bacteria > Chloroflexota > Anaerolineae > B4-G1 > SLSP01 > DAOTXC01. The sequence continues at coordinate 16,724 of DAOTXC010000034.1, forward strand.
GCCCAGAGCGCCCGCGCCAGTGCAAGCTGTAAGCCATGCAGCCGGGTTGTCGCAGGCAATAGTTCTGGTCGCTCAGAGTTCATCACCGCCATCGTCTTTACACCTCCCCCCGCCTCTCCATAAGTGTAAACCATTCTGGCAAATGGGCAACTTCAACGAAGAGATGGGTATCTCGGCCAGATGCGCCGCCTCTTCTACGTAGCGCGAACTATTTCTGAGAAGTCCTCATGTTCCTCCGGTACACCACCGAGGATGAAAATGTAGGCCAGGTTGCCAACCTGTCTTACGCTCAGGCTATTTTCTAGGGAGACAGCGGTGCTGGTGCACGCCATCCAGCACGAAAATGCTTATCAGCAGATTGGGCGGATTTAGCAGATTT